>PMTB01000030.1 GCA_003167475.1 candidate division FCPU426 bacterium | reverse complement strand
CAAGCGCACCCCGGTGAATCGTAGAGGGTGCGGCTACATAATACCGTTTTTATCAATTCCGGGTCTTCTTCCTTTTCGCCCTGAAGAACCCGCTCAGCATCCCGCCGCACTCATCCTTCAGCACGCCTTTTATAACTTCCACCTGGTGGTTGTTCCTTGTATCATTTATCACCGCGTGCACGCTTCCGCATGAGCCTGTTTTCAGATCGCACGCCCCGTAAACAAGGGTCTTTATCCTTGCCAGTAAAATCGCGCCTGAGCACATCGGACAGGGTTCAATTGTAGCATAAAGTATTGCCCCGTTCAACCTTTCACTGCCTGTTTTTTTAGCAGCCTTCCTTATAGCCAGGACTTCGGCATGGCCGCATGGGTCCTTCTTTGCCACTATTATGTTGTGCGCGCGGGCTATTATTTTGCNNTTGCCGTCTTTGACTATGACTGCGCCCACCGGCACCTCGTCCTTTTTCGCCGCTTTTTGAGCCTCTTTTATTGCTTCACGCATGAAGTATTCGTGGTCCATTTAATCTCCCAGGTCCGGCGTTGTCTCGGCTTTTTCAAAAAGGTTTTTGTCCCGTTCCGGTTCATGCACCCAGCCGTATTTATTTATGTAACCGTACCACTTTACTGAGCAATCGGCCACTATTATCATCACAAGCACGAGCATGGTCCCGGATAAAAACGCGTTTAAGTTCCCGTTGAAAGTCTTAAGCGGCAGGTAATTGATAAGGATATTTTCCATATCCGCAACCACGGTCGTAACCAGCATGAACACCATGGGGATGAACGTGACAAGGCCGTATATCTTTTTTTTATTATTTTTCAATATAACGGAAGTGCCTATGGCAAGCGCGGCTGTGGCGAGAAGCTGGTTGGCAACCCCGAACATGGGCCATATGGTCGATATGTCGCCGTTGTAAACAAGGTAACCCCAGGCCAAAACTATCATGCCGCTTGTGATGATTACCCCGGGGACCCATTTCCTGTCCCCGAACGGCTTGTACGCCTTCCCTGCAATGTCCTGCAGTATATAGCGGGCCACCCTCGTGCCCGCGTCTATTGTCGTGAGTATGAACAAAGCCTCGAACATTATTATGAAGTGGTACCAGTATCCCATCAGCGCTTTCATTCCGGGAATGCCGGAAAATATATAGGCCATTCCCACGGCCAGCGATACCGCGCCGCCCGGCCTGCCCGCGACATTTTCCTGAACCATCATGGAAAGTTCGGACAGCCGTTGTGGCACGAGCCCGAGCTTGGCAAAAATCTCGGGCTTGCAGTTTATCGCGAAATAATCAGCCGGTATCAGCGATGTCGCCGCGATAAGCGCCATTACTGAAACTATACTTTCCACGACCATGGCGCCGTAGCCTATGGCCAGCATATCTTTTTCATTATTTATCATTTTGGGGGTGGTGCCTGATGAAATTAAAGCGTGGAAACCTGATATGGCCCCGCAGGCTATGGTAATGCAGACATATGGCCACACCTTGCCGGGAATGATCGGCCCGCCGCCGTTCACGTACTGGGTGATGGCAGGCATCTGTATTTTCGGGGCGACTATCATTATGCCTATGGCCAGCAAACCGATAGTTCCAATCTTCAGGTATGAACTTATATAATCCCTGGGCACCAAAAGGAGCCAAACGGGAAGCACTGACGCGAAAAAGCCGTACACGGCCAGTATCACCGCAAGCTGTTTTTTATCAAAGGTGAAGTACTGCGCGAATGGCGAGTTCTGCACGTAGAACCCGAAAAATACCCCAAACAGCAGCAATGCGACTCCTATAATGGAAGCCTCAAGTATTTTGTCTTTCCTGAATTTTGTCATGTAAAGTCCGACAAATATCGCCGCGGGTATGGTAAGCGCTATGGTGAACGTCCCCCACGCGCTCTGTGACAGGGCATTCACGACCGCGATGGACAGTCCGGCAAGTGCCGTTACAATAATAAATAGCACGGCTATTGCCGTGGAGCCGCCCGTAAGTTTTCCAACATAATCGCGCGCTATCTGGTGAAGCGAAGCGCCCTGGTGCCTGACAGAGGCGAATAAAATGACATAATCATGCACGGCCCCTGCGAGAACTGAACCAATCAGTATCCACATTAGCCCGGGCAAATACCCAAACTGCGCCGCGAGCACGGGCCCGATCAAAGGCCCGGCGCCGGCTATAGCCGCGAAGTGGTGGCCGAAAAGCACCCATTTGTTTGTAGGCAAATAATCATGTCCGTCCTTTAACTTGTGCGAGGGCGTTTCCCTTTTCGGGTCCAAGACGAGCACTTTCGCGCTTAAAAACGCGCCGTAAAACCTGTAGGCAAGGGTCAGGACGCAAAGGGATATTACCAGGATCGTTATTGCGTTCATTATATTTCTCCTTATTTAATTATAGTAACGTTGACCCATATTAAAATCGCAACTAGACCTCCAAAGCTATTTTAATATTATCCGAGGAACTTCATGGCATTTTCATTGGCTATCCTGAAAAAATCCTTTTCCCCGAGCATGGCCCTTGCCTCAACGCTGAACTCCCTCTCCGTCATATCTATCTGCTCCATATAAAAATCAGAGCCGTAGAGTATCCTGCCGGATATGCGGTTGTCGAGCATGGCCAGCTTCAGTACCGGAAGATAGCGGGACTGTTGGAACCCCCCGGAAATATCCGAATATACGTTCCTGTGTTTTTTCATGACCCTTTTCACCTGGACAAACCAGTTCCCGGACTTTTCATCAGGGTGTTCCCAGGAAATCCCGAGGTAATTATCCAGTTGCTCGCCCCCGCCGAAATGGGCCAGGTTCAGTTTCAGGCGCGGGTATTTTTCAACGACTTTTTCAAAACATTTCGGATGGCTGAAATGATAGCATGGATTTTTAAAATCCGACGGTTTGACCGGAGCATTGGGGTCTATCATATCAGGCGTGAGTTTTTTCCTGTAAAAAACCGGCCCGCCCGCGCAGTGCCCTGTGACAGGTATGCCGTTTTTCTGGGCGTAATCATACACGCCGGAAAGACGGTCATCATAAGGATAGTACCCGAGCAGAGGGTAAACTTTTATGCCGCAAAAGCCCTTTGTTTCAATATATTCCTTTGCCAGGGCCTCTATTTCCAGCTTGCCCCTGCGGGGGTCAAGCATTATAAAAGGTTTTATAAGCGCAGGGTACTTCTGCTTTAGAGCCGCCAGTTCGTCGAGTTGTTCTATGTAGCTCTGCCTGCACTTACCCGCCTTCATAAAGTGCATGTCCATGCTGTAAACCACGAATACGGTACCCTCGGGGTAATAGCCGCGCATGAGGTTAAATATGTCTTCCGAGCTTTTGTCATTGCCGATATTGAGCATAGCCGCGTACCGGTCAAAAACATCGTCCGAAGAGAAAGAGAAAAGGTTGTGCATAAATTTCCCGAGTCCTTTGGAAAAATTACGCCTGAAAAGCAGTTTTGTAAGCCCGGGTATCCATCCGATAACAGGCATGCCTTCGTTAAAAAGAAAATTATTGGGCGCCGACATGTTCGTAAATACGTGCGAGTGGCAGTTGTAAATGGTCTTCATTGGCTCTCCCTTTAGTTTGTCAATGGCAGTTAATAGGTAAAATTATACAACAAATACCGGATTTTTCAAGGTTATGAATTGCGGATTGCACCCTAAATATTGTATACTATTACTCAACCAATATCATGGAGGTTTCATATGACCGGCAAACTGCAGTCCCAGCTCGCCTTTATATTCGAAATAGACAAGATCAAATCCATCTTCCGCAAAACCAAGTTGTTTGATAAGTCCCGCCACGAAAACGACGCCGAACATTCCTGGCACCTGGCCATGATGGCCATGGTTTTATCCGAACACTCCAACACCCTGCTGGACGTGCCGAAAGTCATAAAAATGGTCCTTATACACGACATCCCGGAGATATATACTGGCGACACAATCGTTTACGCAAAAAAAGGCGTGCAGCCGTCCGAAGAGGACATGTCCTCGGCAAAAAAGGTATTCGGCCTGCTCCCGGAGCCGCAAAACATCGAGTTCTACGCCTTATGGCACGAGTTTGAAAGCAAACAAACCGCGGAATCCAAATTCGCCGCGGCCATAGACCGCCTGGAGCCGGTGATGCAGAATTATTTTACGGACGCAGACGCCTGGCGGACAAACAAAGTAAAAGCAGAACAGGTATATAACGTGAACAAACACATAGCCAACGGCTCTGAAGAACTGTGGCAATACGCGAAAAGCCTGATAGACGAGTGCGTGGGTAAAGGTTTGATAAAGTAGATAATTACTAATGACAGATAACGGTGCGTAGAGAGGCTGCTTGCTGCCTCTCTGACGCAGGCTTTTATATGGCGGAATGGATGGTATTTGTAGTCGCACCCCTTCGTCCCACCGGGGTGCGCCTAGATGCGGATTTGAAAGTCTCTTGTATCCGATGGTCCGCGCGACTATGTCCACTGCTCAACTGTTCTCCATTTTTGCAAAGCAAAAATGGTGCGCCCGGCAGGACTTGGTCACTCCAGTCGTCACAGGTAATTCGTCTGTGACGCCTTGCGCGGCCCCACTGGCACTGCCGTAGCCTAGAATTATAGGTTGATTGATGCTCCGGCAGCGCCCTTCAAGTCCTGCCGGGAGAGGTATGGTATTATATGAAAAAAAGAGTCCCATTAAGGGACTCTTTTTTTTGGTGCGCCCGGCAGGACTTGAACCTGCGGCCTACTGGTTCGTAGCCAGACGCTCTAATCCACTGAGCTACGGGCGCACTTAAAAACAAAAATCATTATACAGGGTTTTAATCGCGTTTCAAGTATTTATTTCAGTGGCACTCTTGTTCTGCATTGGCCGTGCGATTGGCCTGGTTTTAATGCCCCTGGCGGGCGGACACATAGGTCCGCCCCTAC
>PMTB01000259.1 GCA_003167475.1 candidate division FCPU426 bacterium | reverse complement strand
CAAAAGCCAAAAGACAAAAGTTAAGTAATAAGGCAAGTAGTGCAAAGTTGATAACTGTTAAGGAGAGCCGGGTTTAAGGCTTGCTTGCACTTACTTTATTACTTTGATACTTTACTTTTGGCTTTTGTCTTTTGGCTTTATAACTTAAGTCTTACGCCGATTCCCGCTTTATAAGTTCCGGATTGAAAACTATTATGCGGTTATTATCCCCGCTCTTTTGTTCCATCAGCGATATCGCCAGCCTGCAGGCGGCCTGGCCCATCTGAAAGGCCGGCTGCCTTATGGTCGTAAGACCCGGGGAAGTGGCCGAAGCTATTATGGTGTCGTCATAACCCACCACGGCTATATCATCCGGGACGCCTATCTTGTTTGCCGCGGCTTCCTTAAGGAACCCCGCGGCCGTCAGGTCGCCGGAAGCGCAGAAGATCGCGTCGTATTTGATCCTGTTATTTTTCAGGGTGGTGAATATGCTGCGGCCCGTTTCGATCGTATAGTTCGGGAGTTCCACAATCATGTCCTTGTCAAATTCGATATTATTGTCTTTTAAGGCCTTTTTATAACCTTTCAGCCTTTCGTCAACGTTCTGGTGGCCGCTGTACATTTTGAACTCCGCTATGGAAAACGCTATTTTTTTTCTTCCGCTTTTTATGAGGTGTTCGGTCGCCATGTAAGCTCCGCGAAAATTATCAAACTTAACGCCCGGGAAACCTTCAAGCACGTCCTCCACCAGCACGACATGTTTTCCTTTGCCCCTCATAGTATGAAGCATGGCTGGGTCGGTGTTAAGGCTCATTGTTATGACCGCGTCGGCCATCTTGCCAAGCAGGATTTCCTTGTGTTTCTTTGCCTCTTCTCCGATCCTGGTATAGAACTGGTTAAGCCGGTAGGGGGAATCAATAATGACCGATTCAACGCCGTTTACGAATTCCATCTTGAATATGCCGTGAAGGAACGTGGACAAAACCGCGATGGTGTTTGTCTTGCCCTGCTTTAAGTTGCTTGCGCTTATATCGGGATAGTAGTCCATATCGCCCATAAGCTTTCTTATTTTTTCCTTTGTTTTTGCGCTCACTTTTTTACTGTCTTTCATGACAAGCGATACTGTTGTGGGTGTTACGCCGGCTATAGCTGCTATCTGTTTCATGGTTACGGACATGTAAATCTCCTTTGTTCTATGTTCTGGGTTCTATGTTCTATGTTCTGTGCAAACGCATGATACCACAGCAAGATAAGGGTTGCAATTGTAAAGGAGACTGGTTGGTCCTGCACGGAACATAGAACAGAGAACACAGAACAATCCAGTTCTCGAATCAGAAATGATTGTCTTGTATTGAGAAACAGTAGTTATCACTAAAAAAATCCTGAAACCCGATTTCCAAAGGCAAAAAAAGTTATTGACAAACAAACCGCAATCTGACAAAATAATAACAGTAAAATAACTATTTCACTAAGCGAAAAAGGGAGATACTTTGAGAAAAATTGCATTTTTGGCCCTCTTGCTTTTTGTATCTACAGGAGTTTTACTTTTTGCCGACGCGTCCATGATAGGGACCACAGCCAATAATTACCTTAAAATACTGCCGCCGGCCAAAGCAGCGGCCCTTGGAGAGGCTTATGTGGCAACAGGGGACGATATAAACTCCATATTTTACAATCCGGCGGGCCTTGGAAAATCAATGCTCGGCGATGTGTCATTTACCCATATCGAATGGTTCCAACAATTCAGGTACGAAAGCCTCGCGCTTTTGCTTCCGTTTGAATTCGGGAACATGGCTTTTTCGCTTAATTATATGAGTATGCCGTCCATGAATAAAACTGTAATTGATCCGTCAAATCTTGATGGTTATGACACGATAGGCTCCATATCGCCGTACGCTTTCAGCGGCATTATAAGTTACGCGACCGAGTTTTCGGATAACTTTTTCATTGGCGCAAATCTTAAGATACTTGACTACGCCATAGATCCTTCAAACGCCGTTAACGGTTCGGCCATAACCGGCATGCTCGACCTCGGTCTTGTTTACGATGTTAGTATGCTGCCCGGCTTTGATATAGGGCTTGTTTTTAAGAATGTCGGGCTGGAGACGAAATTTTTGACCGAAGGGTTCATGCAGCCGATATCGGCGAAGCTTGGGCTTGGTTATACGAATAATTTCCTCAATTTTGAGGCTGACGCGGAATATGTGACCGATAACGACATCAATTTTGGCATCGGCGGAGGGTTCACTATATTTGATATATTGTCTTTGCGCGCCGGCTGGAAGGGCGGCACCATTAACCAATTCACAGCGGGCGCCGGCATTCTTGTAAGCGGTTTTGAACTTGATTACGCGTATGTGCCCTACACCACCGATGACCTTGGAATGACGCACAGGATCACGGCTTCATATAAGTTCGGTTCCCCTGAAGTCAGGTTGAGGATGTATCCTGCCGTATTCTCTCCAAATAACGACAAGTTCCTGGATTTCACTTTTGCGATCCCCAAGCTCATGGCAAAAGGCAAGGTAAGGAAAGCGTGGCTGACCGTTTACGGCGCCAATAATATGCCTGTAAAGTCCATGATCCCGGTCACCAACTGGTCAAAGATCTATTGGAACGGTTACAATGATTTTAAACAGGTTTGTCCCGACGGGAACTACAGGGCGGTGCTGACGGTTGATTACGGCAACGGCATAAAATCCACGTCACTGCCGGCGGTAGTCGCGCTCGATAATACCCCTCCCACAATAACCGGCGACGCAAACCCGAAGATAATAAAACCCGGTGCTTTGACAACGCTGGTTGTGCCTGTTAATTTCAGCGAATACGCGCAGGATTTGCACGGCATAGGCGCGTGGAAACTCATAATCGGCACCATGGACGGCAAGGTCTTTAAGACATATTCGGGCCAGGGCGAGCCTGTTCCGGTCACATGGGACGGTTCCGACGATACCGGCTTGAATTCAGTCTCCACAAAAACAACATACACATATACTTTCTTTGCCATGGACAGTGTCGGCAACTGGGGGAGGTCACGGACCCAGCAGGTAAAAGTGCTGCCCAGGGAAATAGTGATAACGCTCGCGGCTGACACGCTTTTTGACATAGGCAAAGCCGATGTCAAGATAAGCGTTTACAAGGACCTGCAGAAATACGCGGACCAGATAAAAGCGATGGATAAGCCGAGGGTAATTGTGGAAGGACACACTGATAATGTTCCCGTAAGCGGCAGGGGCAAGTACCCGACAAACCAGGCGCTGTCGCAGGCAAGGGCCGAAGCCGTATCCAAGTTCTTTGTTGAACTCTTTGAGATGAACCCGAAAATATTCACCTCGGTCGGAAAGGGAGACAGCGTGCCCATCGCGACCAATGACACTCCTGAGGGCCGCAAGCAGAACAGGCGCGTAACACTAAGGATCTCGGCCAGTACCTACGAATAACAATTTAAAAAATCTGCGTAATGAATGTTCTTGGAGGATACATGAGGAGAAAACAGGTTTACGATACCACGGTACAATCAGTAGAACGCACCCTTGACATCATTGAAACCCTGAGCGAGTACAAGACCGGAGTGGGAGTGACCACACTGTCAAAGGAATTGAAACTTCATAAGTCCACGGTACACAGGCTCCTTACGACCCTGATGCTGAGGAAATATGTGGAGCAGGACCCTGAAACATCAAAGTACAAGCTGGGAATGAGGCTTTTTGAACTTGGGAACGCGGTGCTATCAAAGCTTGATATACGCCAGCATTCCATGGCATACCTGCGGCAGCTTTGGAGGACAACCGGTGAGACAATACAGCTTGCCATAGTGGACCAGTACAAGGTGCTTTATGTGGATGTGCTTGAGACGCTCGAAAGGGTGGGTGTAAAGTCGAATGTGGGAGAGAGAGTGCCGCTTCACTGCTCGGCGCCCGGCAAGATCTGGCTGGCATGCCTTCCTGAAGACAGGCTCAATGAAATAGTGAAAATTATTAAATTCGAGCCTTTTACGCCGTACACAATAGATACGCTTGACAAATTAAAGGACTCCGTTAACCAGGCAAGGACGCTTGGATACGCCGTGGATAATCAGGAATATTCGCCCGACCTTGTATCTGTCTCGGCGCCGGTACGCAATTACCGCGGCAGGGTGATAGCCTGCATCGCCATCACATCGCCGGCTTTGAGGATGAACGAGGAAAAGGTCAAGGAATTCGGCGAGCAGATAAAGCTGACGGCGGAGAAGATATCGCAGAGTATGGGGTTTAATAACAAATAAATCATTAAAATCGCATTAGAGGTATGGATTGCGATTTTAATGAGCGTGTAAAAGAAATATCTTTCTTGACAAGCTGCGGGCTTTTGCCGTGCAACTAATAAACGCGGCGGCCGTTGTAATACTGAACGGCTAAGTGAAGAATTGTTTAATGAAAACAAACAATAAGAAATCATATTTCATATTGATTTAATCCGGGTTTTCATTATCATCTCTTACATTTAAATTTTGACTTAAATCATGGAGGGTTTTATGTATTTACAGGGCGTGAATTTTGGCGGGTTTTTATCGCAGGCTGACCTGAACGAAGAACATCTTAAGACTTTTATAACTGAAAAGGATTTTAAGACCGTCAAAGCCTGGGGATTCAATATTGTGCGCCTTCCGGTAGACTACATGTTGTTTGAACGTGACGACAAGCCTTATGTTTACGACGAGGCAGGATTGAAATATCTCGATAACTGCGTTGGCTGGGCCGAAAAGAACGGTTTGTGGCTCATGATTGACCTTCACAAGTCGCCCGGGCACACCTTCGCAAAGGAACGCGACGCGAACGATATTTGGGACAAAAAAGCTCCCAGCAGGAAACGTTTTGTAAAGATTTGGGAATTCCTGGCGCAGCGTTATGCGAAACGCGGAAACAAGATCATGTATGAACTTTTAAATGAGCCTGTGGCCGAAAAGGACGCTTTATGGAACTCTCTGGCCGCGGAAGGGCTCAAGGCTATACGCAAATACGACAAAAAGCACTGGGTTGTCATAGAGTCAAACAGGTGGGGGAACGTGCACACCATGGAACACCTGAAGGTATACAAGAACGACAAAAAGATAATCTACAGTTTCCATTTTTACGAGCCCATCGTGGTCACGCATCAGATGGCGGAGTGGACCGGTTTTGTCCGCAATGATATTTATAAAAAACTTGTGGAATACCCGGGACAGCCCGGCGGCATGGACGAGGCGGAAAAAGCAGTGAAAAAAACAGAGAATGACTTTGCGATATTTTTCAAGAATATGAACAAATACTGGGACAAAAAGGGGCTTGAAAATCTGGTGAAGATGGCCCTGGATTTCAAGAAAAAATACAAAGTGCCGGTTCTGTGCGGCGAGTTTGGCTGTGTAGCGCACGCTTCGGTCAAAACGCGGTCCAACTGGACGCAGGATTTTATCGATATAATGAAAAAGAACAAGATTTCCTATACCTACTGGAATTACAAAAATATGGATTTTGGCATTTGGGATTACTCGGATAAATACGCGAAAAGCCCGAACTACGCCAATAAACAGCGGCTTGACAAGCCTATCCTGAAGGCGCTCCAAAGTGGAATTCTTTAAGGTACTCCACAAATACAAGAATGCCAGGGTCGGCGAGATAGACACCCTACATGGCAAAATAACCACGCCCGTTTACATGCCCGTGGGCACTCAGGCCACGGTCAAAATAATGACTCCTGAAGACATGGAAAAAATGGATATCAGAGTCATACTCGGCAACACCTACCATCTGTATTTGCGGCCCGGTCTTGATATCATACAAAAAGCCGGGGGCCTGCACAAATTCATGGCTTGGAAAGGCGCGATCCTTACGGATTCGGGCGGCTTCCAGGTATTTTCACTCAAAGATATGCGCAAGATAACCAAGGACGGCGTCAAATTCC
>PMTB01000120.1 GCA_003167475.1 candidate division FCPU426 bacterium | reverse complement strand
TCTTTTTTCGCCTTGTCAGAAAGATCTTTTTGTTCCTTTAATTTTTTTAGCCGCTCGTTCTGCGCCTGGGCCTCTGTAAATGAGTTTCTTTCGTTTTCCATCTGTTTTATCCCCTGATCTTATTGATCGACGCGATCACATTATCAATACCCGCGTAGACATTTGAGCCGGCCCTGTCGAGTTCATTCACTTCATCGTTCATCCTGTCGGCAAGTTTGTTGTAGTCCTCGGTCTTCTTATAGAACTCGCTCACGATCTTGAACATAAGCTCGGAATCGGTAAAGTGCTCGTCAGTGTAGCCCGAGATGGACGCGATTATTTTCTCGACGCTTTTGACATCTTTCACGATCCCTATAAATATATCCCCCGTCTGATAGAAGGTCCTTATGTTCTCCTCTATTTTCTCCGTCATCTTTATCATTTCAATAACCTCGGCGGTCCTGTTCTGGACATCCTGGAGTATCTGCGTTATATCTTCGGCCGACTGATTCGAGTTGTTTGCCAGGTTCTTTATCTCCTCGGCAACGACCGAAAAACTTTTGCCGGCCTCGCCGGCGCGCGCGGCTTCAATGCCGGCGTTTAAGGCAAGCAAATTTGTCTTTTTCGTCATGTCCACAATGGTGGTGACAAACGTCTTGATCTTCCTGGACATGTCTATGAGTTCCTTGATAATCTCCGTGGAGGAGATAATCGACTGTTTAAGTTCCGTTATGCTCTGAATTTCCTTTCCAATCGCCCTGACCCCGCTTCCGGCCTTTTCAGACTGCCGCTTTGCGTCGATCAAAACGCTCTGCGTGGCGGAATCAATCTTTTTGGAAGTGTTCTTTATCTCAAGCCCGATCGCCTTGATCTTTTCAAATGTCCTAATATTGGCCGTGATGAAATTTTTTATGTTCGTGATATCCTTCTTGATCTCTCCGCTTTTCCCGCGCTCGGCGTCATATACACTTTTAACTCCCTCAAGGCCTTCCATAATATGGCTGAAATCCGCCTTTTCCAGGATTATTTTAGTCCCCAGTTCTTCCTGGTTTTTCTTTAATTCAGTTATAACCCTGCTGAAACTCTCCTCCTTTGCGTAACCACCTCCGGCCGGCAGTTCCCCTTTTATAGCCTTTATCACCATATCCATTACACTTTCGTGATAACCGCGCATGAATAAAGTGGTTATGATAAAGATCATCACTGCCGCGGCAAGCATGAGGTAAAAAACAAAATACGGGGGTATATTATAGTAGAAAGCCAGCACCCCGGCAAATACGGAGGAGACCAAAAAAATCACGGTCCCGCAGAGGACAAATATCAGCTGCAGCTTCATATTGAATCCTCGTTCTCAAGCTTTATATTCGCGCCGAGCCCCGCGAGTTTTATTTCCAGGTTTTCATAACCGCGCTCCAGGTGGTATATCCTTCTTATTTCCGTCTCGCCTTCGGCCGCAAGCCCCGCGATAATGAGCGCGGCGCTCGCCCTCAAATCGGAAGCCATTACACTGGCGCCGCTTAATTTTTTGACGCCGGCGACAATGCAGGTATTCCCGTCTATTTTAATATCGGCGCCCATACGGGATAGTTCCGGCACGTGCATGAACCTGTTCTCCCATATCTTTTCCTTTATTATAGTATCGCCCTGGGCGAGGGTCATAAGGGCCATCCACTGCGCCTGGACATCGGTCGGGAACCCGGGATAAGGCTCTGTCGTGATGCCGACGGCCTTTAATCTTCCTTTGTAGGGCTTCACTATGACGCTGCCGCCCTTTATCTCGAATTTCGCTCCGGCTTCCCGCAGCTTATCGAAGAAAAGTTCCAGATGCCCGGTGCAAACATTTTCCACGGTTACCGAACCTTTTGTAATTACGGCTGCGGCAATTAGGGTGGCCGCCTCTATTCTGTCGGATATTACATTATATTTTTTAACACCGTTCAACTTTTTTACGCCGGCTATCGTGATTGTCCCTGTTCCGGCGCCTTCTATCTTCGCGCCCATCTCTTTCAGGAAGTTAATACATTCTGTTATCTCGGGTTCTTTTGATGCGTTCTCGAGGATTGTCCTGCCCTGCGCGAGTACCGCCGCAAGCATCGCGTTAACTGTCGCGCCCAAAGAGGCCTTCGGGAAAACGATCCTGGCGCCCTTTAATTTTTTCGCGGAAGCCAGGACATACCCGTGTTTTATCTCTATCTTCGCGCCGAGCTTTTTCATGGCCATGAGGTGCAGGTCGATCGGCCGCAGCCCGATGGCGCAGCCGCCCGGCAAGGAAACTTTAGCCTTGCCGTATTTGCCAAGCAGGGGCCCGAGCACATATATCGAAGCGCGCATGGTCTTGACCAGGTCATAAGGCGCGCTAAAATTCTTGATGGAGTCAGGCTGGACGTGAAGCATATTGCTGTCGACGTAAGCGTTCGCGCCGAGTATTTTAAAAAGTTCAGACATGGTCCGTATATCCCGGACCATTGGTATGCCGGAAATTGTGGAAGGCTCGTCGGACAATAAAGCCGCGGCCATAATGGGCAAAGTGGCGTTCTTGGACCCGCCGGTACGCACAGTTCCCTTAAGCGCCCTGCCGCCGCGTATTACCATTTTCTTCATATTATCAATCCTTTTGGGGCTGGAAATAGGACAGCCATTTTAGTATGAATTACAGGTTATTATAATATGTTTCTGGGGGATAGTCAAAAGGATAATTTCGGTGCAAAAGTACAATTAAAAATTAAGAATTAAAAATTCAAAATTATGGTCTATTGCCGCGGGCTTNNCGCAAAGCGACACCTTAATTTTACATTTTTAATTTTGAATTTTTAATTGTTCTGTGTTTTTCAGCTGGTTCCTTCGACAAGCTCAGGATGCCATACGCAGCTACGCTATATAGAACCCGGACTTAAACCGCCGGGCTTAATGCCACGCCTTTGAAGGTCAGTTCGGCTTCTGTGATGAGCTCCTGCATGAGTTCTTTTACGGTCACTATCTTTGTGACCCTCCATGCGTTCGCTCCGCAGAACGCGAAACCGTTGTTCATGATGCCTTTGGCCGCGGCGACAAGCGCCGATGCTATGCAGTACGGGCTGTCTTCGACTTTGCAGGTCTTCAAACAGTGGTATGGACATTTGATGGGTACTTTATGGCCTTCCTCTACGAGTTCAAGAAATTTATTTTTTATCGCTCTTCCCGGCAGGCCCACCGGCGACTTTATAAGCGTGATGTCGCCTTCCTTGCAATTTAAAAACGCCTCTTTAAATATCGGGCTCGCGTCGCATTCTTCGGTGGCCACAAACCTCGTGCCCATCTGTACGCCGGAAGCTCCGAGCTCCATGATCCTGGCTATATCTGTGCCTGTATAAATACCACCGGCCGCAATGACCGGTATTTTACGCCCGTATTTTGCCTCGTATGGTTTGACCGCTTCGATAACATCAGTGATAAGTTTCTCAAGATTATGGTCTTCCATATGCTGCAGTTCTTCATATGAGAATCCCAGATGCCCGCCTGCTTTTGGCCCTTCGACAATGACGATATCAGGCGCGGTGTTGTACTTGGTGTCCCATGATTTGCAGATGATGGCGGCGCTCCTGCCTGATGAGGCGATAGGCGCGAGTTTTACGTTTGATTTCATTTCGATCTTGAATTTTGGGAGGCTCAGCGGAAGACCGGCCCCGGAAATAATAACATCGATACCTTCTTCAATGGATGTCTTTACTATATCGTCATAATTCGTCATGGCGCCGAGTATGTTAACCCCCAGCAGGCCCTTGGTCAAAGCCTTTGCTTTCCTGATCTCTTCCCTCAAAGCGCGGTTGTTTGACTCCACAAAATCAGAGAACGCGTCGGGCTGTTTGAAGCATATCCCGACAGTGGAAATAACCCCTATGCCGCCTTCATTGGCCACAGCCGAGGCAAGATTGGAAAGTGAAATTCCGACGCCCATGCCGCCCTGTATAATCGGAAATTTTGCGGTAAGGTTCCCCATTTTTAATTCAGGTAGTTTCATTTTAAGACTCCTTGTTTTGAGGCGCCGTTTTTATTCAATGTTCCGACTCAAGGCCGAAAATTAATAATAAAATAAACATTTAATGGTAAAAAACGTGTCTCTGTTTTTTTAGAATTATAAGAAATAGTCAATAAAAAGCGCAATTTTGATCAATCTGTGGTCTGCTTTTCCCGACACATCAATCAATTATTGGAATAATTATACACATTTTATTACTTCAAGTCAACTATTAAACCCCGGTTTAGTTTAAGAGACAACGAATTGGAGATTGGAGCGGACGACCTTAAGTTTTTAAGCCAAAAGNNCTTTTGGCTTTTGTCTTTTGGCTTAAAAACTTTAGACTGCCTCCAGTCTCCAGTGTCTTGTCTCTAACCCTCATCATTAATTATCGATCGCGCTTCCGGCATGTTCTTCAGGAAGTTCAATATCTCATCCTTATCTTCCATCTTCATAAGGGCCTGCCTCACATCCGACGCGCGGTCAAAACCTTTCAGGTATTTGTTGAAATATTTCCTCGACTCAAGCATACCGAACCTGCCTTTCAAGGAGTATAGAAGTTCAAAATGCCTGGCTGCGGTCATTATCCGTTCCCTTAAAGTCGGGTTGTATGTTTCATCGGCTATCTCCTTGAAAATAAACGGGTTGCCTATGGCGGCCCTGCCTATCATGACAGCGTCGCATAGCGTTTCTTTTTGCATCCTGAGCGCGTCTTCCCTGCTGGTTACGTCGCCGTTTCCTATGACAAAAAGTTTTGAGTGCGACTTAAGTATGCCTATGTGCTCCCAGTTTGACCTGCCCTTGAACATCTGCATGCGGGTCCTCGGATGCAGTGTTATGGCCGAAACCCCGTTATCCTCGGCCATTTTATTAAAATCGAGGAAAACCGTTTTTTTATCATCCCAGCCGCTGCGTATCTTTATGCTGACCGGGACCTTCACGGCTTTCACCGTGTTCTGGACTATTTTTTCAGCCAGCGGCAGGTCAAGCAAAAGGCTCGCGCCTGAACCGGATCCAGCGACTTTGCGCACGGGGCATCCAAAATTTATGTCTATTATGTCAAATCCCATTTCCTCAGCGGCCTTTGCGGCGTCATAGAACATTTCAGCCCTGTTCCCGAAGAGTTGTATTCCCACGGGCTTTTCATCAGGGGTGAAGTAGGTGAGTTTTTCCATGCGCGGCCTTAGGCGCGGCGTGGCCATCGTAAATTCGCTGACCATCTCCGTATAGGCAAGTGACGCGCCGTATTCCCTGCAAAGCATGCGGAAAGGATGATCGGTGTAACCGGCAAGCGGCGCGACTAGAAAAGGGAATTTCTTTATATGTTCAAATAAGTTCATTTTTTCTTTTCTTTTTTCTTTTTAATCCTGTTTATGACCTTGTTCTCAAAGAAATCCCCAAGCCTGTTTATTACCATGAATACCACCATGATCACGCCCGTGGACAGAACTGCCAGGTAATAGTTCCCAGCGCCGACCGCGACGCCAATTCCCGCGATGCTCCAAAGACTCGCCGCTGTGGTAAGCCCTATAACCGAACCGCCGAATTGTATTATTGTCCCGGCTCCCAAAAATCCGATGCCTGTCACTATCTGCGCGGCTATCCTGGTCGGATCCACCTGTGCCTTTCCCGCAAACTCTATGTAGAAGTATATGGACATGATGGTAAAGATTGTCGAACCCAAACCGACAAGTATATGGGTTTTCGTACCCGCGGGTTTGTGCCTGAGTTCCCTGTCATATCCCACAACACCGGCAAGCAGCACTATCATTATGACCCTGACGGTCATATCCTGTATGGTCATCACGTCGATGTGCATGTTCCCTCCAAATTTATTTTGAATTTAAAGCCGGCATTTCCGGCTGTATTTCCAGGTCCTGCTGCGAAAAAATGCCTTCCTTTAAGTACTGCCACCCGGTGTACGCTATCATGGCGCCGTTATCGGTGCAAAGCGCCATGGACGGCACGCGGAACTTCATATTATGGTCCCCGGCGAATTTAGCGAGCTCTTCCTTTAAGTAAGGGTTCGCGGCCACTCCTCCGGAAATGGCTATGCTTTGTATTTTATATTCTTCGTAAATACGCCTCATCTTGTTCGTGATGGAGCGCACTATAGATTTCTGAAAAGCCGCGGCTATGTCGTTCACCGTGACTTCGCCTTTTTCCATGGCCGCCTTATTCCTCTGTACATAATATAACACAGCAGTCTTGATTCCGCTAAAGGAAAAATCATGGCTCTTGTCCTTCATCTGGGCCTGCGGGAATATTATCTTTGAGGCGTCCCCGGTGAGGGCGGCCTTGCTTATTTCCGGCCCGCCCGGATACGGCAAGCCGAGCATTTTAGCGGCTTTATCAAAAGCCTCCCCCGCGGCGTCGTCACGCGTGCTGCCTATTAGTTTATAATCGGAAAAGCCGTTTGCCACGTATGCGTTTGTGTGGCCCCCGGATATGACAAGGCCCAG
>PMTB01000163.1 GCA_003167475.1 candidate division FCPU426 bacterium | reverse complement strand
TTCGACGACATGGTGTCCGTCACCGTAAATGTCGGGCTCGCCGTCACGGTGTATGTCTGCGTATTTGTCGGCGTACCGGTCTTCGTAGACGAGCCGGTCGCAGTCAGCGTGGGCGAGGACGTCATCGACGGCGTATTCGTATAAGAAAGCGTCGGCGACGCTGACGCTGTGTTTGAGGCCGTAGGCGATTGTGTTTGAGAGAACGTGCTTGATTGTGTTGCCGTATTCGAAAATGTCTGCGTCGCGGTCAAGGTCGCCGTGCGCGACGGCGTAGACGAAGGCGTTGACGTCCGCGTATAGGTCGGGGTGAATGTCGGGGTGCCTCCGGGACATTTGATCGTGACAAGAGCCGAATCCGACACTGCCGCTTCTTTGTCGCCCCTGACAGACGCTATGTTGATCTGCGGCGTGTCTCCCGTCGGGCAGCCCGGGTTGCCGACAGTGACCCAGTACTTAAGTTCGCCGCACTGGTTTATCTGCATATCGCCGACATTCCAGTTGATGGTCCTTGTGCCTGATGTGTATGATGCCATTGTATTGCCCACGAACCCGCCAAAAGCCATATACGTCGGGAGCGAGTCAATTATCTGTACACCTGTCACTTCCCTACCCGGCATGGGCCCGTTTCCAAATACCCTGCGCCAGGTGTAACCGTCCCATTCCTCAACCAAAATATTCTGTATCGTCGTCGCCGTGGTTTCGCACGCGGCTTTATTTACTTTGTTTACGACAACAGACGTGCCGTCGCCTTTTGTCCAGTCAGGGCTGATCGGGAACATCATCTTGTCCGGCCCGGCCACAACCGTCGCGGCTGTCTGCTGCGACCAGTCATCGGTCCAGTCCTGGGCTATGTAACCCGACTGGTAAACCCTCGCTTCAAAATAAAAAGGAGCCTGTTCCAGCCCCATATGTATCCTGCTCATCATGCCGTAATAATTATATAAATGGTGCGTCGGGGCTGAAGGCAATGACGGAAAATTAAATTCAAGCCTCTGGTTCCAAAACTTTCCACTCGCATCCGTACATGCGGTCGGGCTGCACGCCACAAAATCCTCGGTAGTCAGGTTAAGCGTGGCGCTGAAGGGCGATATTGAATTTGTCGCCAGCCCCCAGGCCGCTCCGTGATAAGGCGAATTTAAAAAGTATGATATCCTGTAATTTCCCCAGTCAATGACCGGCTCCGCCGCCTCGTGATGCGCGGCAAAATCGAGATAAAGCTGGGTGTCCGCGGCGCCCGGCAGGACCTTCACGCCGCCGGCGAAGTTCACTCCCGACCTTCCGCCATTGAGCCAGCCCGCGGCAGCCGCCGAATTGCAGAAATCAATAGTGTAAGTAACTATGTCGCCCGGATAAGCTGTCGTGACGTTTGCTGTCTTTGTGATAGTAAGCGCGGCAGATACAATATCCACGCAGTTCCTCTTCATGATAGTTGAAACTTCATTCGGGAATACGCTTGACCTGAAACCCGACCCGTTTGAGCAGCTTATGTCAGCATAATTGCAATACCTTCCCTGGGCCGCGTTGCTGTTGACCTGTACCACAAGGGTGATGCCGCCCATGGTCGCGTTATAATTCTGGTTCTGCATGCCCGGGACCGAAGCCATGGTCCATTTGTAGGCATTCCCGCCCATGGCTGTACCCGCCGGAACAGCCGAATAATAGCTGAAAGCCGAAGGGATTGTATCCACAATGACAACGTTTGTCGCTGCCAGGGACCCGAAGTTCCTGTAATTTATCCAGTATGTTATGAGGTCGCCGGGGAACGCGTATGTTTTGTCAACGTCTTTATAAACTTTCATGTTTGCGGTGGCCGCTATGTCGCAGGCGGAAGGCCAGTTGCCCGTGAGTATCATCAAGCCTGCTTGCCTGAAAAAACCATGAAAGTACTTCGGAACAGAACCGAGGTAATTGTCGGTCCCGGTCCCGGTTGTATCCCACTCGACCATGAGCTCGCGAAAAAACTGGCCCATAAGGTCAAAATCCTGCGAAGCCACTATTGCGGGCGCAGACGCCCCGAACCTGTTCAGGTGGAAAGTCCAAAAAAGAGAGCCGTCAAGGTTATATTCCTGCAGTGCGGCAATGCCCTGGTAGGTTATCGGGGAAGATCCATAGCTAACGCATGCAAGTCCCGTTGCCTGCGGATTTTTCAGGAAGTTAGCCTGTTTGATCGCGGCATTGTATTGGTAAGTATTGCCGCCTGCAACTACCGTATGGTTAACCGGGTCCCAGGACTCGGTCGGGTTGCCGTACCATAAATATTCAAGTCCGTTGCGGAATGGCGCGCGAAAATCCTCGCCTCCCGGGTTACTGTTGCCAAAAGTGGCTGTGGCGCCGGTTATTGTGTATGTTCCCGCTTCAATAGTCTTGGCCGTGCTTGCCGCCAACTGGCCCATCGCCCAATCGCACGCGGCAGTGCAACGCTGGTATTGGGTGTAGTCCCAGACCGGGTCGCCGTTCGACTGCAGCGTTGACCCGAAACACCTATAATATCCCGGCGCTGTATAGTCATACCAGGAGTTAGCCTGCGAGCCGCCCTTTTCCAGAGCGTCCGGCCCCGCGTACCAGTTGGTCATTTCATTCCAGGTATTTCCGGCTTTCATGTAGCCGTCATAACCTATATCGCCGCAGACATATTTGCTGTTATTATCCAAAAATTTTTCAACCATAAAATGCATCATATCTAGAGCCATCTGCTTGTACTGTATCGCAGGCTGCCCGCCTGAATTTACCGCACCGGTCCCGCCAGGGGCGTAATAACCGGTATTATCGCCCCACTGTTTCCAGGCTATAAGAGCGGCCATTGCGATATCATCGTCTCCATCCGTTGCCGAGTCGGCTGTACCTGCGGACAAAGGAGTTGACCACGCGGGAACATGCTTGCCGTAAGGATATGTAGCGTAACTGACCGCACCTGTCGAATACTTCTTTGTATTGGCAAAATACCCGTTCTCATTGAGATAAAACCATAAGCCGTCAAAAGCCGGTTTGTCGCACATAAGCGCAGCCGCCAAAAGCGCATAACCGTGGCCTTCGGAACAGTATGGGCTCGATGAATCCTGCACCAGTTTGATGGTCGCACCGCCCGCAGCTGCATTTTGATATGTTATAGTCCCATTATAATTAAATTCATTGCAGTGTATCTGCCAGGCATCGCGTATCCACTGTTCCATCTCGGCATGCGACACGCCGTCAGGCCAATTAGTTGCGAGCGTCTTGCCTCCTGCATAATCAAGGAACTGCGGAAAAGGCATGATAGGGTTGCCGGAATTAATATTTGTGGTGATTGTGGAAAATGATAATATAGGGAGGCAAACGACTGTGATGGCTGTTAAAAGAAACCTTTTGATACCCATAAGCTACCTCATTAATATAAACATATAGAGAAACCTATCTCCCTATCCATGACCGGTTCACAATAAGAAATCCAGTTTCGGTTTTACGTGAAACATTATAACTTCAAACCAAACTAAAGTCAATTTCAATGTTATTCGTTTAACCCTAATATTAGACTATTATTGAAACGAATTGTTTCGGGCGGGTCGATTGGTTTTATTGTAAAAAACATCAATAAAATAAGGCATTTTATTTGATTATCAATTATAATTGGCGGAATTATCGATAAACTCAATGATAATATTTGTAATTCTACTTTCTTTTCATTTTCGCGATAAAAAAACCATCCATATTGTCCCTGTTCCCGGGAAGCGACCTGAAATATTTTCCACTTTTATATGATTTCAATTTTGCGTTTTCCCCTGCCGCGTCTAAAAGCTTAAACCCTTCATTTTTTTCCAGGAACTTCTCCACCATGGCTTCATTCTCAGCCGGATTTAAAGTACATGTGGAATATATTAGTTCCCCTCCCTTTTTCACCCACTTGCCAACGGTATTGAGTATTGCTGTCTGCAGTTTTGGGAATTCTTTGAGTTCAGCCTCTGTGAGGCACCACTTTTTTTCCGGGTGCCTGCGTATGACCCCGAGCGCCGAGCACGGGGCGTCGACAATGACCTTGTCCGCCCTATCGTGGAAAGCCCCGATATCCACTGTGGCGTCGTGCTTCATGACCTCCACGTTCGTGATGCCCAGCCTAACAAAATTACGCTCCATCATTTTCAGCCTGACCTCATTTGGCTCTACAGCCACTATACCGGCCCTGCCTTTGGAATCCATGGCAAAAAAAGCGGCCTTGCCGCCGGGGGCCGAACCTATGTCTATAATTGCTTCGTCTTTATGCGCGTCGACGAGTTCACCCAATGTCTGCGAGGCCAGGTCCTGCACGTAAAACATACCCGCTTCAAAAGCTCCTGTTTTGATCGCGTCGCCGTGCTGGATAAGCAAAGCGTTCTTATAACCCCTCACATTCTGAGTTTCAACACCCTGGGCCTTAAGCTCCCTCTTCAGTGTGTCGGTATCTGTTTTTAAAGTATTCACACGGAGGAACACAGGCGGTTTCTCATTGGCGGTCGCCATTATCCTCTCGGCGTCATCCTTATAGTTCTTCAGAAAGAATTCGACCATCCATTTTTCAAAAGAATATTTTATGGACAGGTATTCCACGCG
Source organism: candidate division FCPU426 bacterium (assembly GCA_003167475.1). Classification (GTDB taxonomy): domain Bacteria; phylum Oederibacteriota; class PGYV01; order PGYV01; family Palsa-1178; genus PALSA-1178. Next base: position 4,133 of record PMTB01000163.1, on the reverse strand, counting down.
TTCCTTACCCTCGGTCTTCCCCTCGCCCTTTATCCTGATGCCGCGCCCTTTTTCCCGGAGTATGCTCCGGAGTACAGCGTTCACAAACCCTGATGTTTTATGATGGACGTGGTGCTTGGTCATTTCCACGGAAACATCGATAGCTGCGTAGGGAGGGATGGAATCCATGTACATGATCTGGTAAAAACCCATCCGTAGGATGTTTTGGAGGACGGGGTCGTTGGCGGGTTTTTTTATGTATAGAGACAGATAAAAATCAATGTAATTTTTGATGCGCAAAACGCCGTAGACAAGTTCGTAAACCTTGCGTATGTCCCGGTGTTCCTCGTCAATATCTTTAATATTAGCGTCAATGCTCTCTTTGGCCCAACGGTGCGTGGTGAAGACGTCGTTCAATATGTTCAAGCTGATTTCGCGGAAATCTTTAGCCAAAGTGGAGCCTCCATTAAGTTTTTAAGCCAAAAGCCAAAAGACAAAAGTAAAGGTAGAACAAGTAGTGCTAAGTGTTTAAGGTAGAACAAAAAATACTTCAATTTTTCGGTTAAGTAGAGCCTCCGATAAGTTTTTAAGCCAAAAGNNGCCAAGAGACAAAAGTTAAGGGTAGAGCTAAGTAAGTGCAAGTGTTTAAGGTACTGCCAAAATCCCGCGTTAAGTTTCAAACAAAAAAACAATATCCAAAAGCAGGACTTCCTTATACCCTTAGCCACTTAGAAACTTTACTTTTGGCTTTTGTCTTTTGGCTTGAAAACTTTTCATTGTTAGCAATTGACAAATCATCCTTTATGCCTATAATTATAAACATAAACAGCACATTGGTAAACAACAAAATAGAGGGGTTTTATGGGAAAACACTATTCGTACAATATCGTTTCTGAGTCTTTTAAAATCTCTGTTAAAACGAAAAATTACTTCAGAAAATTTTTCGAGAGTAAATATGACAGGGATAACATTGAGCAGTTGATCCGTTCTTCATCTTCAGTGAGCGCAAACATCGAAGAGGCTCAAAACTCAGCTTCAAAAAAGGACCTATGCAGATACTATAGGATAGCATTGAAATCTTCGAGAGAAAGCCTTCATTGGTTGAAATTTTTAGCCGAAACAATGCCTTCGGCATCAAAACCTGAAATTATTAAACTTATTGATAACTTCACTGAATTAAATAGGATCCTGGCCTCATGCATCATCAAACTTAGTCCGAAGGAATGAAGTAGCCCTAATGCCCTTAACTTTTCCCCTTGCTCTCCACTTAACTTTTGTCTTTTGGCTTTTGGCTTAAAAACTTAAACGCAAGCCGCCCTCCTTGCCCTTAACTTCTCCCCTTGCCTTCCCCTTAACTTTTGTCTTTTGGCTTTTGGCTTAAAAACTTCAACGCGGGCTATAAACTTGTTCTTTTCTCCAAATTTGCCTTCCGTTGCGCGAGCGTCGGATGTGTCGAAAACAAACTCGCCATAAAATCCCCGCTAAACGGATTCACTATGAACATATGCGCGGTTGCCGGCTGTACTTCCGGGCCCGCCTTCCTCTGCTTTACGCTTGCTGTCAGCGCCTCGAGCGCGCCTATTAATTCCTGCGGCCTGCCGGTCAATTCCGCCGAGCCTGTGTCGGCCCCGTATTCCCTGGAGCGGGATATAGCCAGCTGTATTAGGATGGCGGCAATTGGTGCGAGTATCAACATAAGTATCATCCCCAGCCCGCCGCCCCTGTCATTGTCCCTTGAGCCGCCGCCGAAGAACATGGCGAACCTGGCGAGCATTGTTATTGCCCCTGCAAATGTCGCGGCCAAAGTGCCAATAAGGATGTCGCGGTTCTTGATGTGCGTCATTTCATGCGCGAGTACGGATTCAAGCTGCTTCGGGGTAAGTATTTCTAGTATTCCCGCGGTTACGGCTACTGCCGCGTGCTGAGGGTTGCGGCCCGTGGCAAAGGCATTGGGGGTTTCGGAGTCGATCAGGTAAACTTTGGGCATTGGCAGGGAGGCTTTTGTCGCGAGGTTGCTTACCATTACGTACAGTTCCTTCGAGTCTTCCCTTTTTATTTCCTTCGCGCCGTACATGGCAAGAACGATCTTGTCGGAGAACCAGTAGGAAAAAAAGTTCATGACAACGGCGAAACCGAAAGCGTATATCATCCCGTGCGTGCCGCCGAAATAGTTTCCGACAAAGACAAAGACCGCGGTTAAGACGGCCATTAAGGTGAAAGTTTTGAAATAATTCATTGATTGTCCTCCCGGAAAATGTTGGTTTTATCGTCATTGCGAGGAGCGAGATCCTCCGCGACGAAGCAATCTGGTATAAATCAAAGCCTGCGGAGCAACGCAGGACAAAAAACTTATCGTGAAACAGAGATTGCTTCGTCGGCATAACACAAGTACGCCTCCTCGCAATGACTGCCTGCCTTTTCCGCTGTCGTGACGTTCTATTTTATGATTTCCTCGATGGCGGCCTTGTCTTCCTCTTTTAAAACCAGGAACTCAATGCCTGTCCTGTACCTTTTTATATTGTCATCCTTGGCCGACCACTTCACTTCAGCGAATGTAACGATCGGGTTCGGATGTGTATCAAGCTTGATTTCCAACCTTACAATCTGCTCCGGGCTAAGCGGTGTGTCGTCTATAAGTTGAATGCCGCCAACGCTTATATTTGCGGTTTCCGTCTGGTTTTTAACCGCGGCGGTCTTTATCTTTTCCACTTCCGCCGGCATTGATACAACTTTATATTTGACAGTTATCCTCTTATCAACCCTTTTAAACTTCCTTTTTTCCACATAAATCTGCGCGTCTGTCATAAGCCCCCCTGTAAAAATAAAGATTTAGGTGCAAAACCAAACAAGTATATTATATTACGTTTCGGTTGGAATTCAAGGGTTTTTTAATTGCTAAAATCGCTTTAGCGGTCTTGTATGCGATTTTCCAGTCAGTTCAGCCGGTTATTGGTCGTATCAAACCTGTTTATTACGGCGAATTTAACCGTTTTCTCCATCACTTCCCCGTCGTCTGTTTTTGCCCACATGACAAATATATACAGGCCGCTTGATACGGGCGAACCCGACCCTGTTCTTAAATCCCAGCCTGCAAACCCGTCCGAAAGCGGCGCGTGCAGGCTTTTTACCAGTTCGCCGCGGATATTGTATATTTTTATCTCCATGGTTCCGGCAGCGGACGCGCTCCACACGGCTTGCGGCAGCGGCGACGATATTCCGCCGATTATATACGGGTTCGGGTATACTTTTTCACCGGTAAATGCCCCTGTGTTTTTCTGCCTCAACAGGGTGATCGATTTTGTCACCGTCGTTTTAAATCCGGATTCGTTGACCGACTCCAGGACCAGTTCATATACTCCGCTGCCCACGGTCAGGCCGCCGCTATCCCTGCCGTCCCATACGATCGGCGAGGCTCCGCCGTAGGATATGGTCACATTGTCCCCCGGATTGCCGATCTTTGAGACATCGTCGACCTTAAGGCCGGCGCTGCCTGACGGTAAATCAGGGCTTTCAATCACCCTGACGAGCTCGCCCGCGGAATTATATATGGAAAGTTTTACGGTCCCTTCCGGACGGAAGACCGATACTTCCTTTATGATCGTTGTCGTGTGCCCGTACGTGTCCACGGTTGTCAGCTTGATATAATATAGCCCGGGGGATATTTCCTGCCCATTGTCGGCAGTACCGTCCCAGATGAAATCAGAGTACGCTCCGCCTGCCTGCCCCGGCGTGTTTACACCCGGCAAACGCACAGCCAGCGGCCCGGCTTTCGGGTTAAACACGCTGCCGTCGGAGCCGTTTGCCACAATCAAAGCGCCCGTCATTTGCCGCGTGATAAGCGAATTTGCTATAAGTTTCACCCTTTCACCCGCTGAATTATATGCCGTTATTTCAAGCATGTACGGATACGGCGGCAGGGTCGGCGTTATGCTCGGCGTGCCTGTGGAAGTTGGCGAATCAGTATATGTGCATGTGGCTGTCAGTGTCGGCGTATCAGTGCGCGTATAGGTTACGGTATATGTAAGCGTCGCCGTAACTGTCTGCGTGCCGGTTGCCGTGACCGTCTTCGTGGCTGTCATCGTATCGGACTGCGTCAGGGTCGGCGTGAATGTAAAAGTCGGGCTGTATGTCGGGGTGAAAGTTGGCGTGTTGGG
>PMTB01000233.1 GCA_003167475.1 candidate division FCPU426 bacterium | reverse complement strand
GACATTCTTATTTTGCATTGACAGTGATTGCATTCCCCCTTGATTATTGGCTTTTTCTATATTACAATTGTTTATCAACCAAATGAGGTGAATTACATGACCAAAAAATTTACATCCATTGTTGTTTTATTGTCTGTTTTGCTATTCTCCGCCGCTATTTTTGCGGCTGAAACCGCGGCTGCACAGGCTTCTTCTCACCCTGTTTACATCCAGCTTAGTATTGACGGCATCGTGGACGCGGCTACCGCGGATTATATCGTTAAAGGGATAGGCCTTGCCGAGAAAGAGAATGCGGCCGGTGTGATCATCACCTTGCAGACACCGGGGGGGCTGGACAAGGCCATGAGGGATATATGCAATAAAATTTTAGCCAGCAAGGTGCCTGTAATATCATACGTTACGCCGAAAGGCGCGAGAGCCGCTTCTGCGGGAGCTTATATATTGCTTGCTTCGCACGTGGCTGCCATGGCAGAGGGTACTCACGTGGGGACCGCGCACCCGGTGGATTTCCAGGGCGGCACAACTTCTGAAAAAATAACAAATGACGCCATAGCCACCATAAAAGGCTGGGCCCGTATTAATAACAGGAATGAACAATGGGCCGAGGAAGCTGTCACTAAGAACGTATCTTCATCAGAGATAGAGGCTTTGAAGGAAAAAGTGATAGATTTTACAGCCGTTGATACGGCCGAGCTTATGAAAAAACTCGATAAATTCAAGGTGAAAGTCGCGGGCAAGGAAATCGTCATGAGTACCGCCAACTACGAGATCAAGCCGATCGGTTTTTCCCAGAGGCATAAATTCCTTCATCAGCTTTCCGACCCGAACATAGTTTATGTGCTTTTCCTTATCGGCCTTTACGGGCTGATATTCGAGTTGGCAAATGCCGGTACTGTTGTGATACCGGGTATTGCCGGCGCCATTGCCCTGGTACTTGCTTTCATCGGGTTCGGCAACCTTCCTATAAATAACGCGGGCGTGATACTTATTGTGCTCTCCGCCGTACTTTTCTTCCTTGAACTTATGCATTCAACCCACGGGGTTTTAGCCTTAGGAGGCCTGATATCCATGGTAATGGGATCGTTGTTATTGTTCCCCAGCCGCTCCCTCGGGGAGCAGTGGGCGCCGTCCTATCTTTTGATCGGAACCATGGTCCTTTTGACCGTGGCTTTCTTTGTGTTTGTCATCGCGGCTGTGCTTAAGGCTTTCAAGAAAAAAGCCATAACCGGGGTACAGACCCTGGTCGGCAAGAAAGGCGTCGTATCCGCGGACATCACGTCCGAAACCGGCGGAATAGTGAACGTGGGCGGCGAGGACTGGCAGGCGATTGCTGACGAACCTGTCAAAGCGCGCGAAATAATAGAGGTTCTCGAAGTGAACGGTATGAAGCTTAAGGTCAAAAAAATACCAAGAAAATAGGAGGAAAAAGAAAATGTGGGGAATTTTAATCGCAATTGTAGTTGTAATCGTCGTCGTAGTGCCGGCATTCATTAAGATCGTTGCCGAGTACCAGAGGCTCGTCGTGTTCCGCCTCGGAAGGTGCATAGGCGAATTGGGGCCGGGGCTTGTTATCCTTATCCCGTTCGTTGACCGTCCGGTATGGGTCGACCTGCGCGAATCGTTCCTTGAGATCCCGGAACAGACATGTATCACGAAAGACAACGCGCCTATTTCCATCGACTTCCTTATCTACTGGAAGGTCACGGACACGGTAAAAAGCGTTGTTCAGGTCAATAACATGGCGGGCGCTTCGCAGGGCATCGCGACCACCACGCTGCGTTCCATCATCGGCGACATCATACTCGACGATGTGCTCGCAAAAAGGGAAGAGATAAACATGAGGCTCCGCACGAAAATGGACGAAGTCACGGAACGCTGGGGCGTCAAAGTAACATCCGTTGAGATCAGGGAGATCACTCCTCCGCGCGAGATACAGGATTCAATGAACAAACAGATGTCGGCCGAACGTTCCCGCAGGGCGCTTGTGACCGAGGCAGAGGGAAAGAAAACAGCCGCCATAACGGTTGCCGAGGGCGACAAGCAGTCCAAGATATTGCAGGCTGAAGGCGAAAGGCAGTCGCAGATCTTGCGCGCCGAAGGCTACTCAAAAGCGCTTGAACAGATATTCAGCGCGGCCGGCAAGATAGACTCGAAGACCATGCTCATACAGTATTTCGAAGCCTTAAAGACGCTCGGCGCCAGCGCTTCGACAAAGTATATAATCCCGATGGAATTCACATCAATGATGGAACCGCTCATCAGCAAGGCAAAGGAAGCTTTGAAGTGAACGCAGAAGTACTAACCATCGGAACCGAGCTTTTGCTCGGACAGATACTCGATACCAACGCCCTTTACCTCGGCAAAAAACTTGCCGGGGTAGGGGTGAACTTATACTTTAAGACCACAGCGGGCGATAATATAGAACGCGTCAAAAGCGCGCTTACGGCCGCCTGCAACAGGGCCGATCTTATCATAATAACCGGCGGCTTGGGCCCGACCGTGGACGACATAACCCGCGAAGCGGTGGCCCAGTTCAGCAACAGACCGCTTGAACTTGATAACGCGGCCCTAATAAAGCTCGAAGGGCTTTTTAAGGCACGCGGTATAAACATGACGGACAATAACAGGCACCAGGCGTATCTGCCGAAAGGCGCCGTTGTCATAGAAAACAATAACGGAACCGCCCCGGGATTTATACTCGAACACAATTCAAAAATAATAGTCACCATGCCCGGCGTGCCATCCGAGATGTACCCCATGATGGAAGAATCCGTGATACCTTATATAATAAAAAAAATGGGCGGCGTCAAAGAGGTTATAGTTTCCCGTTCGCTTAAGGTCATGGGGCTCGGCGAATCAAGGGCCGACGACATGATACAGGACCTTTTCAGGGAATCAAAGAACCCCAGCATAGGCATTTACGCGCACATAAACGATATAGAGGTAAGGCTGACCGCGAAAGCCGGTTCCGTAGAAGAGGCGCTTATGCTCATCGACGGCCTTAAGAAAAAAGTTTACGGAAGGCTCGGGGAGCATATATACGGCGAGGAAGATGAAACGCTTGAAAAGAAAATAGGCGAAATATTGAATGACCTGAAATTAACCCTGTCCACGGCCGAGTCGTGCACTTCCGGGCTTGTGGCGCACAGCATTACAAATGTTCCCGGCAGCTCGGCTTATTATATCGGGGGGATCAATACATACGCCGATTCAGCCAAGACAGACGTGCTCGGCGTGCCAAAAGCAATTATAGAAAAATACGGGGCCGTCAGCCATGAGTGCGCTTTGGAAATGGCGCAGGCGGCGGCCAGGTTGTTTAAGACCGACTGTTCCATCTCTGTTACCGGCATAGCCGGACCTGACGGCGGGACAGTTGACAAACCTGTGGGCCTGGTATATATGGGCATAAATATAAAAGGCAGGGTCGAGGTCCACAAGACAAATTTTCCGGGCATAAGGGAGAACATAAGGGTGCGTTCCGCCCAGACCGCGCTTTACCACTTTTATAAGGCTGTAAAAAGGCTTCAACCGGCCAGGGACAGGGCATGACCACAAAAGAAAACTGGAAATATATAGAGGAACCTTTAAAGCAGAGGCTTAAAAAAAATTCTCTGACTAACATCCTTTTCTTTGTCCTTACCTTTCCGCTTATGTTCATCCTGACACCCATGATACTCCGGTACACGGGCAAGGAAGCGTACGGCGTCTGGGCTTTGACCGGAACGATACTGGCTTTCATCGAGCTCCTTGGTGGGATGCAAACCTCCACGGCAGTGGGGATCATAGTGCCGAAGCTGGACCCGAAAAAGGATTCAGCGGATATCAACGAGATAACAAACACGCTGTTCTGGTTCTACTTTGGGATTGCGGTAGTATTGGCGGCGGTTTTTATGCTTTTAAAACAGCCTATACTTGACATGTTCTTCAAAGTTGACAAATCCCTGGCTTCAACCGCAGGCTTTGTGCTTGTGTTCAGCTTTTTTATTTTCCTGATTAACTTTGTCCTTTTAAGCTTTGCCTACCTCATGGGAGGGTTCAATATATTCTACATTTACTATATACTGCATATAATCTCCTCGTTCCTTCGTTTCGGGCTTATGGCCGCCTGTCTGGTCAAAGGCTACGGCATAAAGGGAATAGCCGAGGTGCAGATGGGCGTACTCATATTTGAGACCCTGTTAACGCTGGTTATAACAAAAATTGTATACCCGCCGCTGCGGTTCAATCTGAAGTTTTTCAGCCCCGTAAAACTCAAAGGCATGCTTACCCTGAGCCTGAAGCTGATAATGAACAAGATGGCCGTGCTGGTGAATTATAACGTTGACAAGCTTGTGTTGAGCTATTTTTTAACCCCGGTATTCGCGGGCTTCTACCAGATAGGCTCCAATATATCCAAATACATATCCCAGGTACCGGAGATGATAGGCCTGATATCGCTCATGCCGGCGGCCTCGGAACTTAAGGCAAAAAACGAGATGCACAAACTCGAGACCCTATATACCAGGGTAAATAAATATGTCTTCTTTCTCGCAATATTTATTTTTTCCGGGATAACCATATTCGGGAAAGAATTCACGGCAATATGGCTGGGGAAAGGTTATGAGGACGTATACCTGGTCATGACCGTTTTAAGCGGCGCGTATACGGTCGCGCTGGCCGGCTATGTGTCCATGAACCTTTTGAACGGCCTGGAGAGGATAAGGGAGACCTTCATCATTTCGACGGTTTCAGCCGTTGTGAATATCATACTGAGCATAGTGCTGACGAAATTCTACGGACTTAAGGGCGCCCTTACAGGTACGACAATAGCCATGGCAGGCAGCGGAATAGCCCTGGCGATATTGTTTTATAAAATGACAGGCATAAAGATGGGGCTGTTAGATGTGTTTTTAAAACCGGTTATCACCGCAATTATTTGTTTTGCCGGGTATTACGCATTTTCAAAGTACGTGACCCTGCCGTCAAACTGGCCGGTATTCTTCGCAAAAGTACTGGTGTTTACGCTGGTGTATATGGGGCTGCTGGTGGCGGTTTTAAGGCATTTTGACGCTTATGACTGGGATTTGTTGAGGAATTACCTGGGAAAGAAGAAAGCGGTTTAAATGGTGTTGGGAATTTTGATTTGCACTTGTAGGGGCGGACCTATGTGTCCGCCCGCCAGGGGCATTAAAACCAGGCCAATCGCACGGCCAATGCAGAACAAGAGTGCCACTGAAATAAATACTTGAAACGCGATTAAAACCCTGTATAATGATTTTTGTTTTTAAGTGCGCCCGTAGCTCAGTGGATTAGAGCGTCTGGCTACGAACCAGTAGGCCGCAGGTTCAAGTCCTGCCGGGCGCACCAAAAAAAAGAGTCCCTTAATG
>PMTB01000196.1 GCA_003167475.1 candidate division FCPU426 bacterium | reverse complement strand
TCTAGGCGCAGGCCGATGGACCGTAGGCCTGCGACTACTCTATCTAAACCTTATTTTCCTCATTCTTTTTAACCATCGCTTTATAAAAGATGTTATCCAGCACTTTTGGGGCAAAGAAGTTCATCACGGCCAAAAACGCCCCTTCTGACGCTTCCCTTTTTTCCTGTTCTATAGCCTTCACTATCCTCGCGGCAACATTGGCTACAGGTTCTAGCTTCATGGCTCCCCTGCGGTTTTGGGCTATAAATGGCGTGTCTGTAGCGGGCGGGTTATATGTAAGCACTTTAACCCCGGATGTCATAAGTTCCATGCGCAATCCGTCGGAAAGCATATTCAGCATGGCCTTTGTGGAACCATATGACGACAAAAACGGGAGCGCCCGCTTGCTTAAACCCGATGAAATATTGACAATCATGCCTTTTGTGGTTTTTAAGTACTTCACTGTTTCCTGAATCATGTACAGCGGCCCGAATATATTGACCCTGAGCATGTGTTCAAACTCTTTCATATCAAGAGTTTCAATGGGGCCGTACCCGCCGATACCGGCGCAGTTGATGACGATGTCGATTTTGTTGAATTTTTTCAGCGCCGCTTCCACGGCTTTCTTAATATCCGCCTGGGAAGTCACATCTGTTGCGACCGCGATGGCTTCCGTGTTCAGTGTTTTGAATTCCGCGACAAGCGCTTCCATCTCGGGCAAACGCCTTGCAAGCAGGACAAGCTTTGCCCCCTTGCGCGAGAGCAGCCCGGACACGGCTTTCCCGATGCCGCTCGAGGCGCCGGTGAGGATTATGACTTTGTCTTTCAGGTTCATGGTGGTTTCTCCTTTTGTTTTTAAAATAAGAGCGGCCGCGCTTGTCCGTCGAAGCTTTGGCGAAGACGGATGCTGCCGCTCATCTTTGGCTTTAAAGCCCGCGTCATAGCGGCAGCAAGCAGCCGCTCTACGCGTTTACATTCTACATCATAAACACAAACGATACAACTGAACTCATTACTCAACTTTGGCAAATTTATCCAAATAGATAAAATCCAGCAATGCTATCGCTTGTTATATTATTTCAAATCAAAAAAAATGCCCTGCGGGCTTTGCCTTCGGCAGCCACACAGGGCGGAATATACACGCAAACAAATACTCACAAAACATAAAATAATATTACAAAATATAAAAAGGGTGGAGCGCCGCTCATATAATTATATAATATTCTCCATCCAGCAAAGCTGGATAAAAAAATAAAAATTCAAAAGGTTAATACGTCCTCGCAAAACGGAAACCACAGTTGCTGCGCCCGGAATACGGGTAGCTGTAGCTGCCACGGTAGCAAAGTTTCAAGGGTGACGCGCCCTCGAAATAGTCTCCACCCCGTACCATGTGGTCGCCGCCGTAGTTCGCAGGACCTCTATAGTCTGTTTGCGCTGTTGTCGGATAAGTTCCGTACCAATCCCAACACCATATATACACATTGCCCGACATGTCATAAATACCCAACGCGTTTGCTGTTTTACCGCCTACTGCCTGCGTACTACTACAATTTGCACTATACCATGCTACAAGTCCGGTTGCCGCTGAGTTTGTATAATCCGCTGTCGCGCCGCTGGCATAGTTATACGGCGTCCAGCTTGTCCCGTCTATATAACTTCCCGCATATTGATATTCACCTTCTGAAGGCAATCTATATCCATTATTTGTCCACACGCAAACCACATTATCACAAGCGGTTGCATTGGTTGAATCCTTTATCGCTGCACTTGAGTAAGTATAGCAGGGTGTTAACCCCGCCTCCTGGCTATATGCATTACACCACACTATAACATCCCGCCAGCTAACGAATGTTACCGGCTTATACCCGCTGCCCGTACCTGCATCGGCAAAACTGTAACCGTTTGCAACAGCCCACTGGTACACCGCGTACCACAAGTCATACGTTACCTGGTACTTTCCCATCTTAAAAGCAGAGATTGTGTGACTGAAACTGTTTGTTCCGTCAGTCTGTGTAAATGTACCACCGGGAACCGACACAAAATCAGAATAAGGAATAGGCGTCGGCGTAGAGGTGGAGGTCAGTGTAACAGTTGATGTCGCCGTTATTGTCGGCGTTGCGGTATTTGTTATTGTGAACGTTACTGTCGGTGTTGCGGTATATGTATCCGTTACGGTAAACGTCGGGGTTATGGAAGACGTTGCCGTGGGTGTTGGGGTGCGGGACAATATTACAGCCTCGGTTTCCGATTCATGGATATTTGCTATCATGGTACCTATGGCTTCGGCTGTCCCGGTTTGGTTGGGAGACGGCGTGATTGTACTGGTAAGTGTAGCGGTATATAAAATGGCAATTGAGGTCTGTGTCTCCTGCGCCTGTTCTGTAGCCGTCGCATTGCCTGCTCCTACAACCGTCAATATTGCCTGAACCGTCAATGTGGCATTTGGTATTTGTGTGCTTGTGCTGGTAAGTGTAGCGGTATATAAACCAGCGGCGGCTGTTGCCGTTTCCTGTGCTACTTTTGTGTTTGTAGCATTCGCAATTGCCACATTTGTCAAAACCGCGACTACCGTACCTTCCACATTAGCCGGGGTTGCCGTTGCCGCAGGGGCAGTAGGTGAATTTTGTTTACAACCTGTAATAACGCCGAATGAAATAACCAAAGCCAAAACAAAAAACAAAACTGTTTTTTTCATTTTCATTTCCCCCATAGCAATGATTAATTTTTAGCCGTACTGCCTGCTTTTTTAGATAACTGCATTATACCCCCTCTCGAAGTATTTCGTCAAGTTTCTCATAGGGATATTAAAAAAATCCGCGCGTTTCGGGGCTCCTGCCGGATGGGGTGGCAGGGATTTTTCACCCAAAACGCGCGGACGCGGCGTAAGTTGCTTACATTATTTCAAATGTCAGTTTCATTGTTCCCGTGGCTGAGCCAAATGTTACTTTCTCCACTATCTTCTTTAACTGTTCCTCATTGCATGATTTGCCTTTGTACTTCAGCACGTTCACTGACTTTACTTTTCCATTCTCAACCTTAACCTCAAACTGCACGCCGTTCAACCCGCAGTTATTCAGGTACTGTTCCAGTTCCTGTTTTACCGCCTTAAATACTTCATTTTCAGCTTCATCGAGGGTGTACCCGGCCGGTACCTGACCGTCGGAGATGTATAAAGAGCCTGCCTTGGCGGCAGCAGAAATATCCTTTTTCTCATCCATCTCAGGCTTTGCGGCTTTCATTTTATACACGGCTCCTGCGCCTGCCTGTGGGGCGGATTCCATTTCTTCCATTGGCTCCGCGGCCATTTTTGCCATGGAACGCGTAGCGCCGCCATAGTTGGAAGCAGGTGCGGCTGCGTAAGAGAGCGAATCTCCCACCGCGTTGTCTGATACCCCTTCAGGCAGCGGAAGCGGCTGTTTTACCGTGACCGTCTCGCCCGTCGCCCTTACCTCTTTATCAACGGCCACAAAAGACGTATACGCGGTCATCAGGTGATACTTTAAACCAAGCGCGGTAACATCTTCCTTTACCTGCGCGCCCACTTTTGAATAATCATCCAGCCTTGCTATCCTGTCGCGTGCCCACAAATATTTTACGGCTTCATTCTCGGGCAGTTCGTTATAATCCGTCAGTTTTACCGTTCTTTCAAAGTTCCCGCTCGCGGTCTTCCCTGTTATCACTATTTTGCCATTTGCATTGTGATATTTCCCCGAGAGCACCAGCGGCCGTTCCGCGAAAAGGTCGGGCATTGAAGAAGGCTCCACATCATAGGCGTCAAACCCTTCATAACGTACTTTTATGTCTGTCAAAACCGGGCTCTTTATGTAGTTGATGAACTTCTTTGCCGCGGCTTCGGCCTCATCCTGGCTTGTCACCACGAACGGCTCGCCCTTGCCCACCCTTGCCATGCCTTCGATAAGGAACCTGTTGACTGACGTGCCGATCCCGAACGAAAAGAAGTTCGTATTTCCAAGGTTCTTTTCCATCAGGTCGAAAACTTCCTTTTCAACAGACACATACCCGTCGGTCATGGTCACCATTATGCGCGACATGCCTTCTTTTTTCTCGAGCTTTAAAGCCTTGGTGAAAGCCTGCAGTATTTCAGTGCCGCCCGAGCCCTGCTGGTTTGTGATCATCTCAAGGGCGCGCTTGCGGTTATTCTCGGTAGCGGGCATGGGTTTATCAAATAGGGTGTTGGCTCCGCCAGCGAAGAACATGATATTGAAATAATCCTGGCCGCGAAGATTGGAGAGGATCTCTTTTACGACTTTCTTGGATACTTCCAGGGGATAGCCTTCCATGGAACCCGATACATCCATGACGAAGAGATATTCCCTGGGCGGAATCTGTGCCATGGTCACCTGCGCGGGCGGCTCTATCATGGCAAGGAAGAAGTTCTCGCCTTCGGATTTTCCCGGATAAAGAAGTACGCCTGTGCTTATGGAATTGCCTTTCAAGGAATAGTTGAGAAGAAAATCCCTGTTGCCGCCGTTTATTTCTTTGGGAGAAAGCGTCACTATCGCGCCCCAGCTTCCCTTTGTTTCAGTTTCTATCTTGTGCGAAGGCGACCATATCTTTGCCACTTCCATTCCGGCTTTGATATTTACCGTGATGCCGAATTCATAAGGAGCGGCTTTGCCCTCATGCTGATAAGGAGTGTTTGTCCAGTTATCCTTGCCCTTTAAGTCTTCCATTGATGATTCCCCGGTGAATCTCGGCCCAACGACCGTCGGAAATACAAAGCCGTAAACGCCCGATTCGGGAACAAGCGATTCCGAGAAGTAAACAGTAACTTCCACCCTGTCGCCGGGCATGATGTTTGCCACGTTCATCTGGAAAACATTGGGACGTTTCTGCTCAAGCAGCGAAGCTGTCTTGCCCGCGTTCTTGGCGTCATTATAGATCTGACGCGCATCCTCTGTCTTGTGTATCTCGGCCTCGATTATCCTGTTGCCTATCTTCATGCGCATCGCGTTTATCGCTGTCTTTGTCCCCAACGGGAACACATAAACCGCTTCCAAAGTCTTTTTCCCGTCGTTCTTGTAAACCTGCTTTAGTTCGGTCAAAGCGGTCATTCCCGCGATGTTGACATTTGCCGTAGTCGACAGCAAAGGAAACCCGTCCACATCAGAACTCCCCTGCACCAAAAAGTAGGGCGATAGCCCGTCATCCCCGCCCTTTTCAGTGCCAAAAACACCTGCTGAAACAAACCCCAAAACCACAGCCAAAACCAGTAAAATCAGCGCCTTTCTCATGTTAAATCCTCCTTTTTCCGGGCGTAAAGCCCTGTTTTTTTCAGCCTTGCTACGTTGCAAGACACCAGGGCCGGAAAAAGGTTCCATCCGCCTTCGCTAAAGCTCCGGCGGACAAGTTGACAGGTTTGAACTATGCGATAAACCATGAAATAGATGCAGTTATTTAATATATTTGTAGAGAGGGGGCATCTTGTCCGCTGGAGCTACAGCGAAAGCGGATGCTCCCTCTCCCCGGGGGATTTAATTGCAGCGTATCATTTCACAAACACAAACTCCACAGGCAGTTCCGACCTGTTTATAAACTTCAACCCCACGGGATGCGTTATGACCTGGGCGGTCAACGCTCCCTGTTTGGGGCTTATTTCTTTTACCATAACCGTTATTTTAGTTGCCATATATTTTATATCAACAAACTCCACGCTGTAACCCGCGGCAGATCTTTTTCCCAGGTAAACGTATAATACCATCTGTTTTGCAAAGTCAGGGTTCCCTGCTTTTCCGGCCATATATGAATCCCACGTTTTTTTATCTTTTATCACCAACGCCATCGGCGCTTCGCTTAATTCCCCTGCGGGTACTGCCTGCTCTTCGTCTTTTTCCTCATCCATGGCTACCATTGACCTTGCCGGTGCCTCTATTTTTGCCATTGACCGGGCTTCCATTGCCGGAGCGGCTGCCGGTGGCGCTTGAGCCATTGGCTTGTTTGCGGCCTTCATGACCGAACTACGGGCCGCTTTCTTCTTTGCCGCTGATTTACGGGCAACCGCCTTGTCCAGCTTCAGCATTTCTTTTTCCCCGGATGCCAAGCCCGCGGCTTCTGACGCCGGCGCAGGCGCTTCTTCGGCTGTCATCGCTGACTTCCTGTCAAACCCTTTGTTCCCGATATATTCCGGGGACTTTGTAATCTGCCTTACCATAACAACCGTCAGTATAAGGGCGAAAGAAAGCGCCGCTGCCCTGAACCATGGCATGTATATGAAACTTTTCCTGCGCAACTTTTCAGCGTCCGCCTTGTCAAGGCTCTGCCCGAGCTTCGCGTAGAAATTTACCGGCAGGTCGATCTCTTTTGCCGACTTTGACCTTTTCATTTCCGCCACGGCTTTTATAGACATCCGCAGTTCAAGCAGACAATCAGGGCAGTCCTTGGCGTTCTTATCAAACTCAAGGAGTTCCTTGTCCGGCAGTTTTTTATCAATATACTCTGACATCTTTGATTTGAATATTTTATGATCCATAATCTTCACCTAAAAGTATTTTCAAATGTTCTTTCAGTGCTTCCCTCGCCCTGGCTATCCTGGACTTGACCGTCCCAAGGGGCGTTTTTATGATTCCTGATATTTCCTCGTAGCTTAATTCCTCAATATCGCGCAGCACAAGCATTTCTTTTGCCTGCGGGTTCAGTTTATTTAATGCCTTGTCTATTGCTTCCTTCCTGTGGAACTTCTCGAACTCCTCGTCCGCTCCGGGTTTTTTGTCGGGCAGTTCCTTTTTCATATCGCCTTCCTCGCCCGCTATGGTCTCGTCAAGCGAATCATGCTGGAAAAAGAACCTGCGCCTCTCGTAACGCACCCTGTTCTTCCAGGCGTTGACAGCGATCCTGTAAACCCAGTTGGCAAAGGGGCAATCATGGCTGAATCTTCCAATACTATTGTAGGCGTTTATGAAGGTTTCCTGGGCTATGTCCTCGGCTGATTCCTTTGAGTTGGACAGCCTGTAAGCGAGGTTATAGACCTGCTTGGCGCAGGTATGGACAAGGGTCTCAAAAGCCTTGCGGTCCCCGGCTTTTGCCTTAAGAACCAGCTCTTTTTCCTGTTGGGTTATCTCGGTCATTTGAAAGGACACCTGTTATGAAATTTTGTTCCACTTTAAGTTTTTAAGCCAAAAGACAAAAGCCAAAAGNNGTCTTTTGGCTTAACAACTTATCTGTTTATTTGACCCTCTGCTTCAACTCATCCATAAAAACTTTCTTCCCCGTCTTCCCCGACTCGTATATCGCCTCAACCATCCACTGCGTGGCAAGGCCCGCGTCCTCATCCACATCGACCGCCGTGTTGTTTATGATGGCTTCGTAGAAGCGTTTTATTTCCACCGAATGACAATATCCCCAGTATTCCTTCCAGCCCGCGCCATAATCTATGAACTCGCTGGCTTTGGGTTTCGCCCTTTTGTGCCCGCCGAACATTTTATCTTTTATGTACAGATCCGCGGTGTCTTTTACTATTTTAACCTTGCCTTTTTCTCCGTGTATTTCCATAACCACGTCGTCATCATATGAGTAATGGCAGATGGTGTAGAAGTTCACAT
>PMTB01000244.1:3541-3887 GCA_003167475.1 candidate division FCPU426 bacterium | reverse complement strand
GTTTATTACGTAGCCCGGGGACTTGACGTAGAAGTACTTGCCGTTCGGGAAGAATATCCTGAAGCCGTCGACTTTCCGGTCCACATAGGAGCCGTGCATAATCCCTGCGACTTTCAGGCTTGCTTCGCTT
This sequence comes from candidate division FCPU426 bacterium, assembly GCA_003167475.1. GTDB lineage: Bacteria > Oederibacteriota > PGYV01 > PGYV01 > Palsa-1178 > PALSA-1178. The sequence goes on along the minus strand of PMTB01000244.1, from coordinate 3,757 downwards.
ATGGCTTCGCCGCAGCAGACCGGCTCGCCCGGGGTTTTCTTCTGCTCTATGATGGCGCAGGAAATACCTTCCTTGGCCAGGGTGTAGGCTGCCGTGGACCCTGCGGGTCCTGCGCCTATGATGATGACGTCGTAGTGTTCCAAAGTGGACCGTCCTTTTTAGTTTTGATGTTTTGCCATATTTATTGGTTTAATTTGTCATTGCGAGGAGCCGTTT
>PMTB01000244.1:0-3488 GCA_003167475.1 candidate division FCPU426 bacterium | reverse complement strand
CTCCTCGCAATGACAGTCAAAAAACAACCTGTTTCCTCACGAAAACATAATATCAAAGAAAAACCATTGAAAAAAAGCCCGCTACGTTATACTATTATATATGCTCACGGCAAAACAGCAATAAAAAAATGTTCCTGCGGAGAAAAAATGAGGACCAGGTTCTTACTTTCGCTGATCGGGGTGATTGTCATGTCTCTTCCCATACAGGCGGCTGTTTCCGCTGCCGAGGAAAAAATATCCATATATTCAAAGATCGAGGCACGGGCCGATTATGACCCCGGCGATATCAACCCTTACAACTACGACAAGATAGTCTGCCAGGCTGTTGTGACTTCGCCTGATAACCGGACTTATATGCTTGATGGGTTTTATTCAACGGATTTTGATTATTCTTTTGACACCAATGTTTACACCCAGAAAAAGGGCTCTTTTAAGGTCCGTTTGGCGCCCTGGAAACTTGGCAAGTGGAGCTACTTCCTCCGGATAACCAGGGACGGCAAAGAGGTCTATAAAACCACGCTGAAAAAGATACTGGTCGTGGCTGATAAAAAACAAAAGGGTTTCCTGCGCGTGAGCAAGACCGATCCCTTGTTCCTCGAATTCGACAATAAGGATTCTTTTTTTGGCATCGGCATGAACCTGGCCTGGCCTAAGGACCGCGGGCTGCTGGATTACAGGGACTGGTTCAAAAAACTCCATGACAACGGCGGAAACCTTACGCGGATATGGATGGCACCCTGGAGCCTCGGGATAGAGACGGAACTCGGTAATTACGGACCCCGGCAGAAGCAGGCTTTTATGCTTGATAAGATAGTGGACATGGCCGCGGACGAGGGGCTTTATATAATGCTCACACTCGTGCCGCACGGCGAATACTCCACCAAAGTAAACCCCGAGTGGGATAAGAACCCTTACAGCATAAAAAACGACGGCCTGCTCGACAAGCCCGAGGAATTTTTCACCAACCCTGCCGCTAAAAAGGCTTTCAAGAACAGGCTGCGCTATATACTCGCCAGATGGGGGTATTCCGGAAACATCATGGCATGGGAACTTTTTAACGAGGTTGACCTTACCGACAATTACCAGTCCGATCCGGTCTCTGACTGGCACTCCGAGATGTTTGATTATTTAAAGGCTCACGATACGTACCGTCATTTGCTCACCACTTCATTTTCAAATCCGAATAATGACCCCGCGATCTGGAACTTAAGCCAGATAGACATCATACAGACCCACATATACGGACTCCGCGACGAGGCTTCGCAGATATATGAGGCCTGCAAGCAGAAGATAGACAGCTACGCAAAGCCGCACATAGTGGCCGAGTACGGTATAAGTTCGGGCAATGATTTTATCGCGGACAAGGTGGATATAACCGGGATACACATGCACAATGCCATGTGGGCCGGCGCTTTCACCATGTCCATGGGCGCGCCTTTGCAGTGGTACTGGTGGGATTATACCGACAGGTACAATCTTTATCCGCTCTTCAAACCTTTGCGTGAATTCACCAAGGATATACAGTGGGCAAAGGAAAGTTTCATAGACTTACAGGATAAGGATGTTTTCTACAAAAAACCGCAGGAAAACGCGCGCGGCGGCGACGTCACCATATATCCCGTGGACAACTGGGAAAAAGCCCAAAAAGACGAGTTCGGCATAAAGCCCGACGGGACAGTCACGAATAAGAATTATTTCAACGCTTTCCTTTTCGGCAAAGGCAAGCCCGAGTTCAGGACAGCGCCTATAATATCGCTCAGGAACGAACTGCCGGTGAGGATGGTCATAAAGCTCAGCAAGGTATCTTCCGACAATGAACTGAAAGTTTCCATAAACAACACCCAGGTAATGTCCGTGTCGATATGTGCAAAGGATTTTGACGCGAAAAAATACATGGAACAGTACAAGATATACCAGGCAGATACGAATAAGGAGTATTCCGTGGACATCCCGCAGGGGGACAATGATATAACCCTGGAGAATACGGGCGCGGACTGGATAAAGATGGAGTCCATAAGGTTCGAGAATTTTTTAAGCCCTGACGTGGCGCCGATCTTTGTTTCGGGCGTGCAGGGCAAGAAATCCGCGTACCTGTGGCTGAAGAACAAAAATTACGGCTACAAAAACCCGGACCCGCCCGCAATACCGGAGACGACCATGAGCATAACCGGTTTCACCCCGGGCAGGTACGTGATAGAGTTCTACGACACATACGAAGGCGTGACAACCACGCGGAAAGACTACATAGTGGATGAGGATACGATAAAGCTGGATTTGCCGGAGATAAGCAAGGATGTGGCGGTGAGGATAACGAGTTTTAAAAAATAGGGCTGGTTGTTTTTGCTTTTGTAGGGGCGGACCTGTGTGTCCGCCCGCTGTGGGCTTTACAAGGCTGTTGGTGGGTCTTAATGTCCGAAAATTGAAAATCGAAAATTGATCAGCAAGCTTGGAGTGTATTATAGAAGGGAATAAGGCTGTTGGTGGGTCTTAGCGTTCGATAGTCGAGAGTCGAGAGTTGATCAGCAGGCTTGGAATGTATTATACAGAGGCTAAATACGATACTAGGAGACCAAATGCGCCGCGAGATAATAGAACTACTCAAGGATAAAAAAGCCCTCAAAGACCAGGGGATGTTCATTGTCGACACCGAAAAGATCCTCGGAGAGGCCATTGAAGCCGGGTTTGAGGTTACTAATCTGCTTTATTGCGAGCAGGGGCTCAAAATCGTTGATAAGTACGCTGACAAAGTCGGGCATGGGGTTTATGAGACTACCAAGGGAAGTTTTATAGACAGGTTCGCCAATGTGAAGACGCATCAGGGTTTTATAGCTGTTGTAAGGTCCACCAACAGGGAAATAACGAAATTTGACTCGATAACGTCCATGGTGCTCCTGGACAATATACAGGATCCTTCAAACGTTGGCGCCATCATCCGCAGCGGCGCGGCTTTTGGATTTAATGATTACCTGCTTTTGAACTGCGCGGGAATATATTCCGACAAGGTAATACGCGCGTCCGCGGGCACGGTTTTCAGCGTGAATTACAAGAACATGGATTTCAAGCAGGTTAACACATTATCAAAGGATTTCCCCATCATAGCCACGGACGTAGCCGACGGCGAGGACCTCCGGCAGGCAAAACAGAAGATAAAGAACAGGTTCATAATAGCGCTCGGAAGTGAAGGGCAGGGATTGTCGGTGGAGGTAAAGTCAATCGCGAAACAACTGGTGAAGATAAATTACCCGGGGAAGGTCGAGTCGCTGAATGTCTCGGCCGCGGCCGCGATTATTTTTTATGAATTGGGCGGGAAGTAAACAGCAGGCTGTTAAAAATATATGTTGTCATAAAGGCAGTGTTGTCATTGCGAGGAGCCGATTTTTATTTTTGGCGACGAAGCAATCTCAGTTCCACCGATAAGCTTTTTTTGCAATAGTACTTAATAACGCGATTCAATACTGACAACAGAGCTTATCGGTGGAACTGAGATT
>PMTB01000075.1 GCA_003167475.1 candidate division FCPU426 bacterium | reverse complement strand
GGCTTTGAGGCTGCTCGACGCGGATAAAAAAATAACAGGGCCCATGACCGCTGTAATATCATCGAGCGCGGGCGGGACAATGATACACGAGGCCGTGGGACATTCGCTTGAAGCCGACCTCGTGCAGAAAGATATGTCCCGGTACAAAGGCAGGAAAGGCCAAAAAGTGGCGGCGGAGATCATAACCGTCCTGGACGACGCGACGCTGCCGAACAGGCGCGGGTCGCTGTCATTTGACGACGAAGGCACTTTGTCACAGCGCACGGTGCTTATAGAGAAAGGAATATTGAAGAATTTCATGTATGACAGGGAAACGGCGCTTAAGGATAATACGGAATCCACGGGAAACGGCAGGCGCGAGTCATATAAATGGAAGCCAATACCGAGGATGAGGAATACCATGATAGCCCCGGGAACGGGGTCGCCTGATGAACTTATAAAAGATACTAAAAGCGGCATATACGTCGTGAAGATGGGCGGAGGCCAGGTCAATACGGTCACCGGCGAGTTTGTTTTTGAGGTGAAGGACGGCTATATGATCGAGGACGGTAAAGTCACATACCCTGTCAGGGGTGCAACGCTCATGGGAACCGGGGATGAAGTTTTGAACACCATAGACGCGGTCTGCACGGACCTTGGCTTTGATTCCGGTACCTGCGGAAAAGACGGCCAGGGCGCGCCGGTTTGTGACGCCCAGCCAACGCTTAGGATACCGAAGATACTGGTGGGGAGCAAGTAAGGCAATCAGAAAAATGAGACACGGAAAATTAAAATACTTAAAACATCATGGAGGTTAGTATGAAAAAGCTGCTTCTTACCGTATTAACTGCGTCAGTTTTATTAATGGCAAACACAATAATGGGAGCCGATTCAGCGGCAGTTGTGACAAAAACAGCTTCGCCGGACGCGGTTACAAATACTCCTGTGGCCGCGGCTGTCGTGACACAGACCGCCGCGCCTTCGGCCGTGACAACGACAGCCGCGCCTTCGGCTGTGACGACGGTTGCCGTGCCTGTTTCCAATACCCAGACGGCCTCACCTTACATCGAGGGAGTGCTGCCGCCTGCCGTGGACAATGGCGCTTATGAGGAACCCGGTGAACCCGCGCCGACCGCGGAGGAAACTACCAAAGCTGTCGAAAAGAAATCCGACGCCAGGAAGAACAAGCATTTTTCCATTGAACAGACCTTATACACCCCGAGTTCGATAGGCACAAAACTCGGGTATTTTATTAACGAAAACTGGAGGGTCACGGCCGAATACTCGACCATTGCCGGCCTTGTGGCCAATTCCAGCCATGAAAAGAACGCATCCTGGGCGCTGGCAGGCAGTTATTCCCCGGCTGACGACGACTGGGCGCCGTTTTACGGAGCGGGTTTTACCATGATGGACCTGTATTTTAAGGACTCCGATAGCGACGGCACAAAATTTAACCATACCAGGCAGTTCACCGGCGGCTATTTGGACGCGGGAGTGTCGTGGATTTCGGACTCGATCTTAATGGCGTCGCTGGAGTTTGACCTTTATGGCGGCAGGACAAGGGATAAAAAATGGGATTACGCGGATACTTCAAAAAATGTCGATTCGACCACCGCGACGCTGTCCGTCATGATAGGCGCCACAGTGGGACTTTGTTTTTAAAAAAACAGACGGGTAACCCACGCGGGTTTTTGACGCGTCTAACCATAAAGGAAACGCGTAATTGACACTGTAAATGCTATGTGATAATCTGTTTGACCTGACAAAAATTACGGAGGCATTAATAATGAAAAAAACCGCGTTAATTGCGGCATTGGTTTTGACGGTTTTTGCCGTATACACAGCGGCTGCGCCGAAGGCGGAACCGGTTGATAAGGCAAAAACAAAAATATCGCCGGCACCCGCGGCGGATGATTCATTTGAGTACTATCCCGGGCATGTGGGCAATGTGCTTTACTTAAAGGGCACCAAGAGAAGCGCGCCTGAAAAGACGTTGTTTGTCAAAGCCGAGACAAAATCGATCGAAAAAAAGGACGGCAAAGATTACTATTACTTCTATGCCCCCCAGGTCGACATCAGGTACCTAATCGACATAGACAAAGAAAAGGGCATATCCATGAAGATAATTAAATACCCTTTTCCTTTCTTCGGGATGTCCATAGAGGTGACCCTGACTCCGCAGATGATGTTCATGAAGTTCCCCCTTAAGGTCGGGGATAAATGGACCTATACCGGCAGGGGCGAAGCCACCCTCATGGGATTTATAAAAGTGGGAAGGGATTTAAAGACCGATTTTGAGATTGTCGGGAAAGAAATTATCAAGACCGAAGCAGGTGATTTTGACGCTTACAACATAGTGGCTAATGTCGATGAAGGCGACGGCAAGGGCGTGAAAACCGCAAAGTACTGGTACGCCAGGGGCCTGGGCTATTCCATCGCCGACACCACCGGGCACAGGGCCGACATAGTGGGCTATAAAATATACGACGAGGCGACCGGGACATGGAAAGAAAAACTGCCAGATGGAGTTGAAAAATATGAGTAAAATATTCAGGAATGTATTTATAATCATTGCCGCGTTACTTCTTGTGGCCTCCAGCGGCTGCTCGTTAAAAAAAATAGTTATCAATTCGTCAGCTCTTTTTATGGATGATGTTGTTGACCAGTTTTTAGCCGAGTCCGACCTGGAGTTTGCCAGGGAAGCCGGCCCGGCCAACCTGAAGCTTTTGGACGGCCTTATCAAGGGTTCGAACTATGAGAACGACGGATTGCTGATAAAAGGCTGCAAGCTTTATGGCATGTACGCCATGGCGTTCTTTGAGGACGAAGGAACTGACAAGAAGAGCGAAAAGATCAATATGAGAAGGGCCTCGAATTTTTATAAGCGGGCATATGAATACGGCATGAAAGTAATGCTAAAGAACCCGGATTTTAAGGCGGTCTCGGAAGGATCGCTTGATGATTTCATAAAAGTAATGCCCGCGTTCAATAAAACCGATATTGACACCCTCTTTTGGACGGCGTTTGCGTGGGGTAGTTACATTAATCTCAACAGAAACTCGGCCTCCGACATTGCCGACCTTCCAAAAGTTGTAGCCATGATAAACAGGGTGATTGAGCTTGATACCGGCTATTTCTACGGCATACCGCACCTGTTCCTGATAGTCACTTACTCAATGCCGGCCATGTTCGGCGGCGACCTGGAAAAAGCAAAGGCCGAGTACAAGACGATAAAGGAGATCTCCGGCGGGAAATTCATAATCGCGGATTTCTTCATGGCCAAGTTTTACGCGGTTCAGGCCCAGAACAAGGAAATGTTCGAGCAGCTGTTAAAGGGAATAGCGGACGCGGATCCGGAACTCATCCCGGAGCGTATGTTCACACAGGTGGCGAAAAGGAAAGCGGAACTGCTGCTGGCGAAGGAAGGCGATATTTTTTAATTGATCGTGCATCCGGCCTTGTGTAGTCGCACCCTCTACGATCCATCGGGGTGCGCCTGTGGGAAGTGCTTTGTTGTATGCGGTAGTAGTGTGAACTGTCGAATGGTTTTAGTGTATCACGTACATATGTAGGCGCAGGCCGATGGTACGTAGGCCTGCGACTACGAGATCTTGAACAAAAAATAAACGGAGGTTCTATGAAAAAGATTATGATGGTCTTAACAGCTCTGCTTTTATCCGCCCTTATATCCGCGGCGCCGGCGAAATACGAGATCAAGTTCGCGTCCATCGCGCCGGACGGGTCCACCTGGATGAATGTCATGAATGAGCTCAACGACGAGATAATGGAAAAGACCGGCGGGGAAGTCAAGTTCAAGTTCTACCCGGGCGGCACCATGGGGGACGAAAAGGACGTATTAAGGAAAATGAACATTAAGCAGCTCCAGGCGGGAGGGTTCACTTCACAGGGCCTGGGAGAAGTCGTCCCCGAAGTGAGGCTTTTAAACCTCCCTTTGATATTCCAAACCTATAAAGACGTTGACTGCGTCATGACAAAGATGGAGCCGATGTTCGAGCAGAAGTTCGCGCAAAAGGGATATATCGTGCTGGGCTGGCCCGAGATTGGATTTGTGTATGTGTACACAAAGAACAAGGTTGAGACGCTCGCGGACCTGCAGAAAACCAAAATGTGGATATGGGGCGATGACATACTTGTGGGAACGATGTTTAAGAACCTGAAGATTGTCCCCATTCCGCTTTCCATCACAGACGTCCTGCAATCGCTGCAGACCGGGCTCATAGAAGGGGTGTACTGCTCCTCTTTGTCAGCCATAGCCATGCAGTGGAACACCAAGGTGAAATATATGCTCGATCTTAAGATAGCCAATGTTCCGGGCGGCATACTTATTAACAAGAGCGCCTGGGATAAAATTCCGGCAAAGTACCAGGTCATAGTGAAAGAGTCATGCAAGAAGTACTTTGACAAGCTTACCCAGATGTCCAGGAAGGAAAATGAGGACGCTTTGAACGTGCTGAAAAAACAGGGAATTGTTTTTACGAAGATACAAAAACCCGAGGATCAGAAATTCTTCGAAGACGTCAGCGTAAAGACCAGCAATGACCTTGTCGGCAAATATTACACCAAACCCATGCTCGACGAGATGATGAAATGCATCACCGACGGCAGGAAGGCAAAGTAAATTTGAAACTGCTCAAGATAATAAATTACAGCATTTACAGGGTGATAAAAATAGCGGTTGTGGTATTGTTCCTGATACTGCTTGGTTTATCCGCGGTCCAGGTCCTGCTGAGGCTTCTTTTCCACAGCGGTATAAGCAATGCCGAGGGCATGATGCGCTACCTTGTATTATGGGTGGCGTTTTTGGGTGCCTGCCTGGCCACTTATAAAGGAAGGCACATCAACCTGGACGTGGTCTCAAAGATGCTGCGCAAATACAACAAACACCTTGTCACGCTGCTTATCAGTCTGGCTTCGTTTGTCATACTGGGTTTTCTTTTCAAGGCTTCCGTAGATTTTATCCTTTCCGAGATACCCGCCAGTCAGAATGTATTTTTTGTCCCTGTCTGGATACTTGAGACCGTGATACCTTTTACCTTCCTTTTCATGACGCTTGTTTACCTGCAGAACCTTATCACCTCGGCTGTTGCCATGGCAAAAGGCGGTAAAAAATGATATCCCTCATAATCGGGCTGGCTTTGGTGGCGCTCGCGCTTATCGGTACGCCTTTGTTCGTGGTATTCGGCGGACTGGCCATAGTGCTCTTTGCCATCGCGGGAATTGACATAGCCGCGGTAGTAATTGAGATAAGCAGGATAGGCACAAACTCGGTTCTGATATCCATACCGCTTTTCACCTTCGCCGGCTACATGCTCGCCGAATCAGGGACGCCCAGGAGGCTTATCGCGCTATCGCGCGCTGCCGTGGGCTGGTTCAAGGGCGGCACAGCGATTGTTACACTCATAGTATGCGCGTTTTTTACCTCTTTCACCGGCGTATCCGGCGTGACCATCATTGCGCTCGGGGGATTACTGCTTCCGATGCTTATTAAAGACAAGTATTCGGAAAACTTCTCGCTCGGACTGCTCACCACATCCGGTTCCATTGGATTGCTTTTCCCGCCGAGCCTTCTGCTGATACTTTACGGCGTCCTGGCAAAAGTTTCCATTTCAAAGCTGTTCATCGCGGGCATCGTTCCCGGGTTCATACTTATAATTCTTTTTTCGCTGTATTCCATAAAGCAGGGGCTTGTCACGGCTGAGGTCGAACCGTTCTCGTTTAAAAAGCTCCTCGGCGCCATAAAAGGCGCGGCCTGGGAAATACCGCTGCCAATACTTGTGATATGGGGCATATACAGCGGTACTTTTACCCCGTCCGAAGCGGCCATCCTCACCGCTGTTTACGCTTTCATAGTGGAAGTCTTCATATACAGGGACCTGAATATCAGGCACGACGTGCCGCGCATAATACGCGCTTCCATGATAGTGGTCGGCGGAATATTCGTTATCCTTGGGTCGGCCATGGGGCTTACAAATTACCTGGTTGACGAGCAGGTGCCCATGAGGATACTGGACTGGATGAAAATTTACATCAAGGAAAAGTGGCTTTTCCTGCTCATGCTGAACATTTTCCTGATAATAGTCGGAGCGGTGCTTGACGTGTTCTCGGCTTTGATAGTGGTGCTTCCGCTGATGGTCCCGATAGCCAAGGAATTCGGCATAGACCCGGTGCACATGGCCATGATATTCCTGACCAATCTTGAAATAGGCTACAACGCGCCGCCTGCCGGAATAAATCTTTTCATAGCGAGTTTCCGTTTCCGCAAGCCGGTAATGTCGCTGGCGAAGTCCGCTTTGCCGTTCCTGCTGATACTCGCGGCGGTACTTATGCTCATAACCTACGTGCCTGACATAAGCTTATTTATGGTAAAACTGCTCAAAGTGGAATAATAAGTTTTATTGAGGGGTTGTCATGATATATGTGATAATGGGAGTGTTGGGTTCGGGGAAAACAACCATAGGCAGGATGCTCGCGTCCAAGCTTAACGCGGTTTTTCACGACGCGGATGAATACCTAAACCACAAAGAACGCAAGAAACTAGCCAAGGGCGTCCCGTTGACGGACGTCGAGTGGAAAAACTGGATGGTTATAATGCGCACCATAGTGGATAGGGAGCTTGCCAGGGGCGGCACCGCCGTCATAGCCTGCCCCGCGCTTAAGGAAAAGTACCGCCAACTCCTGCTGCATGACAAAAAGAACATGAAGCTGATATACTTAAAAGGCACCCTTGAAATGATAGAACAAAGGCTGGCACACCACAAAAACCGCCACAACGCCAGCCCAAAAATACTTGAAAACCATTTCAAAATCCTCGAAGAGCCGAAAAACGCCGACATCATAGACATAACCATCCCTTGCGAGCAGATAGTGGAAATGATAACGCGGAAGCCGCCGGAGGACCTGGAATAAAGGTTGTTGGCTTTAACGTGCAATAGAAAATCCATTTTTTCATCCTTTTCAAATTGACCTTATTTATCGTTATGTTATCCTATATAAAACTTTTTAAAGGAGACCACGCATGCAATTCAGGCCATTTGGAAAAGACGGTTGGAAAATATCCGCTCTCGGGTTCGGGGCCATGCGGCTGCCTATGATGCCGGATGGTAAGGAAGTTGACGAGAAAGAGGCCATACGTATCATGCGTTACGGGATTGATGAGGGAATAAACTACGTTGATACCGCCTACTTTTACCATAACGGCGTGAGCGAAGTTATCGTGGGAAAGACGCTCAAGGATGGCTACAGGAAAAAAGCAAGGCTCGCCACAAAGCTGCCCGTGGGACTTATGAAGGAAAAGGCCGATTTTAACAAATTCCTTGAACTTCAGCTTAAAAGGCTCGACACCGACCACATAGATTACTATCTGTTCCACGGTATAGGCGACGGCGGGCTGGAAATGATGAGGAAGTTCGATTTGTTCAAGCAAATGGAGGACGCGAAAAAGGCGGGAAAAATAGGCCACATCGGGTTCTCGTTCCATGACAAGGCAGACGCGTTCATTCGCGTCGTCGACAGTTATGATAAGTGGGAATTTTGCCAGATACAGTATAATTACATGGATGAAGAGAACCAGGCAGGCACGGCCGGCTTGAAGTACGTCGCATCAAAAGGGATACCCGTTATCATCATGGAACCGCTTTTGGGCGGAAAGCTCGCGAGGCCGCCTAAACATAAAGCGGCAATG
>PMTB01000022.1 GCA_003167475.1 candidate division FCPU426 bacterium | reverse complement strand
GTCATGCGCGACATCCCGATCATTATGCTGACCGCGGTCGAGGATCGCGAAGCGATGATTCAGGGTCTCGGCGCAGGAGCCGATGACTATATTGCCAAATCGAGCGATTTCGATGTAGTCCGCGCTCGCGTGCTTGCACAAATCAGGCGTAAGCAGTTCGAGGATGAGCATCGTGTCATCCGCGAACAGCTTCTGCGCGCCGAACACGAAGCAATCGAGGCGCGTACTTCCCTTGAGTCGGCCAAGACGCGAGCAGCGCTCGCCGAGGAACTCGAGTTAAAGAATGAGGAGCTCGAATCTTTCAGTTATTCGGTGGCTCACGATCTTCGTGCGCCATTGCGCAGCATTGATGGCTTCAGTTTGGCCCTATTGGAAGACTGCGGCGAAAAGCTCGACGACGAGGGAAAGCGGTACCTGAGGTATGTGCGCGAATCCGCGCAACACATGGCACGCCTGATAGACGATTTGCTGGCTTTGTCGCGCGTCACTCGCGGCGAACTCGACCGCACAGAGACCGATGTGAGTTCAACCGCTCGCAGCGTTGCTGCGCGCCTCGCGAGGGCAGCCCCGGATCGCCAGGTCGAGCTGGTCGTGGCCGATGGGCTCATTGCCGACTGCGACGATCGGTTGCTAACGATTGCTTTCGAGAATCTCATCGGCAATGCCTGGAAGTTTACCAGCAAACTCGGAAATTCGCGTATCGAAGTCGGCGCGACCGGCGAGAAACCGCGAACCTACTTCGTGCGTGACAACGGGGCCGGCTTCGACATGGCCTTTGCATCGAAGCTGTTTGGCGTGTTTCAACGGCTTCATTCGACGGCCGAATTCGAAGGGACCGGCATTGGACTGGTGACGGTCCAGCGGATCATTCGCAGGCATGGTGGGCGGATTTGGGCGGAGGGCGCCGTCGGATGCGGAGCGACGTTTTTCTTCACGCTTGAGGGCGGCGCGCGCGGGGGAGTGCGCGCACCGGCGTCAGTGCACCAACACACCAGCGAGGAAGTTGCAGCATGAAACCCGAACATACGATTCTGCTTGTCGAGGATAATCCGGCGGACGTGCGCCTCATAAAAGAGACCTTCAAGGATTTTAAGATAAGCAATAATTTAAGCGTTGCCAAAGACGGGGTTGAAGCGATGGCCTTTATAAAAAAGGAAGGCGTTTTTTCCGGAGCCCCGAGGCCAGATGTCATTCTTATGGACCTAAACCTCCCGAAAAAAAGCGGTTTTGAGGTTTTGGCCGAATTAAGGCAGATACCGGTCCTTAAAAGGATCCCGGTGGTCATACTTTCCACGTCGGATTCCGAGCAGGATATACTGAAATCATACGACCTTCACGCTAATTGCTTTGTGACCAAGCCGGTGGGGCTGGATGAATTCATAAAAATAGTGATGTCAATAGAGGATTTCTGGCTTTCCATAGTAAAGCTCCCATCCTAAAACCGTATTAGAGGTCTGTTTAGAGACTGTCGGAAAAGTCCTCATGAAAGGTCGTGTCCGGAGCAGGTCAAATTTTTCTGTGGATTGTGCGCTGTATTATAATGGTTTTAGTGGCGCACAGGCCAAGAAAAATTTGACCTGCTCCGGACACGATAAAGAATTACACGGATTTAGAGGGTTTTCCGACAGAATCGTTGAGCAATCCTAAAAAATCGCATATACTGAACCCTGATGCGATTTTATGATGTTTTAATAAAAGTTGTGGTATAATCATTAAAAGCGGAACAGGAGGCTTGCATGCTTAATTCTTCCCCGGAAAAGCTTGAAGTTTTGCTGGTTGAGGATAATCCCGGCGACGTCAGGCTCATAGTAGAGACCTTAAAAGAAGGAAGGCGCGAATATAATATAACCGTTGTGAAAGACGGAGAAGAAGCATTGTCATACCTGAAAAAACAGGGGCAGTTCGCGTCCGCAAAAAGGCCCGATATTATATTGCTGGACCTAAAACTCCCGAAAAAAAGCGGTTTGGAAGTGTTAAAGGAAGCCAAAAGCAGCGAAGACCTCAAGGCGATACCCATAATAGTCCTGACCTCATCGTCCGCGGAGGACGATATGGCGAATGCCTACAAGAACCACGCAAACTGCTACATAACCAAACCCATAGACCTTGATAAGTTCGTCGTCACCATACAATCCATTGAGGATTTCTGGTTTACAATAATTAAGAAAGCAAAATGAGGTAAAATGGCGTCCAATCATATTAAAGTGCTTCTTATAGAGGATAATCCCGGCGATGTGAGGCTTATATGGGAGATACTCTCGGAGGTAAGGAATTCGCCCTTTTACTTAAGCGTGGCAGACTCGCTCCTGAACGGGTTAAAGGAAATAGAAAAGGAAAAACCCCATATCATACTCCTCGACTTAAGCCTGGGGGATTCCAACGGTATTTATACCCTCAACCGGGTGCGCGACAAGGCAAAGGACGTGCCCATAGTCATCCTGACCGGCATGGACGATGAAATGACGGCCATTAAGTCCTTAAAAGAAGGCGCCCAGGACTATCTTGTAAAGGGCAGGACTGATTCCGACCTTCTGAAAAAAGCCATCATATACTCCATAGAGCGTTTCAGGCTCATTTCGGAACTTGAGGAAAAACAGACAAAACTTGAGGAACAGGATACGACAAAATATAACTTCACACTTATGGTGTTCCACGAACTGCTCATACCCGCTACATCCATAAAAAGCGCGGTTAATTTGATGGAAAAAAATGAAGCGGGCGAAAATACCGGGGGGAAAGATCCGGGCTGCTATACGGCCATGATAAAGAACAATACCCAGAATATTTTCGCGCTTTTGGACGACCTGATAAACGTTTCCGAAATAGAAGCCGGGACTTTTGCCGTGAAACGCGAACAGACGAATATTGCCGGGATGATAAAGGGGAACGCGGAAGACATAAGCGCGTACTCGCTTGGAAAAAAGATGACGATAACCCTGGATATTCCGGCTGATATCGGCGACGCAAAGGTGGACGCGCGCAGGATAAAACAGGCGCTGAACAACCTGATAATCAATTCGGTAAAGTTCTCGAACGAAGAGGCGGTTATCAACGTGAGCCTCCGTTCCACGGACATGAAGGATATCTTAGCCCCGGAATACGTAAAGCAGCAGTGCCCGGCCGGCAGGGCGTACCAGGTGCTTTCAGTCAGGGATAACGGCGCAGGCATATCGAACCAGAACCGCCTTGAGATATTTGACCCGTTCTTTTCCTCGACAAAAACCGTGCCTCGAACCCATAAGGGCATAGGCATAGGCCTCATAATAGCCAAAAACATAGTAAGCGCCCACGGCGGATGCATGTGGGCGGTATCGGAAGGCGAAGGAAAAGGCTCGGCTTTTAATATTGTGATACCTGTGGAGTAAACTGGCTGGTAATAGCCGCCGCGCTGTCATTGCGAGGAGACGAATCAGTCTTATGTCGACGAAGCAATCTCTGTTCTTAGATAAGCCTTCGGTTTTGTTTGTGTTTTAATAATTAAAAAGGCAACGCAGGACTTATCTAAGAACAGGGATTGCTTCGTCGCGGAGCTCCTCGCAATGACAACGCAGCCGGTAAAACAAACAGCCATAAAATCTAAACAGGAGCCCGCAATGACCTACACACAGATAATAGCCAAACTCAAATCCCTCGAAAACAAAAACAACGTGGCCGGCATGGCCCGCTTCGGCATTGATCCCAAAAATGCAAAGGCCCTCGGCATTCCTTTGCCTGTTTTACGGGCTATGGCAAAAACAATCACACCCGACCATGTTCTCGCGGGAAAACTCTGGGCGTCCAGGATACACGAGGCGAAACTGCTCGCCGGTATGGTCGATGAGAAGGATAAGGTAACCGAAAAACAACTTGAAAGCATGGCCCTTGATTTTGATACGTGGGACATTACCGACCAGACATGCGACAACCTTATATCAGATTCAAAATATGCCTGCGAAAAAGCCGTTGAGTGGGCGTATCGGAAAGAGGAGTTTGTAAGGAGGGCCGGGTTTACGCTCATGGCCATGATAGGCTGGTATGGGAAGGGCTGTTCCGATAAGCAAATAATGGCTTTCCTGCCGGTGATTGAGAAGTACTCGACGGATGAAAGAAACTTTGTGAAAAAGGCCGTTAACTGGGCGCTGCGCAATATCGGGAAAGGCAGTACAATGGCGTTCCATGATGCCGCGCTGCGTTCGGCAAGGCGCCTCGAAAAATCGGATTCAAAATCAGCCCGATGGATAGCAAAGGACGCGATAAGGGAGCTTGTTTCCCCGAAGATAATAAAACGGATAAGGGAAAGGGAGGATAGAAAGGCAAAGTTGTTAAGCCAAAAGCCAAAAGACAAAAGTTAAGTAAGACAACGACAAGTAAATGCAAGCAAAAGCAAGTAAACCAAAAAAACCCAAAAAACAAGCGCGGGTAGGTTCCACTTATCAACTTTGTCCCACTTGTCTTTCCTTTACTTTTGGCTCTTGGCTTTTGGCTTAAAAACTTAAAACGAGGAGCCGTGATTTGGCGCTTAAGAAAAAAGACGTCATGGAAACCATAAAGAAGACGGGTCTTGCGAAAAAGTGTGTTTGTCTTCATTCTTCCTTCAAGTCGTTTGGAGCCGTGGACGGCGGGCCTGAAACAGTAATCGAAGCTTTTCTTGAATCCGGCTGCACCCTGATTACCCCCACTTTTACATTCGGCTACATAGTATTTCCCCCGGAAAACCTGAGGCCGAAACGCAACGGCGCGGACTACGCGCATATGCCGTGGCTTACCACTGGTAAAAACAGTATTTATAATGTTTCATCGGGGGAAATCGACCTCCATGAAATGGGCGTGATACCGCAGGCCATGCTTGAAGTTGAGGGAAGGGTGAGAGGCAACCATCCATTGTGCTCTTTTACCGCCGTCGGCCCGTATGCCAATGAGATAATAAAAGTTCAGGAGCCCATGGATGTGATGGCGCCGCTGCGCGAACTGGCTCTTTTTGAAGGATTTATAGTCCTTGCCGGAGTGGGCGTGAACCGCATGACAGCCCTTCATCTGGCTGAGCAGATGACCGGAAGGAAGCTGTTTTTAAGGTGGGCGAATAATAAGGATAAAGTCCCGGCATACGCCGAAGCGGGCGGGTGCCCCGAAGGGTTTGTAAACCTGGATGCGTATATAAACCACCTGGACAAAAAAGAAAAATGCGGGGAAAGCCTTTGGAGGGTCTTCCCGGCGAATAAGACGCTCAAACAGGCGGCAAGGGTGATACAGCTGAAACCGGAGATCACACACTGTAAGGACGCGAACTGCCTAAGGTGCAACGATGCTATGGCCGGAGGGCCGTTGTAGGGAACGCATATATGCGTTTCGCCGATGGGTTTTAGGATCGGATTATGTAGGCGCAACCTTTAGGTTGCGGTATTTGTTTTAATGAGGGTTTAGTACCCACATTAGAACAAAGGCCGCAACCTAAAGGTTGCGCCTACACAATCAAGAATTAAAAACAAGGCTGCTTTATGATTGCCTTTCGGCTGATTATGTATTAAAATGCTCTTAAGGGCTTATAAACAAGATAAAACCAGCCGGACATACTGTAACTATATCCACAAACCATGGAGGTGTTTTCATGAAGATCTTAATGGCAGCTGACACGTACAGGCCCAGGGTTAACGGCGTTGTGACATCCATAGACACTTTTTCCGCGGAATACAGGAAAATGGGTCATGAAGTCACAATCATCGCGCCTGAATACCCCGAAGATCAAAAAGACGTAAAAAATGCCGACAACGAAAAGTTCGTGGTAAGGCTTCCCGCCCATTACATGTGGTTTGACCCGGAAGACAGGCTCGCCTCGCTCAACAACCCTATATCAAGGAAACTCATAAAAGAAAAGATCTTAAACGGCGGTTTTGACATCATCCATACCCATGTTTCCGCGCGCCTCGGCGTTGCCGCGATCGCATGGGCGAAAAAGATAGGCTGTCCTGTCATCCACACATACCACACGCTGTTTGAACAGTATGTGCATTACCTTAAATTCATACCGTCCGGCATCGCGAAGTGGATAGCAAGGTATTTGTCGAAGTTGTATTGCGACAAAATGGACCTTGTCGTAGCCCCGTCCA
>PMTB01000070.1 GCA_003167475.1 candidate division FCPU426 bacterium | reverse complement strand
AAACCGGACATTTCTATTTTGCATTGACACGTTTTTAAAAAAACATTGACTTTGGTTCAAAAACCGACTATCATTAAAAAATAGTCGACGCAAATCCGAGATTGAAAGGAGTTTTTATGAAAGAAACAAAAGACCTGATCTTCAGGACCGCAAAGAAGTTATTCGCCAAGAACGGCCTCACCGACACCACCATGGACGATGTGGCAAAAGAGGCGCATATCGGCAAGGGGACCATCTACCACTATTTTGATTCAAAAGAGC
The DNA here is from genome assembly GCA_003167475.1 of candidate division FCPU426 bacterium. Lineage (GTDB taxonomy): Bacteria > Oederibacteriota > PGYV01 > PGYV01 > Palsa-1178 > PALSA-1178. The sequence goes on along the minus strand of PMTB01000070.1, from coordinate 7,049 downwards.
AGGTTTATACCCTGATTATTGAGCAGGATATGGACGAGGTGAAAAAGGAGCTTGAGAAACTTGTCGCGGCCGAAAACATGCCCGATAAAAAGCTGGCTGCCTATATAATGGGCCGCATGAAACTGATGTCGCGTTTTTCCTCCTTTTACCAGATGTTCAAAACCGATTATATAGATTATTACGGTTACATAAGGAAAGCATATGAAAAATACCAGGATTTTGAGAACGGAAATATAAGGCAATTCATCAAAGAAGGCGTTGAAAAGGGAACTTTTCAGGTCGATGACCAGGAATTTGTTTCCTTTGTGATAGTCCAGACGATCAAAGGGCTGGAGTACCAGCTTGCCATGGAAAAGCCCGGGGATGTGGAAAGAAAGGTCGGGATGCTGCTTAAAATGTTTTTGACCGGGATAATAAAAAAATAGCCGGAGGTTTGCATGAAAAAACTGCTGGTAATAGTTCTGCTCGTTTTAAGCCCGGCTATAATGTTTGCCGCGAAGGCGGCATCAAACGCGCCTGAATTGACGCTCGAACAGCTTGGGGATAAGTATTTTGGCCGGAGGAATTCAATAACCAAACCCGCCGAAGCCATAGCCAATATCAACCTGGCCATAGGCGCCTATAAAAACCTCTTTGAAGCGGACAGGACAAATCCGGGAATGCTTTATAAATACGGAAAAGCTTTTGATTTCAAATACAGGTTCCTGACAGGCACTGCCGAGGAAAAAAAATCGGTTTACGAGGGATTTATAAAGGATTTAGAGCCGCTTGAAGCAAAGCTCTCCGGCACAAAGGAGTATAATTATCTCATGGCGCTTTTTTGGGGCAGGCGCGGCGAGTATACCCCTAACGTGCTGGAGGCAGCCAAAGAAGGCGTGGCTGACAAGATAAAAAAATATGGCGAGGCGCTTTATGCCGCGGACAAGACGTTTGAGGATTACGCGGCGGGGATGATACTCGGAAGACTGCACTATAAATCGCCGAACATTATTTTGATACTGACATGGCCGGATAAGAACAAGGCAAAAGCGTATATTGAGGAAGTTCTTGCGGCGCGGCCCGATAACCTGGAAGCGAAAATGTTCCTTGCGGATATCATATGGGACATAGGCGACAGGGAAGCGGCAAAGAAACTATACAGGGAAGTCGTAAACTCAAAACCAAAACAAACGGAATATTATTATGACTCGAACGCTATCACGGATACAGCAGCGAGGATGAAGGAACTGGAAATACAGTAAGGCCGTAATTTTATATTTAATATTTAATGTGTGCTTCGCACTTATTATAATAGAGCGTAAAGCGCTTCAATAAATTTAAAATATAAAATTGTTTTAATTGTACTGGTTTATCACGAAGTAATCATTCCCCTTCGCGTCGTTTATTACCACCGCGTAAAAGTCCTCTATTTCCATCCTATAGATGGCCTCCGGCCCCAGTTCCGGAAATGCTATGACTTCCGATTTTTTTACGTCCCTTGCGTATTCCGCGCCCAAGCCTCCGAGCGCTGAGAAATATATGGCGCCGTACTTTGCTATCGCGTCTTTTACCGGGACTGAGCGTTCGCCCTTGCCTATCATGCCTTTTAAACCGCGTTCGAGGAGCATGGGGGTGTATTTGTCCATTCTTGACGAAGTGGTCGGGCCGCAGGAGCCTATCACATTGCCTTCTTTGGCCGGGGTCGGTCCGCAGTAGTATACGACCTGGTTGGTAAGGTCAAAAGGCAACTTACCCTTCTTTTCTATTATCTCGGCGACCTTGGCGTGCGCCGCGTCGCGCATGGTATATATGACGCCGGAGATAAGGACCTCGTCCCCGACTTCCAGGTCATCTATGGTGTCTGCGTCAAGTGGTGCGGTGATGCGTTTCATTATAACTCCTTGAAAATCAGATTAGGTCAGTTTTAAGTTTTGAGTTTTAAGATAATGCGGATCTTAAAACTTAAAACTGCTCTCATCTGTATTATATTGTAAATGTTTTATGCCTCGCCGAATGGCACTGTATGTTCACCGCTACCGGCAGGCTCGCTATGTGGCACGGTTTTGTTTCTACTTTGACCGCCAGGGCCGTGGTATTTCCGCCAAAACCCAAAGGCCCTATGTCGAGTTTGTTTATTTCCTTAAAAAGCTCAGCTTCAAGTTTTGCCGCGTTCTTGTCGCTCTTGTTGAAGTCGTCAAGCTCGCGCATGAGGGACTTTTTTGCAAGGATCGCGCACATTTCCATATTGCCGCCGATCCCCACGCCTATTACAAAAGGTGGGCAGGCTGAAGCTCCGGCTTTCCTGACCGTATCCAGGACAAATTCTTTAATGCCCTCTATGCCGTCCGAGGGGCTGAGCATTTTCAGGGCTGATTTGTTCTCGGCCCCGGCGCCCTTGGTCATGAGGGATATTTTTATGTGCGGGCCTTTTACCAGTTTGGTGTGTATTATTGCCGGCGTATTTGTGCCCGTGTTTTCGCGCGTTAAGGGGTCTGCCATGGATTTTCTCAAAAAGCCCTTGGCATACCCGGCTTCCACACCCTTATTTATGGCCTTGTAAATGTCGCCGTCGGTCGAAGTCTCATTGCCGACCTCGAGGAATACCACCACAATACCCGTATCCTGGCATAATGGGTAAGTGCCTTTTTTTGCTATCTTATGGTTTTCAAGTATCTTGTATATGACAGTCTTGGCTTTTTTTGTGCTTTCCAGGTCGGCCGCTTCTTTCATGCATGTAAACACGTCGTATGGCAGGAAATGGTTCGCGTCAATTACCATCCTCTCGACTATACCTGTGATCTTCTCGCATTTAATGGGGCGCATTCATAGGCTCCTGAATACTATATTTTATCCTTGATCTTGTTTATCTGTTCTTTGATGGAAGCGGCCGAATCGTCAAGTTGTTTCTTCTCGGCTTCGGTCATTTTTAGTTCTATTATTTTCTGTAATCCCGATGAACCCAGTGTCACAGGCAGGCCCAGGAACAGGTCTTTATAGCCGTACTCGCCCTCGGCCAGCACCGAGCAGGGGATGGTGCCTTTCCTGCCGAGCACTATGCTTTCAAGCATCCTTATTACGGATGCCGCGGGCGCGTAATACGCGCTCCCGGTCTTTAAAAGCGCCACTATCTCGGCCCCGCCGTTGCGGGCGTTGTCGCTTAGGGCAGTTATTTCTTCCTGTGAGACGCGGGAACTTAAGTCCTTGCCCGCCACTTTGGTATGGGATATGAGCGGTACCATGGTATCGCCGTGCGAGCCCAGTATCATGGATTCCACGTACCTGCTGGGCACTTCGAATTTATTCTGCAGAAAATGATAAAACCTGTAAGTATCCAGGACGCCGGCCATGCCAAGTACCCTGTTACGGGGGAAGCCGGTCACTTTCCAGGCCGTATAAGCCATAACGTCCAGCGGGTTGGAAACTACTATCACTATTGGGCTTTTCTGGGACTGTTTTATCTTAAGGGAAATATCCTTGATGATCTCGAAATTTTTGAAAAGAAGGTCGTCCCTGGTCATGCCGGGTTTCCTGGCCAGTCCCGCGGTCACGACTATGATATCGCATTCGTTTATTTTCGAGTAATCGTCCCCGCCCTCAACTTTGGCGTCTGAGTTCATCAGGAACTTTGACTGGTTTAAGTCGATGGCTTTGCCTTTCGCCATGTCAGCGGCGATGTCGAGAAGGTAAATGTCGCCCAGGTCTCTCATAAGCGCGATATGCGCGGTGGTAGCGCCGACATTGCCGGCACCGATGATGCCGATTTTTGTTTTCATTAGTGTGGCTCCTTTTTCTGGACTCAGTTGACTCAATTGACTCACATGACTCAATTGTCTTTCAAACGGTACGTTTTATGTTTTGGACAACTGAGTCAATTGAGTCTGTTGAGTCAACTGAGTCAGCCGCCGCTCTTACATGTTCTCCACGATCTTCTGCCCGAACTCCGAGCACTTGACCTCGGTTGCGTCTTCCATTTGTCTTGCCATATCGTATGTCACGAATTTCTGCGTGAATGTTTTTTCCAGGCCGCTTATGATAAGCGCGGCCGCTTCAACCCAGCCCATATGTTCGAGCATCATTACTGCCGACAATATCAGGGAACCCGGGTTGATCTTGTCCAGATTCGCGTACTTTGGGGCGGTGCCGTGCGTGGCTTCGAACATGGCGTATTTTCCGATATTTGCGCCCGGGGCTATACCCAGCCCGCCGACCTGCGCGGCCGCCGCGTCGGAGAGATAATCGCCGTTTAAGTTGGGGGTTACCAGTACATCGTATTCGTCAGGCCTTAAAAGGACCTGCTGGAACATCGCGTCCGCTATCCTGTCTTTCACTATTATTTTGCCGTCTGTGGAAACGCCGGGCTTTATATCCGCCTCTTTTATGATAAAGTCGCGGAAATTCTCGCCGGCTTCCTTGTAGCACCACTTCGCGAACGCGCCTTCGGTGTACTTCATAATATTGCCCTTGTGCACTATGGTGACGGACTTATTTTTATTCTTTATTGCGTGGCGCATGGCCATTCTCATTAGCCTGCGCGAGCCGAATTCGCTCATGGGCTTGATGCCGATACCGCTCTCGGAGAGTATTGATTTGTTGAAATTATCATTGATGAAGGAGATGACCTTTTTTGCCTCGGCTGAGCAGGCTTCCCACTCTATGCCCGCGTAAACGTCCTCGGTGTTTTCCCTGAATATTATTATGTTGAGTTTTTCCGGGTGTTTTACCGGGGAGGGGACGTTGGTGAAATAACGCACAGGCCTGACGCAGGCATACAGGTCGAGTCTCTGTCTTAATGTGACGTTCAAGCTCCTTATTCCGCCGCCTATCGGTGTCGTTAAAGGCCCCTTGATGGACACCACGTATTCCTTGACCGCCTCAATGGTTTCCTCGGGAAGATATGTGCCGAACTTCTGGTTTGCTTTTTCCCCGGCGTAGATTTCTTTCCACTCGATCTTCCTTGAGCCATTATAAGCTTTTGCCACCGCGCCGTCGACGACCGACTGCGTGGCCCTCCATATATCCGGCCCTATGCCGTCGCCTTCGATGAAAGCGATTATGGGATTTTCCGGGACTACAAGTTCATTTTTCTCGTTTAACGTGATCTTCTCAGCCATTGTTTACTCCGCGTTTTTGGAATATTTTGCGTAAATCTCGGGCAGATATTTCTGCGTGAACTCTATCATTTCCTCGTCGGAAATACCTATGGTACGCTCGCCTTCGTATGCCTTGTCTACCGCTGTCTTGATTGTCTTCACGGCTTCGGTGTCTTTTGTGACTTTGTCGGCTGCGGGCACTTTGAAATAGTTGTTTACCCAGTAGGCGATGCCGGCGGTACCGGATTTGTCCGTGATGCTGACCATGGGCGGCCTGTTGAGGATCTTTTCAGTATCAAATATATTGTATATTTCTTCGCTTTTTGATATGCCGTCCGCGTGAATACCGGCTTTTGTCAGGTTAAAATTCTTGCCGACAAAAGGCCTGTTGGAAGCGATCTCAATGCCCATCTCGTGGTGCATATAGTCCGCTATCTCGGTTATGACCGTGGTGTCGAGTTTTTCAATCCCTGTCCTGCCGCGGAATGAAAGGTATTCCATAATCAGGGCTTCTATGGGGGTGTTTCCGGTGCGCTCGCCAATGCCGAGCCACGCGCCGTTGGCCGCGGAGCATCCATAGAGCCAGGCATGCGAGGCGTTTGTAAGGCCGCGGTAAAAGTCATTGTGGCCGTGCCACTCGAGCCACTCGGACGGCACGTCCGCGTGCTTGTTCAGCCCGTACATGATGCCGTGTGTGTTCCTTGGAAGGGCTGCTCCGGCTATGGCGATGCCGTAGCCCATGGTGTCGCAGGCCCTGATCTTGACGGGCATATTGTACTCTTTGGAAAGTTTCATGAGCTCGCGCGCGAACGGTATGACAAAACCGTATATGTCGGCGCGCGTGATATCCTCGAAATGGCAGCGGGGGATTATGCCGTTATCGAGCGCGGCCCTGGCTATTTTCAGGTAATTGTCCATGGCCTGCTTGCGCGTCCATTTGAGTTTCAAAAATATGTGGTAATCCGATACGGAGGTGAGGATGCCGGTTTCTTTCAGGCCCATCTCCTTGACAAGCTTAAAATCCGATTCAACGGCCCTTATCCAGCCCGTGACAGCCGGATACTTATACCCGCGCGCGAGGCATTTCTCCACGGCTTCGCGGTCCCTTTTTGTATAAAGGAAAAACTCGGTCTGCCTTATCAATCCCGTGTCGCCGTCAAGTTTGTGCATAAGGTCATAGAGTTTTACGATGTCCTCCACCCTGAAAGGCGGCAAAGACTGCTGTCCGTCGCGGAAAGTCGTGTCCGTTATCCAGATATTCTCGGCAACGTTCATGGGAACAATGCGCTGGTTGAATATTATGCGGGGAACTTCGTCATATGGGAACATATCCCTGTAAAGTTCGGGTTCTTTGACATCCTGGAGTTCATAGTGGTAAAACTCCTCCTCAAAAAGGTTCATTTTCTTGTTGTAGTTCAAAGTCATGGTACACCTCCATAAAATGAGAGTTAAGTCCGGTTTTAAGCGGCATAACATATGCCATATATAATAAGGAAATACATGCCGTTGTAAATGCCTGCTCCAAAAACCAAAATGTTAAAGAGGATTATATAAGATGGGGATATTTAAGTCAATATTAAAAGCGGTTTTGCCGAAATATGGCATTCGGGACCTCGGCTGCCATACACGCCGGATTCCTCCGGCAATTTCAGGATATTGTATCCCGCGCCGCAAGTTCCGATTAATTATTGTTGATTTAAACTCAATAATCATATATATTATGAACCTACGGAGGTTTTATGCTTGAAAAGTTAAATGAACTTAAAGGGAAACTGGCGGGGTCGATAAAAACCGTCTCTTTCAAGAGGGTGCTCGTATTATCGGGCTTTGTGGCTTTTGCCATAGCCATAGTGTTCGCCAGCGTGTTCTTTAATACCGGCGAGTACATGGCTTACGCTCCTTTGAAGAGCGAGACTTTCACCGAAATGATGAAAGACAAGGGCCAGAACATATATGCGGTTTATAAAGATTCCTATGCGG
>PMTB01000082.1:21221-37475 GCA_003167475.1 candidate division FCPU426 bacterium | reverse complement strand
GATCACGGAATTGTTGGTGACGTCAAACTTGACCCAGTCAATGTCGTTGAGCGGCATGATGGAATGTATCTGCGTGTCGCCGTCGTGTATGTAGCTCGCGGTTGCCATCGAATTATCAGGCTCGTATATATCGCCGTAAATGCTTGTCGGGGATATGGTCGGCGTCACTGTCTGCGTCACAGTGGGAGTGTTCTGTGAAACGCCGAGGTCTATAAAATACTGCGGAATGGACGCGTTCTGGCCCTGCTCCTCAATCTTCACGTAGTAGGTCCCCGCGGGAAGGAGGCTCGAAATAACTGCAAAACTTCCCGTGACGCTGTTGGACGCTATCGGGGTATTTGTCGCAACTCCTGTAGAATCATAAAGCCACATGTCGGTGGCGCCCGCGGCCCCGGAAGTCCGCACCACAACCATGGCGCCCTGGGCAATCGTGAACTTTACCCAGTCAATATCCCCGGGGTTGTCTATGCTGTGGGTTTGTTCGGCGCCCGGGTATATCCATGAAGCGTTTGTATATACCCCGTCGTATTCATAAGCGTCAAGCGTGACAGGGGTATAAGTGGGCGTGGGCGTGATGATGGTCTCGTTTAAGTTTATGAAGTACTGGTCTATCGTGGCATTCATCCCTTTCTGATTGACCCTGGCGTAATATATACCGGGTTTGAGCTGCAGTGTCAGGGATGAGAAGAACCCGCTGCCTCCGTTATCGTCATAGGCAAGCGGCGTCGAAGGCACGCCCGAACTGTCATAAAAATACATCTCAGTGTCGGAGAAGCTTCCCGAGGTCCATATATGGACTATCGCTTCCTGCGCCAGGGTTATCTTTACCCAGTCCACATCCGTGGGCACGTGGATGCTGTGATCCTGGGACGTATTGTTAAGTATATCCTTGGCGTTCTGGAAAGTGTCGTCGTTTTCATACGCGTCCCCTGTCACGGGGGTCTGGGTGCAGGTCGGGGTTATCGGGTTCACCGTCACCTTGAGGTAATAGGCCGGTGTAATGTTGCTCGTCGCGCCCTGCTGGACCTTGACATAATAGGTGCCGGGGGCAAGGTTGACGTTGATGTTGGAAAAATATGCGATTCCGCTGTTATCGTCCATTGCCAGGTATGATGCCGGCACTCCTGTGGAATTATACAGGAATATCACGGTGTCGCCGGAAACACCCGAAGTGTTTATATTCACCGCGGAAGGCTGTGTTACCGTAAACTTGACCCAATCTACATCGGTCGGTGTGTGCAGGGAATGGAGCTGCGCTACGCCGCTTATTATCACGTTTGCCGCGGTGTATGTGTCGTCAACTTCATACGCGTCGGCGAGCACCGGTGTGGACGTCGGAGTCGGTGTGGACGCATACATGTTGAGCGTCAGCGTATATGAGGTTATGACAGTCTGCGAGCCGTATGAACGCACCATCGCGTAGTATGTGCCCGGGGGCAATGTCGCGGTTATCTCTGAAAAATAATTATACCCGCATCCGTTTGAACCGCCGCAGATATCGTCGTTGTAATAAAGCTGCGCTCCGGAGGAATTATACACAAACAGTTCCGTGTCGCCGGTCTCGCCGCCCGTGAAAATATCTATATTGGACGTCGAGCCGACGTCGAACTTCACCCAGTCATTGTCTGTCTTCGGGAATATACTGTGTTCCTGCGTGGTCCCGCTGTAAATATATTTGGCGGTCGCCATGGTGTTATCGGGCTCGTAACTGTCCGGGCCGACCATGGTCACATCCACATAATACAACGGTATTATCTGGTCATTGCCGTAAGCCTGCACCTTTATATAATATGTCCCCGCGTTCAAAGTCTCGGTTATCTTTGAGCACGCGCCCTGTCCCCCGTCGTCGTCATAAGCGAGGTACGTGTTTGAGGCGACGCCTGAGGAATCATACAGCCACATTTCAGTGTCGACCGCGTCGCCCGAGGTCTCGATCGTCACGCTCGACGTGGCCGCGAGGGTCAGCACCATCCAGTCCGCGTCGCCTTCGGGAACTATATTATGGGCCTGCCTCTGCCACATATATATGGGTTTCGCGCTCGTGTAAACGCCGTCGTATTCGTAAATATCAAGCGGTATCTGCGTGTTTGTCGGCGTGGCCGTGGGCATACTGGTCCTTGTCGACGAAGGTGTCAGCGTAATGGTCGGCGACTGGTAGACGGTGCTTGTGTTGGTCGGGCTCGGCGTAATAGTCGCCGTGGCGGTTATTGTGGCCGTCCGGGTGATTGTCTGCGTGGCGGTTTCCGTGACGGTCTGCGTGACTGACGGGGTTATTGTGGGAGTCGCCGTGGCCGTATAGGGTTCCGTGAAAGTGAATGTCGGCGTCACTGTTTGTGTGAATGTCCCGGTAAAAGTTCCCGTAAAGGTAAAAGTCAGCGTGCCCGTCATTGTAAAAGTAAAGGTCGGCGAGAAAGTCGCGGTATAAGTGGCTGTGAATGTCGGGGTCGCCGTGAAGGTAGGCGTGGATGTGGCGGTTATTGTCGGCGTTCCCGTGAAAGTCTGCGTCACAGTCTGCGTTACTGTCTGTGTGACGGTCGGGGTCGTTGTCGGGGTTGAGGTACGCGTCACGGTCGGGGTTACCGAAGGGGTTGATGTCGGCGTGACGCTCTGCGTCACGGTCGGCGTGGCCGTGAAAGTGCCGGTGGCCGTCCTGGTGGGCGTAGCCGTGTTTGTAGGCGTGGGCGGGTCTATGACAAGTATATTCGGGCTGGTGCCCGAGACAGTGTTGTCCGTGGTTTGTGCGGCTGTTATTGATTTTATCCCGTCTGTGTTGAGCGTGACGGTGAATGAATGCACGCCCAGGTCAGCCGCGGTGAAGCCGTAATTTGAAGGCAGCAGCGCCGCAAGATCGGTCGAGGAAAATGTGATTGTATTTATATAGCTGTCCACTGTGACGCCGTAGGCGTCCTTTGCCCTGACATTTATGGTGAAGGGCTGGCCCTTATAGACCGAGGCAGGCGCCGAGATTGCGAAAGATATGACGGGCGTCGTGGTTATTATTCCGGATGTTTCGGTGTCATCGGGGTTTGTTATCCTGACGGTCACCTGATGCTGGACATTTGCAAGTATGGAAAGCGTAAGCAGCGCCGTGGCCCTGCCCGTGGCGTCGGTAACCGATTCAAGCGGATTTATGGAGCCGTTGTTCACGCTGAAATCAACCACAACTCCCTGCATGTTCACGGCTGTGCCGTTCTGGTCTATTATCTGGGCAGTGACGGTCACATATGTCCCGGCTGTCGCGTAGGAATTTACAGCCGGGGAAACTTTCACAAAGTATCCGGTTACCACGGTCAGGGTGTCGGTGCCGTCTGTTATATGCCCGTCGTGGGCGGTTAAGGTATAAGCGCCGGTCACATGGCTTTTCACGTAAACAGTGACCGCGCCGCTTGGATCAAGCTTTGGTATGACGGTATTGAGCCATGTCACCTTATCCAGCGAGAAAAAGACGTTTGCGGAACTTGCTGATATTGTGACGTAATCCGGCGAGACCGTCGCGGGAGAGTCGTATCCGTTGGCGTCTTTCGCGTTGATATAAAGCGTGCCTATCTTGTCCGCGCCTTCGGACATGGGCGATGGCAGGAACGCCAGGTGGGTGGCGGCGGCCGAGGCGGATATGGTTATCGTGGTGCCCAAAAGGCCGGGTGAATTTATGACGACATAATCCATACTGCCTGTCGCGTCCGTGCTTACCTTGAACCATATGGTTATAAGGCCGGAGGCGTTTGTGGTATTGGATGTCGAAGAGACCGCGGCGTTTTGGGTCTTTCCCGACTGCACCATGGCCGTACCGGTCACCCACTGCCCCAAGATAGGATTGCCGTAAGCGTCCGTCACCTGCGCGGTTATGGTGACCCACTGCCCCGCGCCCGTTGAATATTTATTGGAGCTTGCCGTAAGCAGGGCCGCGGGCCCGGCTGTTATGGCCGCGTAACCTTTGCCGTTTGTCATGGCGCCCGATATGTCGTGCGCCGTTATCGTGATGCCCGAACCCACCGCAGTGTCCATGTAGTACAGGTTCGCCCTGCCGTCGTTGAGCGTGACATTGGCCGCGGCGTTCCAGACAGCAAGGTCGGTCGAGAACTTCATGGTTGCTGAAGCTGATGAAAGCTGGACAACGGCATTCGAGAAAGCGTTTGAACCGCCGGAATCTTTTGCCTGCACGGTTATCATGTACGGCACCCCGGCTGCCGTGGTGCTTGATAAAGGCTGTACAACAAGATTTGAGGCCGCGCCGTTATTTATATATATCGTGGAAGTATCGGTTGTCAGCCCCGCTGCCGCGGCGCTGACCGTCGCTGTGTTTGCGGTTGAATCCCTTACAAGCAGGTTTTTCAAAGAAGTGCCCTGGAACACTGCCGGGGCGGCCCATGTCGCTCCGTTATCCGCCGAGAACTGCATGGTTCCCGAAGTCGAACTCACTGTTATGTTCCTTGAATCGGAAACGAAATTCCCGAACTGGTCAATGATGCTCGCGTAAAGGGTGCCTGTCATTCCCGTCTGCATGGACAATGTGGGAGGTTCAAGGTCCACTTTGGCCGCGGCTCCGGCCGCGAAATTCACCGTGATTATCTTCGACATATGCGCCGAGCGCACAGTGATATTGGCCGAACCTGATTTTGTGGAACGTATGACCGCGAAAGCGTTGCCGTTCCAGTCCGTAATCGCCGTTACATTTAAGCTTACCGCCACGGGCGCGATCGTATCCTCCGGCCTGTTTGATGTGAAATCAACCAGCGCGTAGGCTATGGGCGAATTATCAGGCGCGAACAGGTGCGCGGTTATCGTGCACGAAGCCGCGCCATTGGCCGTGATGGAACCAGCCGGCGACTGCGCCAGGGTATAATCTTTCACAACCCAGATATAGTTGTTTGCCGGAGCGGGCGCGCTTATACCGCCGTTACCCCTGTTGCCGGCCACATTGCCGTCAACCATGACCGAGTTATTGAATGGTATCGCGTTGAAATTCGCGAAGAAGTTCTTCAGCACATTTCCGCTGGAGTCCTTGAATTGTATGTTGTCGTAAACCGCGTTGAAAGTCCCGGCCATGTTCGACGGCGCGCCGTTGTAGCCGATGTTCCCCGTGTCCTGGGAAAGTTCCGCCTGGTTGTAGGTGCCTCCGTTGAGCGAGGATATATTGAACTTCCTGTGGTACCACCTTCCGTTGGCGTAATCCCCAAGGTCCATTGACGGATGGCATCTGATGCCGTTCTGGTCTATCAGATATGCCTGCGTCGACTGCCCGTAATCCCTCATATCTCCGAAAGACCCGGCAAACTCCGTGCCCGTATAGAAATCCGCGTTGTATTCCGGCATGAAAACGTCGTATTCAAGATAAGCGTTGTTGGGTATCGTTGTATTTGCCGGAGCCGACACATTGATATACACAAACTCATACGTATTCGCCGCGGTCAGGTATGAGGTGAGCAGCAGCGGCTGGCTGTAGCTTGTCGCCGGGGTCACGACATTGATATTGTTGCTTATCCCTGTCACGGCCGGAAATACTGTATCCGTGCCTGTTATGGTCTGTATCCCGTTGGTGTTGAGCGTTGCCGCAAAGACCCTGGTGCCCGAATCTGTCAAAAGGAATGTATAGTCGGATGGCAGCGCGCCGAGCCCGTCCGTCGTGGTGAAGTGCGCGGTGCCCGTGTAGTCGCTGATGGTATTGTTGTACTGGTCCTTTGCCGTGACCACATAATTGAAAGCTACGCCCGCGTTTGCCACGGACGGCGCGGCTATTAAAAATTTATTGAGCGGCCCGTGAAGCACGTTAATGTCATTGCTGGTGCCGTTGATCGACGGGAACGCAGTATCCTGGCAGTATATGCGCTGTATGCCCGAAGTCTTCATGGTGACCGCGAGTATTTTTACCCCTAAGTCGGCGGGGGTGAACTGTATGTCCCCCGGCGTCACCCACTGGTAATCGGTGGAGGAAAAACTCACGGTGCCGGTGTAGCCCGCCGCCACATTGCCGTAAGAATCCTTAGCCGTGACCGTGATATAAAACACCTGTCCCGCGGCCACTGAAGCCGGCGCGTTTATGGTGAAGTTCAGCGCGTCGCCGTTGGTGACCAAGATATTCGCAAAACCTGTCATGGACGTCTCAACCGTGTCATTGCCCGTGATGGTCTGCATGCCGGGCGTGATCAAAACAACCTGGAATATATGCGAGCCCGCGTCCGTCGCCGGTATGTAGTTGTAATCATCGGGAAGTGAGAATGCAGCCGCGCTTGTGGAGAGGTGCAGTATGCCGCCGTAATTGTCAGCCACCTGGCTGCCGTACATGGGGCTGGTCATGGCTGTGACGGTTATATAAAAAGGAACGCCTGCCTTGACTGACGCCGGAGCCGTGATGATGAAGTGGTCGTGGTCTTTTGTCGGAGTCGGGGTGATTGTGCAGGTAAATGTGCCCGATGCCAGCGGGGTGAAAGTATATGTGGCCGTGTAAGTCGGGCTTACGGTGAATGTGAAGGTCGGGCTCGCTGTCCGGGTGACCGTGAAAGTTGGCGAAGCGGTCAAGGTCGGGGTGCAGGTCAGGGTTATTGTATAAGTCGGCGTCGGCGTGTAAGTGTATGTAACCGTTATCGTGGAGGTCGGCGACGGCGTCAGCGTATATGTGGGCGAAGCCGTATATGAGTACGTCGGCGAGGCCGTGCATGTATAAGTGCGGGTGTATGTCGGAGAAATGGTGAAGGTCAAAGTGTAAGTCGGCGTGAACGTGCATGTCGCGGTAAAGGTCGGGGTTATCGTGGAAGTAAATGTCATGGTGTATGTGCACGTATAGGTAAATGTAGGCGTGTATGTTGGGGTGACGGTTGCCGTGGCTTTTTGCAGGTAAGTATCGTTCGAGGATGTCTCGGTTATTCCGTCAGCCGAGCCATAAGCGGTATTTATCAGCTGCCCGGCGAACGGGGTTGTGACGACCGCGTCAAAGCAAACGCTGAAAGGCACGCCCCTGTCTATCTGGTCATAATTCCAGACTATCTGGTTATTTGTGACGACCCCGCCGTTCAGGGTCCCTGCCAGGGGCGACAGCTGCGGAGGCAGCGGGTCGCGTATCACGACATTATTCATATTGGCAACAGCCTCGCCGAGCAGCTGTAAAAATACATTCCAGCCCGCGGACGGAGTGCTGTAATCCAGCCATATGCCGCCTGCCATCGGGGGTAGGAAGATCGGGTTGCATTTCCCCATTGGTCCGTACCTGTCCGGGTTGAATGTGATCGCGTCTATAATGACACCCTGTGAGTACAGGTCGTGCGCGGTAAGGCTCACCGAAAGCGGGTCGGTGTTCGTTTCGGAGCAGGGTATGGATTCGTCGGTTATCAGTATCATGGTTTTGGAAGCGTCGGGCCTCCATGGAAATGTATTGGCTTTATAAAGCGCCTCAAGGTCGAGCTCTGTGCCGCCGGTGCAGTTTATCCCGTTAAGCCAGCTGATGAATTTCGCGTCAGTGTCCGCGAACCCGTAACTTTCGTACATGCCGTCCACAAAGGTTAGAAGCCCTATCCTGTAATCAACATGCCTTCCCGAAAGCTGCTGGGTGAAATAAGCCAGGGAGTTCCTGATATTGTCGATGCCGATGTCCATGGAAAAACTGCGGTCTATGACCCAGATGATATCGGCCTTGGGGGTTACGTACTGTGGATTTACGGCGATGCAATAAGTGACCGTATCGCCGACATTGACGACAGCCGGGTCCTGGCTTTTCACAAGCGTAAGCACACCCGCAAAAACGCTTTGCGAAAAAGCGGCAAACAGAAAAAGAAGGGACAAAAGTATTGCAAGCCTCTGGGCGCTGTTCCTGTTTATTTTTCCCATTTTTCCCCTGCAAAAATGCAAATGCATATAATAATGAAATACATACACAATTTTACAAAATTTCAGCGTAAAAGCAAGTGATTTAGCGCACAAAAACGGCTGAAAAATCAAATGCTGTATTTTCAAAGAAACAGGCTATTTAAGCTCTATTATTAGACATTTTCAGTCAGGATTAGTTCCAGTGTGTTATTAAATAAAACCCCTTGATTTTATGGGTTTTTATAGATTTCAGCAGTGTCCGTCGCTTTTCGGCCATTCACAGTGAAATTTTGTTTCCTTTTTTGTTATTCCATAATTTCTAAAATATTCCGGTGACAAAATGCCCTACAAAAACCTGATTTTAAGGTATTATTGAGTATTTCCCTTTTCCGGACGGTTCATTCCCATTTTCCGCGCGTCAGTAATTCCTGTATTTAACCATGGCAAAAATTATCAGCGGTATCCCGATCAGGTTCGGCAAAAACCAAAACATAAAATGCGGCATGTCTTTCCAAACCGGCAGGTTTTTACCGTTATCGAGATAGAAAGCGGTCAATAACAGGATGAATGACATCCCCATCCCGATGATGTGAAATGCCGTCCATCCTTTATGGCGGGACTTGACCGCGTTTCGCCCAAACGCGGCTGACGCGAACGCGATGGTGCCTATGATAAATAGGTAAAAATCCTCATGCCGACGTGCTATGGAAAGTACGGTTGTCGTGACAAAAACAACGGCAAAACCCCAAAAATAAATACGTCCGAATACAGTGTGCCTCCCCGGCCCTTTCCTGCTGAACATGGCGGCAATGCCTGAAGCCACGCAAACAAGGCCCGCCAATACATGTATACCCAGGATGAACAAAAGAACAGGGGAATCAAATGGAATTACTATCCCGCCGATCACTATTGGGTTCCCGCTCATTGCCGACTCCTTTAAAAACGTTCTCAAATCCTAACAATATTATACCAATATTTTTGGACATATCACATGTAAATAAAAAACCCCGGGCTTTTGTGCTTAGCCCGGGGTTTTAACTTTAATTGATGTTATATCAGTAGTAACTCACCGTAAGCAGCGGCGCTGTCGCGCCCGCGGATACCGTTTGGTCGTAGTTCGCGGCGTAGTTGGTCGTTTCATCCTCCGCCTTGATCAGCATACCGTAATTCTGCCCGGGATTTGAAACCCACGTCTGTACCATCGCGGGATTCAGCGAGATTGAATATGCTCCGGTTGCCAGCACATTTGTGACCTGGCTTTTTGACGACGCGTCAAAATCCACGCCCGGAGTGGTCCACGGATTGGCCGGGCCGTCGCTATAGTTCCATGAAGAGTTGACATCCGCCAGCCCTCCGCATAAGCCCGAACCTTCTATCCAAAGTTTGGTTACCCTGTAAGCGGCCAGGCCCAGTATGCCGTTGGTCCCAAAACAGTTCAGGGTAAGGGTCGCGGTCTGCACGGTCATGGTCATGGGTATGGCGCTGGTATCGAACTTTAAAAGTACCCTCTCGGCGAGCCCCGAGTCAAACCCAACCTCTAAATTCGCGCACGAACCGAAATTGTCGGTGACATAAGCCCCGTTGACCACCCTCGTGTCGGAAGTCCCTGCGTAAGCCGCGCTGGGAAAAACCCCCTGCTTGAACTTAATAACGGTCGTCGGCCCCACTGTCGGCGTGTTGACCGGCGTGGCCGTGGCTGTTGCCGCAGGCGCGGTGCTTGGTGATTTTGCGCATGAAACTGCTGCTGCAATTGCGAGTACAAGTAAGATCGCTGCTATTACTTTTTTCATTTTTCTCCCTTTTTTATATTTATTGGGCGGCCTTTGATCGCCTGTCCCTATCCCGAGTATACCCGCTATTTGCGTGAAGTCAACAAAATACTACCAAAAAAGTAGGATTTATTATTAAAAACAGGTTAGCGCTGGAAACTGCGGAATTATGGGGTTTAAACGTGGATTTATCTGCAGTCTGTAGTACTCTTTTGTACCGTATTCCCGGCAAAATTAAAAAAACCGCGCAAAACGCGCATTGTCTCAAGGCCCAAAAGGCATGACGGGTATGAATTCACCATATATTTTAAGGTTGTATAGAAGCGTACCCTTCTGCCGAAGCTCTATAAACCCATTTCAATTGCTGCGCGCCCTTTTTATTGATGGTTAATCTGTATTTTATCCACCCATTATCCTTATACTGGACCGCCTGAATACTGTTGTTTAAAACAAAAAGCATTGTTCCCGCGTTAGAACCCCTCCACCAGAACTCAATCACTGTGGGGCCATATACAACTACCGGAATATCCCCAAAAATAGAGCAACTGACAGCGTCTATACCGGAAGCCATGGAACCAAAATCATCGGCGGGGGGCGTGTTTCCGGCTGAATCATTATATTTCGCGGCAGCCGTATACCGCATAGATATGGCATATTGCCCGGCGCATGCCAGTTGTATCGGTTCTTCGGCGTGCAGGAGTGCCACAGGTAAAAGGCCCATAAGAACTGCCGCGGACAATCCCATAATTAATAATATACTGTTTCCCGTCTTTTTTTTCTTCGCATTTATATTCGTTTGCATTACATTTATCCGTCAGGGATTATTTTTCAATTTCATCGCCAAAACGCTGAAAAATTGTATTTTCCGGCTGTTTGCTGATTGTTGCTCCGTTTTTTTTGCATTGACGCTTTTTCCAGGATAATCCGCTTTAAACCGGGACGCGCCGCAGGCAGTTGATAGTTTCGCTCTGTTATGCTTATTAGTATGCCAGGACACGGCCTGCTGATAAAGAACGGTATTCGTCATTATTCGGACTTTTTTCACCGGCAGTTAACCCTTTTGGATTGTTTTTTTACCGGTAATTTTTCGATCGCCATATCAGTGGAAAATTGGCATTTTCGGTTTTCAACAGGAAGTGATAGCGGTTGTTCATCAGGACAAACGCGGGTATTTTGAAATTGCCTCTTGATATCACGTGACACACAGCGCCGGGTATTAGCACCCTTAGTTTCCCGCTCATTATATTTCCACAAAATCTATATTTAATTCACCTTATAATGCCAACCTGTTATTTCACAGAAATCCCGTCAAGTCTATAATCAATAACCAAGGTCCGGCCCATTTCACTGTTCCCAAACGCTTCCCATATCTGCAAACACCCTTCCGGACCGCATTGGATAAAATTATATTTTTCTTTTATTTTTTCTTTTCTTTATAATAACTTTTTTCAAAGAAATAAGTTGCTCGTTTTTATATTGAAAATATATTAAACCTATTGACAGAAAGAATGTTGTCATACCCAATATAATTAATACGGTAAAGTTGCGAAATCTAAACGCCATTGGAATAAAAAAAATAGTTATCATCAAAATAATTATTACGCTTTTTTGTCCGGCGTTTTTATTTTCGAAATATTTGAAACCAAAAAGATTCCAATATTTTAAATTAATTTCAATCGATGTAAGAATTATTAAGATCGTAAAAACCAAAATGGCAACACACAAAACGATGATTAAAGTCGGGCTGTTGTTCAATTGGTTTCCAAGCACTATATAATCTCCGATTGCCTTAGTTATACACAGTAGGGTAAAAACAATGAGTAGCATTAAACGTTTTTTTAGTAAAAACTTGTCCCGGTCAAAATAAAATTTTGCAAGCACAACGTACAACGCAACAAACATAAATAAAATAACGAATATTTTCACGTGTTAAAATCCCCCTTAAATCAACATTAGAATACTTTTGCCTATTTAATCCAATTTTCCCAAGAATCCATAATTAATTAAGTCCGTCCCGTTCCAATTCCTACCAAATATTATCGGCCGTTATCCGTATATCAACCCCTCGCATGGCGCATTATACGCGCCTCTACACTGTGGTGCCACGTTTATTGATGCAGGCCGACCTTTAAAGGTTTCCTGTTTCCTGTCTACAACCCTCTGCATTTACAGCAAATCCTCAAGCCTAAACTCCCCCACCGCTTCCCCTATCTGCGAGCGCCCTCCGGGGCCGTATTCTTTTTCGTGGCTTTCCCCTCCACCCCAGCCTTCGTAATATAAATACCATTTGTTCCCGTATTCAAACATCTGGCCATACCATATCGCGCCGTCGTCCCAGTCGCCTTTTTTCCCGCGCGAGAATATCGGGTTCTGCGTACCCCTATACCAGTTGACAAGATCGTATGAGTAAGCCAGGCCGAAATATGGCGGGTAATCCAGGTATTTGCTGTCGCCCGCGTAGAGCATATAATATAAGCCATCTTTTTCAGTTATCCTCGGGACGGTTACGCTTTTGGAGTCCCATGCTTTCGGGTCCGGATCCGGCTCAAAAACCGGTTTGTTGTTGTATTTAACGAAGTTATACCCGTCCCTTGACGTGGCAAGGTAAACCGAATAGCCGCCAAGCAGGTTATACGCGACATAGTACATATATATTACCCCGTCCCTCACGATAACAGCCGGGGCGCGCCCCTTTATGACTGCGGCGTACTTTTTAAAATTATTAAAATCCTTTGATACTGCCAGCCCCACAAAGTCTTCCCCGTCGCCCAAAGCGCTGTAGTAAAGGAATACCCTGTTGTTAAAATATACAGCGGCCGGATCAAGCGCGGCCCTGCTGTCATAACCTTTTTTCGCAGTGCCTATAATGGGATTGCCCGGAAAGTCTGTAAAGTTGCTTCCGTTAAAAGACTCGTACGGCGCGGTTGCCAGGCATATCCGGTCAGTGCCGTCTCCTCCGCGGTAGTAAAAGTAAATGGTTTTATCGTGTACAAGTATGTCCGGGTTGGCCGTGTGCCAGGCTTTATAGGTGTTGGGGACTGCCGGCATCATGGGAGAGGAGCCGTATTTAGCCAAAAACGGGTTCTGTGTTATCACGCCGTCCTTAAAATCCCTTTTGAATTTTATTTTTGTTTTCGCGTTCCTGACAGAAAGTGCTTCCTTAAACTGCAGCGCCTTGTCATGTTCTGATCCCTTAAAATCCGGCTGGCTGAATTTTGACAATTCCGCCGGAATCGGGCGTTTTTTTGATACCATGTAAAAGTACAGAAGCCTGCCTGTATTATCCCTGCCCAAAACCATCCCCGCAAGCACGACTGAATCTATTACAGCGGAATTCAGGGAGCTTAAGGAAAAGGCCGCGTCCTCATAATATTCCTTCGAGTCAAGCAGCCTGACCGCTGTAGCCAGGCTGGAGCCGTCACCTGTCCGCCACATATCGGTCAGAGCGGACCGTACTTCCTTCGGGTCGGTCGAAGCAAAACGTTCCTCAAGGGTGAGGGGTTTTTTTGAACAGGAAAATACCGCGCTCAGGGCCAGAAATAAAGCCAAACATAAGCATGTTTTTTTGGCCTGAAAATGTTCTATACTCATGCCACACCCCTTGCAATATTTTTATATTCTGCCTTTTTTTGTTTCCATAACGCATTTCGCGTCAATGCCGCCACGCGTGTTGTAAAGTGTCTCCACATAAAGATATTTGGGCGTGAGGGTTCTTTTGAGATCGTGGAATATCCTGTCCGTGGCCTTTTCCTGGTAAATGCCCACGTTCCTGAATGATATATAGTAGTATTTCAGCGATTTCAATTCGATCAATTTTGTTTTGGGTATATACCGCACGATGACAACGGCGATATCGGGAAGGCCCGAGAACGGACAAACAGCGGAAAATTCCTTTGTCCTGTACTCTATAAGTTGTTCCCCGCCTTCATAATTTATTGTCTCCAGGACGGCTGTGTCTATCTCCGTCTCAGGCTGGAATTTAAAAGCTTTTCCTTCGGCTTTTGCCATGGTAAGGCTCCTTTAAATTTATTTAAACGTTTCCTGATTATAACACATTTTTTTTGTAGTCGCACCCTCTGTTCCACCAGGGTGCGCCTGCGGGACAGCAAGCAAACCCGCGCAGATACAGTCAGGCACTTCATTAGTTTGCGTGTCTTTTATCCTTATCTAGGCGCGGGCCGGTGGGACGCAGGCCCGCGACTACACGATCAGATAATCAACCTCTTCCTACAGCGTATTCACCGGGTCCACTATCACGGCCACATCCAGCCCGCGGCTATTCTGCTTTATCGCCCTTCCTATTATGTTCAGGCTTTTCGCGTTTTTGCTTTTCAGAATTATGCTCACCCTGTACTTGTTCCTTATCCTGGAAAGCGGCGCCTCGGCCGGACCCAGTATGGATATCATTTTCATGGCTTCCTTATTGATCGTTTTTTGCACTATGTCCGCTATCTTTTCGGCGTCATTAAAGGCTTTCTCTTCGTTCTCATCCTGTATTATCACCTGCATCATTTTCCCGAACGGCGGATACCCCAGTTCCTTCCTTATCTTAAGCTGTTCCTCATAGAATTTTTCCGTGGAGTACGTCCTCGTCATTTCTATGGCCGGGTTCTGCGGGTTGAATGTTTGTATTACCACCCTGCCCGGTTTTTCACCGCGGCCCGTCCTGCCGGCCACCTGCATAAGCAGTTCGAAGACCCTCTCCTCGCTCCTGAAATCAGGGAGGTTCAGTACCGTGTCAATACTCACCACGCCGACGAATGTCACTTCGGGAAAATCAAAGCCCTTGGTTATCATCTGAGTGCCGATCAGTATGTCTATTTCCTTGTTTTTGATCCTGTTGTAAACCTTAAAGTACTCCGACTTGTCCGACATGGAATCCATGTCGATACGCTCTATTTTTTTATCGGGAAAGAACTTGTTTATGACATCCTCCACGCGCTGGGTTCCCGCGCCTTTGTAAGCTATGGGTTTTTTGCACTTGGGGCATATCAGGGCCGGGGGTTTTTCATAGTCGCAATAGTGGCATTTGAGCTTATTGGTCGTCTTGTGGTATACAAGCGGTATATCGCAGTTGACGCATTTTTCCACAGTGCCGCAGTCCATGCAGAAATTGTAATTGGAGTAGCCCCTCCGGCTTATGAACAGTATGACCTGGCCGCCTGAGTCCAGCGAATCCTGCATGCCTTTGATAAGGTTGTTTGAAAGGAACAATCCGTTATTTTTATTCGCGTCTATTTTCAGGTCCACCACTTCTATCTCGGGCATGGGCCGCTTTGACACGCGTTCCGGGAGTTTAAGCATGCCGTACTTTCCGGTCACGGCATTGTAATACGTTTCCGCGGACGGGGTGGCGCTTCCGAGCACCACTGTTGCCCCGCAAAGCGCCGCCCTGTACACGGCGCAGTCGCGGGCCGAGTACCTCGGCTCCGAATCCTGTTTATATGAAGAATCGAATTCCTCGTCGACGACTATGAGCCCGGGGCTTTCAAAAGGCGCGAATACGGCCGACCTGGTGCCGACCACCACGTCCACTTCGGAGTTCTTCATGCGCTCCCATTCATGCACGCGCTCCGCGGGCTTTAACCCGCTGTGGTATATGGCCGTCCTGTCAAAAAAAACGTTCTTGAAACGTTCCGTGACCTGGGGCGTCAGGAATATCTCGGGTACAAGGATAATGACTTTTTTTCCGCTGCTTACGGCCTGCTGCGCGGCCCTGATATATACTTCTGTCTTGCCGGAACCTGTGGTNNATTTTATCGCGTTCGTTATGGAATCCACCGCTTCCTGCTGAAAGGAGTTCAATATCAGTGCGCCTGAGTTTTCCACCGAACCGGTCTCGGGCTTGACGCGCTTTTTTTTGACGCCCTTTAAGCTCTGTTTTTCCTCTATTTCCACCACGCCTTTCTTGCGCCTGGCCGCTATAACGCCGTGAAGCCCGCTTATCTTCAGGTCCTTTTCCATTGCGCTGAAGGCGGCCTCGTTATGTTCCCTGTCCTTTAGGTACTCGGCCACGTCCATCTGCCGCCCGGATAGTTCCGCCGCCTCATTTATCAGCCTTACGATTTTTTTTGAGGTCATCGAGTACAGGGGAGCGAGCATGGAAGAAAATGTGATTCCCGGGGCCGCGAGATAATAATCCGACATCCACAGCCCGAGCCTGATCAGTTCATGGCTTATGACCGGGGCGTCGTCAAGAAAGGATTTTATCGATTTGATCCTCGCGTCAGGTATATCCGCGGACTGGGATACCTCTATCACGAGTCCGGTTGCTGTCTTGCTCCCCAGCGGGACTATTACCCTGCATCCTATCATTTCCGGCCCTATGTCCGGCGCTTTGTAGGTAAGCAGTGTCTCGACATTTGAAAATACGGCGGCCTTAATGTAGCTCATTTTTGGCCTTTTGGGGCCGGTATGGTCACTTTTTTATATTCATGGTCCTGCCCGGGCTTTATGCCTTTTTGTTCTTCCAGTGCTTTGTCATATTGCTTTTTCATGTCTATCACGGTGTATCCCTGCGGCACTTTGAAAAGCGCGCCGTCCATAAATAACCGGCTGTTTACTTTTTCCGCCGTATACGACTGCTCTATGGGCTGTGATATCTCCATTTTTCCGTTAAGAGGGGCCTGGGCAAGGTCTGTCGCTGTTTCCACCCTTATTGTCCTGCCCGTCTGTTTGTCCAGCCATT
>PMTB01000082.1:0-21214 GCA_003167475.1 candidate division FCPU426 bacterium | reverse complement strand
CTTTTTTTAGGCCGATCCCGGGGAAAATATTTTCAAGGAACATCAGGTTGTCCGGGTCCGAAAGGAGGTAAAAGGCCGCGGTTTTGGAGGGCGGGTCGAGGATGTAAAGCCCCGCATTGTCAAAAATTACCACCTGCTCCCGGGTGGCGTCGTCATTTTTTATCTCAAGCCTGAACTTCCCGGCATGGTACANNTTTGATATGCTTTTGCGCGGTTCCCCAGCCTGGACCCGTGGAAATTATGTCCCAGTCGCATTTATTGCATCCCGGGTTTATTTCGGCAGGGTTTGAAGGATATATCGGCTGCTTTGCGTTTAACAAGTATTTATCCTGTGCCGGAGCCGCAAAAGGGGCAAGAACAATAAGGACAAAAGCCGCTACCGTTATTTTCCCCATTTTTTCCCCTCAAAACTGTTTGCCGCGTCAAACCCGCCTGTTACATCCGTGAGGTAATTTTGCGCGGCGTAAAGTATCTCGTTCCTGTTCAGCGCGAAAAGGGCCGAATATAACGGGATGTTAAAACCGGCTATGATGGTGAATATCCCGACATAATCGGGAAAATATATGTTCAGCCTGTTCACTATCAATACGCCTGTAAATATCATCATTGCCAGCCATGCCGCGTTTGACGCCAGTAGCCCGGTGTGGCCGAATTTCATCCCGAACCACCTGACTATCAGGAAGTACATGACAAAAGGGTAATAAAACAGGAAAGTAAAAGGTTCCATGTAGAAAAGCCCGATAATATCGCTGATTATGGGCAGCAATGAAATGGCATAGACGGGGTCGTCCACCACTATCATCCTGGCCCGCTGCTCATCAAGCTGCTGCCTTGTCATGGTGTTTTTTTCAAGCATATACACAAAGGAGCCGGTGATCTTTGCCAGGAGCGTGACCTGCCTTAAGTACCACTTACCCTGCAAATTATTAAGGATATCCTCCTGGAGCGCTTCCACATATTTTTCGGGAAATACCGCCTTTAAATCGTCGCTGACAAGTATCACGCCTTTTTTCCTTAAGTCATTGAGGTATATCACGATGACGCCCTTCCCGTCCCGCGCGGCCGCTGCTGTGGTCAGACATGCGTACGCAACGCCGCGCATGTCGTAATCGCCCTTTATTTTTTCGATCTTAATGTAGGTGGTTATGCCGTGCGCCGACTCAAGCCTCCCCGCCATATCCGGCAGGTAGTTCCTGTTGCTGTAGACGTCATAGCCGTATTTATAGCTGTCAGGGCAGCCTTCGCATTTCCAAGCTCTGAGTCCCGCGGTGAAAAGCAGGATTGATATGATAAAAACTATTTTTTTAAACATGATTGGATTATAGCATATAACGGGAAAATGGTAATTATGAAATTGCGTATGGTCCGTCACTGTCCGCTTGTTTGTCATTGCGAGGAGCGAGACTTCCAGCGACGAAGCGCCATGTCTTATCAAGTCCCGAGCACGGCGAGCGGACAATCTCTGTACTTTTGCAGGCCCTGGATTTTACCCATATTTATTAAAAGTGCTTATCGGTGGAACTGAGATTGCTTCGTCGCCATGGATCAAGGTCGGCTCCTCGCAATGACAGCCTCGAAATGAAAGCCTGCAACCGCACGGTTTTAGGACGCGCTTGACATTGTGCCAATTTGGTATTATTATAATAAAAAAAACAGGGGTGCTTGAATGGTCAAAAAAATGGTTTTGGGAATCATGGCAATTTTGCTTGTTTCATCATTTATAATCGCCGAAGACGCTGCCGAGGCAAACTCGAACACCCCGGCCGCGACTGTGGACGCCCTGGGGCGCACGTTTACCAGCGGGTCATTTGAGGCTGTGAGGGAGTCGCCTTATAACCCCAGGCCCATACCCTTAAACAACGCCCTTGGCATAGAGATCGGCATGGTCAGCAAGGTCATCCCGGGCCTTTCATATTCCAGGATAATAAACCCGAATATATCCTTCACTGTTTTTGCCGGCGGTATTTTTTTCGGGAAATCCGGCATGGCGCTGGTGCAATTCAACGCGTATTACCTTTTCAATGATTTTTTATACGCCGGGCTGGGAGTGAGCGGTGCGGTGGACGAGGACAGTTCAATAATACTCGGATTTGGTAACCCCAGCATCGGGCTTATATCCGCCGTGACGGACAATATAAAGATATATATAGAGACTACGGTCCTTATTTTCACATACACAGCCAAGCCGGATCCGGACTCGGATGTCAGCCTGAATAATCCGGTGCCGATATTGAAACTGGGTGTGAAATATTATTATTAAAAAGTTATTTTTTTAACAGGAACCTTACGGCTTTTTCAAATTCTTCCACGTCTATGACCGTATCTTTGCACGGGCCGTTCGGCCTTTTATTGGCTATTGCCAGGACCGGTACGTGATGCGGCGAGTCTGTCATACCGGCCACCAGGTCCCTCTCGCAGGCCACCCCTATGATGGCGTCCGGCCTTACTTTTTTAAGCATCTGCCTTGCGGAAGACCCTCCGGTCGCGGTGAATACCGTGCACCCGTACTTCCCCGTTATCCCAACCACTTTGGTACGCGTGTCCTTATCGAGGCAGCGCGGCAAAAGCACAAGCAGATTGGAAGCCTGAAATTGCTTTTTAGTGGTATATATAAGAGCGTTATTGACTTTAACAAGCGAGTGGCCTATCCTGTCCTTTGATATTTTAAACATCGAGGCTATCTTATACACAACCGGGTATATCCACTCGATGTGAAGTCCTTCTTTTTTGGAGGCAAATACGAAGTTAACCCCGGTCGCGAGCGTCAGCAGAAGGAGGAATGAGTATAGATAAAAAAAAGCGCATACGGCGATGATACCCCCGAATAAAAAGGTATCGGCCATTGGGTGAAACTGCGCAAGTCTTGGCGATATAAGGTAATATCCGCACATAACGACCAGGGTCAATACAAAAAGGGATACGAAATAAAACAAAAGGAATGTAGTCTTGCCTTCCTTTATCTCTTTCTCGTATTTAGAAAGATCCCCGACCCATTCGCTCCACTCATCCCCGAGCTTGCGGTCGATGTTGTCCTTAACTTCGTCTGATAGTCCATGTTCGTTATGCGGCATTGTGGGCCTTTCTGCGATTAAGTTTAAGTTTTTAAGCCAAAAGCCAAAAGACAAAAGTTAAGTAAAACAAGTGCAAGTTAAATCAAGTTAAACAAAGTCGGAAAGAACAAACCGTTTCTGCAGTTTTGCCTTGCGCCTTACTTGCCTTACACTTGCTTTATTTTTTTCGCCTTACTTAACTTTTGTCTTTTGGCTTTTGGCTTGACAACTTGAACAACCGCCCCTATCGCCATATGCCTTCCCGTCCTGCCTTTATCCCTCCTGTGGGAATAAAAGTATTTTGGATTGTCAAAGGTGCATATGTTGCACACATGAATATTCTTTTTCTTCAGCCCGGCCTCCAACAGCAGGTTTTTTACGCCCGCCCACAGGTCCATATATATACGGCCTTTCCTTCTTTTAAATATGTTACTAAAAACAGGCTGTTTATGCAATTGATTATAGAGTTCGGCGCCCACCTCATAGCAGCACGGTCCTATGGCAGGGGAAACCGCGGCTATAAGGTCAGCGGGGTTTGACCCGAAATATTTTTTCATTTTTTTTATTGCTTTTACGGGAATACCGGCCGCTATGCCTTTCCATCCCGAATGCACGGAGGCGATCACTTTATTGCCGGGGTCCGCTATCACCGTTCCCACGCAGTCCGCAAGCCTTACTCCTGCGGCAATGCCGGGGGAGCTGGAAATTATCCCGTCCGCGTCGGTACTTATGATGTTTTTTAAACCCACTATATCGCGGCCCTTCAACCATTTTTTTCCACCAGACGGCTGCAATACCACGACATGATCCCCATGCACCTGGTTGGCTGCGCTCGTGTATTTCACGTCAAGCGCTTTCTCAATGCGTTTTATGTTGTTTTTCACCGTCTTTATATCGTCGTCGGTATGAACGCCCGTATTAAGCGAACTGAAATTATAAAGGCTCCCGCCGCCTTTGCGCGTGGTAAAAACCTGGAGAAAACCCGGGATATCGTTGATGGCATCGCACATGATAAAGTTCATTTTGTCCCTGACGTACAAATGGAAACCTTTTGGCAGTTTCATTTTACCTTGGCCAGGTACTGTATTATTCCGCTTGCCATGCTTTCGGCAACTTTTTCCTTGAATTCAGGGTTGTCAAGTTTTTCCTCTTCCCTGGGGTTTGAGATAAAAGCAATCTCTACCAGGACCGACGGCATATTGGTGTTCGCGATGACGTAGAAAGGCGCCCTTTCGGTCGGCAGCCATTTGAGTTTGAGGCCGGATATCAGGTTCTGCTGTATGTTCCCGGCCGCCTCTATGCTTAAGTACTCAAACGCGCTTTTTCTCAGGTCATTCATGAGGAACTCGAGCGCGCCGGTGTTTTTATTTTCGAATTTGGCGGCTTCCGCGGCTTCCTTTGACGACGCCACCCTGTCGTATATATACGACCTCGTGCCGGAGGCGGTCCTGTTATCGGAGGCGTTGCAGTGGATGGAAACAAACAGGTCGGCTTTCCTGGAGTTGGCGAATATCGCCCTGTTCTTAAGCGTTATGAAGTCGTCGGTGCTCCTCGTCAAAAGCACGTCCGCGTTATAATTCTTAAGGTGCTGTTTTACCAGCCTTGCCACGGACAGTACCACGTCCTTTTCCTTGAGCCCGTTGTAACCCGTTGCCCCGGGGTCGTTCCCGCCGTGGCCCGGGTCAAGCACTATGAGCTTTCTTAATGATGATTTTTTTATTGGCTCCACTATCTTTACGCTTTCGTTTGATTCCCCGGCCACGGTGTCCTTCTCAACGACAATTGCCTGGCTATTGTCCTGCGGGGCCGCCGTTGGTTCCGGAATAATCTTATTTTCAACAGCTGTTTTTTCCTTTATTGGCTCATGGGTATTTTCCGGCACAGGAGTTTTGGCCGCGCCGACGACGCGTACTTCCACAGGCGCTTCTGTTTCAGCCGCGACAGAGGAAACTATCCCCCTGATCTTTTCGGCGGTGTAAGGGCTTATAAAAAGCTCACCGTCGAGTATATACGGCGCGCTGTCTGTCCGGTAATTTTTTGTTTGCGAAGTCACGAACGGATAATTAAGAACGATCCCCGCGCTGCCCATAGGGCCCTTGATATCGGCCCTGTCCATGGCCCAGTCATAGGTGACGGTAAACCCGTCCGCCTGGAAGGTCTTAACGCTTATAAACCCGTCGGCGGCCCGTAAATACAGGCAAATCGCAAAAACCATAAGGACCGCCAATAATGCTTTTTTCATGAACATCTCCCGCTTGATATGTTTTTTCTGAATCACACTACAGCAACATTCCGCTTTTCCGATTATCGTGCTGTCATTGCGAGGAGCGAGCTCCTCAGCGACGAAGCCTATAGTCCATGAGTTCACTCATGGAAATCTCTGTACTTTTGTAGAACGCCTCATACTTAAGGCTTATCGGTGGAACTGAGATTGCTTCGTCGCCTTAAACCAAAATCGGCTCCTCGCAATGACAACCCGCCAGCCTGCCGACTTATTTTCCAGCAGCGCGCCTCAGCCTAATTATACCCCGTGACCCTCTGGAACGTGGGTATATCGACATTTTCATACCCGTTGTCGACTATGCCCCTTACCCCGACCGTCATAAGCCCGGTCGCTTTTTCGACCCTTTCCGGAATTATAGCCTCGGCAGGCAGGA
This sequence comes from candidate division FCPU426 bacterium, assembly GCA_003167475.1. GTDB lineage: Bacteria > Oederibacteriota > PGYV01 > PGYV01 > Palsa-1178 > PALSA-1178. The sequence goes on along the minus strand of PMTB01000082.1, from coordinate 15,507 downwards.
CCCCTACAGGCTGATTCTTGATGCCTGATATGAGTATTACGACCTCTATCTCGTCGCCCGTTGAATCATCGCATACCACTCCGTATTTAAGCGAAGCGTCCTTCCCTGTCAGTTTCTTTATGTTCTCTATCTCCTTGAGTTCCGCAACGGTTATGTTCCCGACAAAGTTGATCAGCATTTCCTTTGCCCCGTTTATGTCCACATCGCCTATGAACGGGTTTTTGAGCGCGCGGTCGAGGGCTTTTTTCGCCTTGTCCGTGCCGCTTGCCCGGCCTATACCCAGGAAAGTATCGCCTTTTTGTTTGAGGGTTGCCTTGACATCCTCAAAATCTATGTTCTGCAGGCCCGGCTTGGCTATCATGGTGACTATGCCGTTGACTATCTCTATGAGCACCTTGTTCGCTTCCTTGTACGCCTGGGGTACTGTCATGGCTATATCGCACACTTCAAATATTTTCTGGTTCGAAATTGTTATTATGGAGTTGACCTTATCCTTCAGCCTGCTCATGGACTCTTCCACGATCTTTTTCTTCCTGGAGTTATCCAGCTCCATCTTAGTCGGGGTTATGACCACGCCTACGGTTAGTATATCAAGGCCGCGCGCTATATCCGCTATAACCGGCGCCGCTCCCGAGCCTGTGCCGCCGCCGAGGCCGCAGGTGATGAAAAGCATGTCCGTACCGCGCAGTTTGCTTTCCAGCAGGTCCCTGTCCTCTTCCGCGGCTTTTTCGCCTTTTTCCGGGTTGCTCCCGGCTCCGCCGCCCTTTGTGAGCTTGTTGCCTATCTGTATCTTATCGTCGGCGTTGACGCGCTGTATGGACTGCATGTCCGTGTTGACCGCGATAAGCTCGGCGTCTTTCAGGCAGAAATCCGCCATGTCATTTATGATATTGCACCCGCAGCCGCCCACGCCTATGACCTTGATCTTTATACCCGCGCTCTCGTCCTTTTCCATATCAGCGTACTCGAACTTCAGCTTCGATTCCATTGTCTCCATTTGAAACCTCCCTTATATTTTATCCAGAATATTCTTTTTTATCCAAGCCCAGAAACCGTCCATGGCCTTATTGCCTCCGCCGTCCGTGAAAGTTGATTCGCGCCCGTGCTCCCTGACATAGTACTCGATCAGGCCTATCACGGTCGCCCACTCCGGCGAGCTTACTATATCGTAGAGCCCCACTATTTTTTCCTTTAAGGGAGCCCCGACGCGCACCCTTAAGTTCATCTCTTCCTTGAAAAGCGTGTCGATACCCTTTAAAAGCGCCGTTCCGCCGGTCAATACCACCCCGCCCGCGTACATGGAGCGGTCTATGCCTTCCTTTTTCAGTTCTTCCTCGACGAACCTTATGAGTTCCTGCACCCTGGGCTTTATGAACTTCGCCAGCATTTTTCTCTCGACTTTTTCCACGCGGGAGGAGCCCATGTCCGGCACTTCTATGAACTCATCGGGCTGCGATATGGACAGCCCCATGGAGTCCACCGGCGCCGGATTTTCGCTTTCTAAAAGCCCGTATTTTTTCTTTAAAAGTTCGGCCACGGACTTGGGCGTCTGAAGGCCCTGGACTATGTCGTTTGTGATGAACTGGCCGCCCACCGGGATGACGCGCACAAAACGCAGCGACTTCCTGTAGTAAAGCGATATGTCGGTTGTGCCGCCGCCTATGTCAAGCAGCAGTACGCCGACGTCCTTTTCGTCCGGGTAAAGCACGGAGTGCGCAGACGCCAGCCCCTGCAGTATTATGTTCTCGCAGCCGTAACCGGCGCGTTCCACCACTTTTTTCACGTTATCTATGGCCGTGAGCGAACCGGTGATCATATACGCGTCAACCTCAAGTTTCATGCCTGTCATGCCGAGCGGGTCGTCTATCTCGTCCTGCGCGTCGACTATATACTGTATGGGCACCACATGAAGCGTCTCGCGCTCCTGCGACATGCGCACCGAAGTCGCGCCCTCCATGGCCCTGCGCTTGTCATCCTCGGTGATCTCTTTTTGGCGCTGGTTGGACAGCGCTATCTCGCCGTGGCCCTTCATCCCGATGATGTGCTTGCCCGATATCGACGCGAGCACCATATCTATCTTGGACTTGGCCATGTCCTCGGCCTTCTGGACGGATTTCCTGATGGCCTCGGTCGTCTCGGCTATATTATTGATGGAGCCTTTTGACACGCCGTTGTTTTCCTGCCAGCCGACGCCGATTACGTTTATTTCCTGGTCGTGGACTTCCGCGATCACCGTGCACACCTTTGTGGTGCCGATGTCCACAGCCGCGATCAAGTTACCGCCGTTTTGCTGCATGTTTGGATCTCCTTTTATTTTATGATAACCATATCATCGTACGTCAGGTTCATGGTGGTGCATTTTCTTCCCGTTTCTTTTATCTTTTCGGACGCAATCATGAAGTTCTCAAGCTTGTCCCTCGTTATAGAGTCGCCGAAGTAAACTGTCGCTCCGTCGGTTGTTATCATTATTACGTTTTTGAGGTTGCGCATGTTTATATCCGAAGCCAGGGCCAGGTACTTCCTGTCTATGGCCAGCGCCTGCCTGAAAACCTTCACATATTCCTCCCTTTTCTCATCCGCAGACATGCCGATAAGCCTTACCAGGTACTTTCCTTCCGTGTTTGCCGGAGCTATCGTGAATTTTCCGTTTGAATTGACCACATATTCCTGCCCGTCATCCACGAGGAATTTCTCCTCCGACATCATATTGCCAAAAGGGAGTTTTATCTCCGGCAGTTTTATCCCTGGCAGTCTGAACCCGGCCTTTATGGCTGAAACGCCTGAAGCCATGTGCTTGACAAGCAGGTTTACGCTCACGGCGAATATGCCTATGAGCATCAGGAAGAGGAACCCCTTCCTGATGACGGCTGTCAGACCCTTAAAACCCGAAGGCATAGCCGCCACCCTTGTGTTCCTTGCCACGTACCTGGTCCCGAAGCTTTTCATCCTTTTTTTCTCTCCATGGCTTTTTTCACCAGCGTCATTATAATGTCATAAAAAGCTATGCCGGCCTTCCTCGCCGAATCCGGAAAAAGACTCAGCGACGTCATACCCGGATGTGTGTTTACCTCTATGACATACGGACTGCCGTTCCTTATTATCATGTCAACCCTTGAATAATCCCTGCATTCCAGCGCAATATGCACCATAAGGGCCGTTTTTTCCGCGAGCCGCGCCCCGGCCGCCGTGAGCCTTGCCGGGATTATGTGTTCCGACTTGCCGGCCGTGTATTTCGACTCGTAATCGTAGAACTCGTTTGCCGGCACTATCTCTATTATAGGAAGGGTTTTGCCCATGAATACCGGGACCGATATTTCAACCCCTTTTATGAATTCCTCCACAAGCACCCTGCCGTATTTCCTGGTTTTCGGGAAACACAGGGCAGCTTCCTTTTTATTCTTCACTATATATACCCCGACAGACGAGCCCTCGGCTTCCGGCTTGAAGACTACGGGGAACTTTATTTTAAGCCCGGAGAGCTCTTCTTTTTTATCGAGAATCTGCCACCTGGCCGTTGATATGCCGTAGAAGGTTATTATCTTTTTTGTCATTATCTTGTTCATACCCACGGCCGAGGCCATGATGCCGCTGCCGGTGTAAGGGATCCCGAGGAACTCAAGTATACCCTGTATGGCCCCGTCCTCGCCGTAAGTGCCGTGAAGCGCGATAATTGCCACGTCTATTTTTGCCGCCGTTATCTTCTCCGTGCCGCGGCTGTCAAGGTCTATGGCCACGACGTTTTCCCCGCGGCTCTTAAGTTCTTTCACTATGGAAGCCCCTGACTGCAGCGATATCTCCCGCTCGGAGGACAAACCGCCCATGATAACGCCGATTCTGAGTTTCTTTTTCATTTCCAAAATCTCCTTGTTTTAAAGTCAATTAATAGATGCTGTCGAAAAACCTCTTAAATCCATGTAATTCTTTATAGAAAAATTTGACCTGCGCCGGACACGACTTATCATAAGGACTTTTCCGGCAGTCTCCGGTAATTTACATAATATACTTAACTTCCTCTTCCAGCCTTATCCTGAACTTCTTATAAACCGCCTTTTTGACCTTATCCGCCAGTTCCACCACGTCTTTGAACTTTGCCCCGCCTTTGTTTATCAGGAAGTTCGCGTGCATAGTGGAAACTTCCGCTTTACCGCAGGACATTCCCTTAAGCCCGGCTTCCTCTATCAGCTTTCCGGCCGTGTAATTCTTATCGTTTTTAAAAAAACTCCCGGCGCAATAGGCTTTCCACGGGTGCTTTGAATGCCTTAACTTTATAATAGCCGCCATTTCATTCCTTATCTCCGCGGCCGGCCTGGGTTTCAGTTTCATTTCTATTCCCGTGATTATGAGTCCGTTATCCTGGAACACCGAATGCCTGTACGAGAATGCCTCTTTGCCGTTCTCTATGACTCCGCACTTCCCTTCTTTATCCATAAAGTAAATCTTTGTTATATACGAGCCTATTCCCTTGCCGTAAGCGCCGGCGTTCATGTACACCGCGCCGCCTAGTTTGCCGGGTATACCGGCCATGAACTCAAGCCCGCCCAGGGACCTTTTCATGAGCCAACCCAGCATCACGCTGTTTTTTACGCCGGCTCCGGCATAAACCGACGTTTTACCAACGGCCTTTATATCTTCAAAGACGCCTTTAAGCTCGACAAACACTTTTCTTATCCTGCCGTCGGATACCAGCACGTTTGTGAGGTTGCCCATGATAAAAAGCTCTTTTTTCCATTTAAGCGCGCTTTTTACCGCGGCTTCAAGTTCTTCCATGTCCTTGGCTGTCAAATAGCAGTCCACTTTTCCGCCGGTTTTGAAACTCGTCTTTTCCTTTATTGAAAAATCCATCTCAAAAGATATGCCTGCCGCCTCAAGTTCGACGTAAAACCCTTTTACTTTGCCCACTTTTCAATCTCGCTTCTGAGCTCGTATATGTTCCCCGCGCCCATTAAAAATACCATGTCGCCTTTTTTTACCGTCCTGCGCAGCCGGTCGGATATTGAACCCCACTCCGTCTCATAAAAAGCCTGCTTGTAGCCCGTTTCTTTCATGGCATCGGTTATCATGGCCGATGTCACCCCGGCTATAGGGGCCTCCCTTGCCGGGTATATTTTGTCCACTATGACCATATTTGCGACGCTTAAGGATTTCGCGAACTCCCTGAACAGCTGCTGGGTCCTGGAAAAAAGGTGCGGCTGGAATATGGCTATGACCCTTCCTTTCGCCATTTCTTTGCCGGTCTCGAGCACTTTCATCACTTCCACGGGATGGTGCGCGTAATCGTCTATCAGGGTGAAATTCTTCATTTTGAATATATTGAAGCGCCTCTTTACGTTGTGGAACCTTTGCAGCCCTTTTTTTATCACAGACGGTTTGATGCCGGTGTCTATCGAAATGGCGATGGCCATGAGCGAATTTTGCACATTGTGCCTGCCCGGGATATTCAGCTCGAATACACCGAGTTTTTTGCCGCGGTAGATGACCGAGAAACGCTGCTTAAAGCCTTTAAAGTGCACGTTGTAAGCGTAAATATCGTTTGTTTTGTCAAAGCCAAAGTACACCTGCCTTACAAAGATCTCTTCCCTTATGGACTTTATATTATCGTCGTCCCCGTTTAAGTACGCCACCCCGTAAAAAGGGACCTTATTTATGAAATTCACAAAGGCCTCTTTTAAGGCGTCCATTTTCTTGTAATAGTCCATGTGGTCGTTGTCTATATTCGTCACGCCGACTATGACGGGATTTAAGTGGAGGAACGAACCGAACGCTTCGCAGGCCTCGGCTATGACATACCTGCCCTTGCCCGCCCTGGCGTGGACCCCTCCTGTTTTTACCACTCCGCCCACTATATAGGTCGGGTCAAGCTTTGCTTCCATAAATATGGTCGCAAGCATCGAGGTAGTGGTCGTCTTTCCATGCGACCCCGCGATGGCTATGCCGTATTTGAGCCTCAGCACTTCGTCAAGCATGACCGCCCTTGGTATGACCGGTATCTTCATCTGCCTGGCCTTTACCACCTCGGGGTTTGTCTCCGGGACCGCGTTGGAGTATATGGCTATGTCCGCGCCTTTAACGTTCTTCGCGTCGTGGCCTATAAAAACTTTACCGCCGATGTTCCTGATGCGCTGCGTGTTTTCCGACTCTTTCATGTCCGAACCTGTCACCTTATAGCCCATGGTCATGAATATTTCAGCGAGGCCGTTCATGCCCGAACCGCCTATGCCGATAAAATGCAGGTTCTTGACTTCTTTTAACATTGTTCTTCTCCTAAAAAATTTTTTAAAGGCCCATGGCTGTTTTTATTATCCTCTGCGCGCTGTCCGCGCAGTACATTTTTTTCAGTTCTTTTTTAATTTTTGCGCCCGTGGCGCCTTTGAGCAAATTATTTACCGACACTATAAAAGTTTCCTCGCTTAAGTCCCGGTCCTTTACCACTATTGCCGCGCCCCTATCCTTCAGGGCCGAAGCGTTCAATTCCTGATGGTTCCCCGTCGCGTGCGGGTAAGGCACAAGCAGCGAAGGCAGGCCCACAGCCGTAAGTTCGGTGAGCGTCCCCGCGCCGGCCCTTAAAACACCCGCGTCGGCGGCCGAGTAGGCCAGCCCCGCGTCGTCAATGAACTTCTTCACGCAGCACCGCGTTTTTTTATTCATGGCCGCGAGTTTCACGGCCGCTTCATAATCCTCGCTGCCGGTCATCCATATGAACTGGGTCCCCTTCATTTCTTTCGCGGCGCGCGGCAGCACCCCGGAAAATACCCGGTTTATGCTTTTTGCCGCCCTGGAACCCGGCATTATAAGAACAGTTTTAAGAGAGGCCTTTAAGCCAAAATATTTTAAGGCTTCTTTCCTGCGGTTCTTGACAATACTTTCCCTAAGCGGGTTTCCCGTAACCAAAGTCTTGCCTTTGGGAAAGTATTTCACAGTGGCCTCAAATCCCGCCGTTATATGCGTCACAAAATTGGCCAGCAGTTTGTTCGCCACGCCCGGCACCACATTAGGCTCGTGTATCAGCGTCCTTTTTCCGGCCAAAGCGGCCATAAAAACCGTGGGGTAAGATGCGAACCCGCCCGTCCCTATGACCATATCCGGGTTAAACTCCTTAATCAGCGCCGCTGATTCAAAGAACGACCTGATTATCCAGAAAAAATTCACCAGGTTCTTATATGTAAACTTCCTTATAAAGGGCCTCGCGTTGACTCCCGCAAAATCAAAGCCCCTGTTCGTTATTATTTCTTTTTCCATGCCCAAAACGCTCCCGGCGAAAAGCACGGACGCTTTTTTATCGCGCCTCAAAAGCTCCTCCGCCATGGCTATGGCCGGGTATATGTGGCCGCCCGTGCCGCCGCAGGCGAAGAGCGCCTTCATTTTGCCCTGCCGTACGCAGTCTTCGATATCGCCAAAAGCATGCCCATGGCTATGCACGCCACAAGGAGCGAGGAACCGCCGTAGCTTAAAAAAGGCAGCGTCGTCCCCTTTGAAGGCATAAGGCCTATGGTCACGGCCACATTTATGCAGACCTGCGTTATTATGGTGAGCGTCAGGCCCAGCGCCATGAATTTATTGAATTTTTCCTGCGCGTTTATCGCTATGAATACGCCCCGGGATAATACCATAAAAAATCCCGCCAGCACCACTGTCGCGCCTATCAACCCCCACTCTTCCCCTATTATGGAGAATATGTAATCGGTGTGCGGGGTCGGCAGATACAGGTACTTCTGCTGGCTGTTTGAAAAGCCCACGCCGAATATCCCGCCCGAACCCACGGCTATCAGGGACTGTATGGTCTGCCACCCGGCGCCGTAATAATCGCTCCACGGGTCCAGGAACATCATGACCCTTTTCATCCTGTAAGGCTCGGCCTTTATAAGAACGATGACCGCCATAACGGCGGCGCCTATCAGTCCCGCGAATATCCATATATTGACCCCCGCCACCAGCAGCATGGCCATATATATCATCATTATGATGACCGTGGCGCCGAGGTCCTTCTGGAATATGAGGCCGAGCGCGATGATACCCGTGACCCCGGCGGACCTGATAAGTTTCCTGGAAAACGGGTTCTTGTCGTCCGCGAAAAGGTCGGCCAGGTATATCACATAAAATATTTTTACGATCTCAAACGGCTGGAAAGAGAAAGGCCCGAGGTTGAACCACCTTGTGGCGCCGCCAACCCTGCGCCCCAGGTGCGGTATATGCACCGCGAATAAAAGCAGTATGGATACGGTAAGTCCGGGCACCATTATTTTTTTGAGCTGTTCGGGGTTTCTCCTGAAGAAATAGAAACCCACGGCGAGGCCGAGTATGGCCCAGACAACCTGTCTCTTGAAATAATACGCGCTGTCGCCGTGCTCCTCGAAAGCAAGCACCGGGCTCGCCGAATAAACCATGAGAATGCCGAAAAGCGTAAGGGCCACACACGCGGTAAAAAGCGTGTAGTCCATTCTCTCCCCGGAACTTGTCTTCATCATTTCACGGCAACCGCCTTCATCACGAATTTTTTGAATTCATCGCCCCTATGGGCGTAACTTTTAAAAAGGTCAAAGCTCGCGCAGCCCGGCGAGAGAAGCACGACTTTTACGCCCTTCGCCTTTAAGCACTTGTCAACGGTGTCTTCCATGGATTCGCTGGTCAAAACCTCCACTTTTGGTGAAAATATCGCCTTTATCTTTTCCCTGTTTTCACCGAGCGCGACTATGAGCTTCACGTTCGGGGCGAGCGCATTGTAAAGCGGGGTGAAATCCGTGGATTTTTCCCTGCCGCCGAGGATGAGCGCCATATCCTGCGTGAAAGTATCGACGGCTTTCAGGACCGCGTCCACATTTGTGCCCTTTGAATCGTCGTAATATTTCACGCCGTTGACTTCCGCCACATACTCTATCCTATGGTGCAGCCCGGTAAAATTCTTTATCGTCCCTATGGCTTTTTCCATGTCTAGCTTCACTATATCCGCGGTAATGACGCATGAAAGCACGTTCTCATAGTTGTGCCTGCCGATAAGTTTCATTTCCGAAGCCCTGAACAGCTCCTGTTTTTGGCCGCCGGAACTTTTCACAAAAATGCCGTCCCTGAAGTAGTACCCGTTATCAAGCTCGCGGTAAGCCGAGAAAAAGTGCTTTACCGGCCTGGCCATGGAACTCATAATATTCGTAAGCTTGTCCTCGGTATTTAGTATCAGATGGTCGCTTTCGGTCTGGTTCCGGAAAATATTCGCCTTTGCCATGGCGTATTCCTGCATATTCGCGTACCTGTCCTGATGGTCTTCCGTTACATTCAATATTATCGAAACCAGCGGTTTGAAATCCTTTATCGCCTCCAGCTGAAAACTTGATAACTCGAGTATGACGTATTCGGGTTTCTTGCCTTCGCGGAGCATGTCGCAGAAAGGTACGCCTATGTTCCCGGCAAGCTCCACTTTGTCCCCGAGCTGCGCCCTGAATATTTCGTATATGAGCGTCGTGACCGTTGTTTTGCCGTTTGTCCCGGTTATTGCTATTATTTTCGCGTCTGTGAACTGGCTGGCGAACTCCACGTCGCCTATCATGAGTTTGTTGTTCCTGGCCGCGACTTCGCGCCATTTTGACTGTATGGGCACGCCCGGGCTCAGTATGATGATATCGGCCTCTATGAAAGAGGCGTCCTTATGCCCGTCGGACTCCATCACCACGCCGTTTTTCTCAAGTTCAAGCGCTTCGGGGTCGAATTTCACCCTCGGTTTTGAGTCGCTTAAAATTATCTTTTTAACCGGGCGGGCCAAAAGGAACTTCGCGGCCGATATGCCGCTTTTCCCCGCGCCAAGTATGAGTATTGTTTTCCCGTCAATTTCCAGCATCGATCACCTCAGTTTGAGTGTGCTTAAGGTAAACAAAAGCACTATTAAAGCCGCGATCCAGAACCTTATGATCAGTTTGGGCTCGGAGACGCCCTTAAGCTGAAAATGATGGTGCAAAGGCGCCATCCTGAATATCCTCTTGCCGGTGAGCTTAAAGGAGCCCACCTGGAGAATGACCGAAGCCACTTCCGCCACAAATATTATGCCCACGATAAGCAGGAGAAGTTCCTGCTTTATGAGCACCGCTATCGTGCCTATCGCACCCCCGAGCATGAGCGCGCCTATGTCGCCCATGAAAACCTCCGCCGGATACGTGTTAAACCACAGGAACCCGAGTATGGCGCCGGTAAATGCCGCGCATATGACGGTGACTTCCGCGGCCTTTGCCACGTGCATGATGAGCAGGTATTCGCTCATTTTAATATTGCCGATGATATACGACATCACCACGAAAGTGGCGAATACAAAAAGCGACAACCCCGAGGCAAGGCCGTCCATGCCGTCGGTGAAGTTGACCGCGTTCGACCAGCCCGCTACGATAAGCATGGTAAATACTATATAGAGCCACACCGGCATGTTCACCGGATTTTTCACGAAAGGTATGTTCAAAAATGTTGTAAATTGAAAAGCATTGTCCGTGAATAAAAGTGTCATGGTCACTATCACAAAAGCTCCGGCGAACTGCATAAGGAGTTTCCATCCTGCCGAGAGCCCTTTGGTGCCGACTTTGAGCTTCATATAATCGTCAAGGAACCCTATGAGGGCGAACCATACCGTGGCAAAGAGCACTATATAAGTGTAATTATTGTCGAACCTTCCCCAGAGCGCCATGGATCCCAGGAAAGATATCAGCATTATGAGCCCGCCCATCGTGGGCGTGCCTTTCTTCTTCAGGTGCTCCTTTGGCCCTTCTTCGCGTATTACCTGTGTGACGGAAAGCCTGCGGAGCATTTCGATCAAGGGTTTGCCTATTATCAGGCTTATTACAAAAGCCGTAATGGCCGCGAAAGCCGCCCTGACTGTTATATACCTGAATACGTTCAGGAATGAATAAAACACATGCAACGGATAAACCAAATGATAGAACATTAATACCTCCGCCGGATTTTAATATCTAACCTTTCAAGCCGTCAATTACTTCCTCGAGTTTATTTCCCCTGGAACCCTTCACAAAAACCGTGTCCCCGGGTCTTATATAGGCCTTAACATCGGCCTTTAACTTTTTTCTGTCAGTGTAACCTTGCGCGTCCAAACCGTACCCGCGCTTCACATTTGCGGCGTTCTCCCCGTATATGAAGAACTTCTTTATCTTAAGCCCCCTGAACATGGAGCCCACTTCCGCGTGCAGTTTCGGGGAGAGCTTCCCCATTTCCAGCATTTCACCCATCAGGACCACCAGGTCCTTATGCCCCGCCTTTTTCAGCGTTCCTATCGAAGCCGCGAACGAGTCGGGGTTCGCGTTGTAACAGTCATTTATCACGGTCACGCCGTTGCCGTATTTTATTTCTTCAAACCTCATGAAGCCTTCCATTTTGAACTTTGAAAGGGCCTTTTTTATCTTAAGGCCGCTTATCCCGAAGTTCCTTGCCGCGGTTATGGCCGCCGAAGCGTTATAAACGTTATGAATGCCTTTTAACCCCAGCTTCATCTTCTCTTTAAGGCCGCTTATCCTGAACTCCGAGCCATTTTCCACGGCTTTGTAATCCTCAATCCTGGTGGAAGCGCCGGTTCCCGTCCCAAAGGACAAGACCTTCAGTTTCATGGCCGAAGCCTTTTTCCTTAAGAACCCGTAAAACTTATCCTCGCGGTTCAGTATTACAGTTCCGCCCTTTTTCACGCCAAGCATGATTTCCGCCTTTGCATTTGCTATGCCGGCTTCTTTGCCCTCAAAGTTCCCTATATGTGCCCTGCCAACATTGGTTATCACTGCCGCGTCAAGTTTGACGGCCGACACAAGTTTTTTTATCTCGCCCAAGTGGTTCATTCCTATTTCCAGAACGAGCATTTCATGGCCGTCCTTCAATCCGAAAACCGTCAGCGGAAGGCCGAGATAGTTATTGAAGCTTTTTTCACTTTTATGAACTTTGTATTTGGCCGATAATACCGCTCCCAGGATTTCCTTTGTCGTGGTCTTGCCGTTGCTTCCGGTCACGGCCACAACACGCAGTTTCCTGAACTTCTTGAAATAATAACCCGCCATCTTTAAAAGAGCGTCTTTGGTGTTCCTGACCATAATAATTTTTTCTTTGTCAACACCCGGTATTTCCTTTTCCACTATCGCCGCGACGGCCCCCGCTTTGATGGCGCTTGCAGCGTATTTGTGGCCGTCGCTGTCAGCGATAAGCGCCACAAACACATTGCCTTTCTTAACGAGCCTCGAATCCGCTGTTATGCCGGAAATTCCGGCGTCATGGCCCTTATGGGCCGCGTTAAAGAGTTTGTACAGTTCTTTGAGCCTTAATTTCATCTTTTTAATTCCTTTATGGCCTTAAGCGCCTCTTTGGCGTCGTTAAAGTCGTGCTTTACATCGCCAATTATCTGGTACTCCTCGTGGCCCTTGCCTGCCAGGAGTATTATGTCGTCTTTTTGGGCCGCTTTGACCGCTATTCTTATGGCCTCTCCCCTGTCAACCGCTGTCAGCGCCTTGTCCTTGCGCTTCACTCCGGCCATCACTTCCTTTATTATAAGGGCCGGGTCCTCCGACCTGGGGTTATCCGAGGTCACTATCATCAGGTCCGAATACTTCTCAACTGCCGCGCCCATCATGGGCCTCTTTCCGCGGTCGCGTTCCCCGCCCGCGCCGAACACTGTTATTATCCTGTTCTTCTTGAGTTCGTTCAATGTCCGCAATATCTGGTCCAGGGAGTCGGGCGTGTGCGCGAAATCCACAACCACGTTAAAATCTTTGCTGTAAACCTTGTCGAGCCTGCCTTTGACTGTGGTGAACTTTTTGATGGCCGTGACAGCGCTTTTGATATCGACCATGCGGGACGTCGCCGCGATGGCGGCCATGATATTGTAAATATTGTGCTGGCCCACCAGGATGCTGGTAAAAAACGCCCTGACGCGCTTTTGCACTATGAGTTCGAAGTTCATGCCGTTGATATCGAGCTTGTGTTTCAAAAGCGAAATCTCGGCCTTCTTGTTTATCGCGTACCTGATGATCTCGGCTTTTTTTATCCGGCCTTCCTTTATGAACTCTTCGGCACCTTTTGAGTCCGCGTTCACAGCGAGCAGACCGCCCTTTTTCAGGTTTTCTTTTACGATTATAAGCTTGGCCTTCAGGTAGTTCCTGAAAGTTTTGTGGTAATCGAAGTGGTCCCTGGTAACGTTGGTCATTACAGCCGCGTCAAAGAGTATGTTCTTAAGCCTCCCCTGGTCGAGCGCGTGTGAGGATGATTCTATGATGGCATGCCTGATCCCTTTGTCCGCGGCTTCGCCCAAAAGCCTGTGTATGGTTATATTTGAAGGCGTGGTGTTCTCGGCTTTATAGACTTTTTTTCCGATCTTGAAACCTATGGTCCCGAGCACGGCGCAGTCTTTTTTGTATTTTTCCTTAAGTATGGCCTCCACAAGGTAAGTGACCGTGGTCTTGCCTTTTGTGCCCGTGACGCCTATCATTTTCAGTTTCTTTTTTGCGTCCGCGTAGAACATATCCGTGATGGCGAACATGGCGGCCTTTGAGTCCTTCACCTGTATGATGACGGCTTTTTTTCCGGCCTTGACCGGCCGCTCCACGATGATGGCTGCGGCGCCGTTCTTCGCGGCTTCCGCCGCAAAATCATGTCCGTCTTTGGTGTAGCCCTTTATGCAGATAAATATCTCGCCTTTTTTCAGCGTTGACGCGGTTTCCGCCACGCCTTTTATGGGCGTATTATCCGGGTCACCCTGTAAAATTTTCCACTTTGGCACTGCCGACAGCAGTCCCGTAAGTTTCATTGTTTTCAAATCGCGCCGTCCTTTATCTCAAAATTTATTTTGCATTCTGTCCCGGCTTTTAAGGCCACTCCGGGCTTCGGGTCCTGCGCCGTGGCAAGGCCGCTGCCCGTGCATTTTGCCTTAAGGCCGTATATGGAAAGTACTTCCATGGCCTTGCGTATGGAATAGCCCCTGACATCGGGCATGTATATCCTAATCTCCCTGTTCTTGCCCAGGTCGCCCAGATAAACGGAAACCACTTCGCTGGGCTGTACTGTCTTTTTCGGCTCCGGCTTCTGCTTTATGACTATCCTGCCGAAACCTATGCGCTCGTATTTTATGTCATTCTCCGAGAGGAATTTCTTAGCCTCGGTAAACTGTTTCATTGAAAAATCCGGAAGGGACGATTCCGTCGTTTTCTCCGGCTTCCCGGCAACCTGCGCGTTTTCCTTGCTGCCGTCAGGCAGTATATGCATTGACGATATCATTGTATTCGACAGGTTCTTAAAAGCCGGGGCAGCCACGTCCCCGCCGAACGCCCAAATCTCCGCGGGTTCATCCACCAGCACCATGGTCACAACCTCGGGCTTGTCCGCCGGAAAAAATCCTATGAATGAGCACACATACTTGCCGGGCGCGTATCCCTTGCCCTTCGGGTTGTGTTTCTGCGCGGTGCCGGTCTTGCCCGCGACATTGTACCCGGTTATAACGCCTTTTTTGCCCGTGCCGTCTTTTTCCATGACCATCTTGAGCATATCCACAAGCTTTGTCCTCGTGGAATTATCCACGACCTTCGCGCCGTTGCCGGATTTGTTCTCATATATGGTGCTGCCGTTCTTTTTTATTTTCTCGACTACATACGGGGTCACCAGGTATCCGCCGTTTGCTAGCGCCGCGTAAGCCCTGATAAGCTGCACCGCTGTCACGGCCACTTCCTGGCCGTAGGGGATGGAACTCAATGTTGCGTTATCCCACTGCGCGTAAGGCCTTAAGATACCGGGCACTTCACCCGGAAGGTCCGTGCCCACTGTTTTTCCAAACCCGAACTTCGTGTATTCATCATAAAGTTTTTCAGGTTTGAGCCTCAAAGCCAGCTCCACCATGCCGATATTTGACGAATATTTTATCACTTCCGGCACCGTGAGCCAGCCGTGCTTTTCATGGTCGTGTATGGTCCTGTCGAAGATCACCATCTTGCCGTCCCCGCAGTGCACTTTTTCGTCGTAAACGGCCGGCCTGTCCTCAAGCACGGCCGACATGGTGAATATTTTGAACGTGGAGCCCGGCTCAAAAACGTCCGTGACCACCCTGTTCTTCCTGACCTCAGCCGGGTACTTGTCAAAATCATTCGGGTCAAAGTAAGGGTAATTTGCCAGGGCGTAAATGGCGCCCGTATTCGGGTTCATGGAAATAAGCATTCCGGTCTTGCCCTTGTACTTTTCAACGGCGGTTTTCAACTCCTGCTGCGCGTAATATTGTATATTTGAATCTATGGTCAGGTACAGGTCCGCGCCCGCCTCGGCCTTTTTCACGCTCACCGTATCGGTGAGTATTGGCCTTCCTTTGGCGTCTTTTCTTATCAGCACCGAACCCATTTTCCCGCGCAGGTATTTTTCAAACGACTGTTCTATGCCTTCAAGGCCGGTATTGTCCAGTCCTGTAAAACCCACAAGGTGCGCCGCTGTCTCATGCAGGGGGTAGTACCTTTTTTCCTCAGGCTCCAGGGTCAGGCCCGGCAGATCGCGATCAAGTATGCCCTCCGCCTT
>PMTB01000203.1 GCA_003167475.1 candidate division FCPU426 bacterium | reverse complement strand
ATCCCGGCGAACGCTTACCTGGAGTATGACGTTTTTATGCCTTCGTATAACGCTGATTTTTATACCGGCGTGGATATGGCAGGACCCGTATTCGGGACCCTGAGGGATTACGGCCAGCTGACGCAGAGTTTCATAAAAGACCAGAACGCGTTAAGGAGCCATCCTTCAACCGATCTTTCTGCATACGCAGGCGGGACATGGTACCACAGGAAGTTTGACATAGGAGTACTTGGAGGCAACACTTACAATCAGCTCAACATCGCGCAGGACACGGGCAACGCGGGACTGAACGGGGCGCCTTCGAACAGCGCGGGGACATTTAACGCGCTCTACGATAATATAGCCATAAAGGATTCCGGCGGAAATATCCTGAAAAACTTTTTTTCCAACGGCAACGTGATACCATTTACAAACGCGGTGAGCCTTGACGGCTCGGTTGCGGCAAACCAGGGAAACGGCGGCATAAGCGCGCCGCCGCCGCAGAATAATTATATATGGGTCATCAAGGACATGAATTTATCCGCAAATCCGGCCGGAAATATAGTCGCGAACGGGGTAAATTCATGCACCATAACCGCCAATCTGTTCGCGCCGGGGGCTTTGCCGGTTTCATACGCTCTCATGGATTTTAGTTCGGACAGGGCGGTTGATACGGTCGCGCCAATCGCCGTGAGCGCGAATGCAAAAGCCATAACCGATCCCGCCGGGAACGCGAAGGCCAGGATAACTTCCACGAAAGCGGGAGCGGCGAATATTACGGTCAGGGCGGGAAACCTGGCCAAGGTCATAGCGGTCAATTTTATCGCGGGCCCTGCCGCAAAAGTTGATATTATACCCGGCTGGCTTTCGGCCGAAACCAATGTCCAGGGTTCCGTGATTGTCCGGATAGAGGACGCTTTCGGAAATTTTGTGTCGGACGGCAGGACCGTCAACCTTACTTCCGGTTCGTCCACCCTGAAATTTTCCTCCGACAACGGCGTAACATGGCTCTCCGGGCTGTCAATCACCGGAAGTTCCGAAAGGGATATACTTGTCATAGACACGGCTGCGGAAACAGTCAACGTACAGGCAGCCGCGGCGGGCATCAGCGCCGCTTCGGCAACAATATATGTAAATAACGCGCCGGCAACGGCCCTTTATATAGTGCCCGTGTCATCCACCGCCAAGGCCGGTGTGGCGAGGTTGTTCACTGTTTATTCCGCGGATTCATCAGGTAACAATACTTATCAGACCGGGTCTGTCCGGATATCAGGCGTTTCATCGACAATGCAGTTTTCCGCTGATGGCCAGAATTATTCGCAGGTTCTCAATACCGCCTTGTCCAGCGGCAGGGCCGATATTTACTGTATGGAAACTGTTGACGGGGCAAATGTTACTGTTACGGCTTCAGCGGCCGGCCTGGCGCCGGGTATAACATATGTCACAACCATTTCGAACGACCCGGCAATCCTTGGCGGAACGGCCAACAAATATTCAGTTACCGCGGGGCAATCGGTCACTGTCACGGCAATTATAACCGACCTTTACGGGAACCCTGTATCAGGAAAGTTCATAACATTTACAGCGCAGGTTGAAAACGGCCTTGGAGACAGCGCCATAACGCCTTCAGGAAACAGCACGGATTCATACGGGCAGGTTTCGGTGGTATTCAGGACAAAGAGCACCGCGGCTGCGCAAAATTACTGTATCATTAATTCCACCGGGCTGCTCTGAAAAACCATAATTATAGCCGGCGCCACCACGGCGACCGCTTATTCCATATTGCCAAACCCCATAGCCGTGGGGGCGGATATGTCAACGACAATTTACTTAAACGCGAAGGATGCCGGCAACTATAACGCGCCGGCAACGGCCGGGCATACCAATGTTTTTATTTATGTTACCCAGCCCGCAGGGATTTCAAATGTGTTTTTCTCGGCCAATGGCGGGGTAAACTGGTACAACAGCGTAACGGCCACACTCGACACAAGCGGCGCGGCGCAGGTTAATGTCAAGTCGCATTTCCCCGGGACATATGTGCTTAAGGGGATGGATACCAACGCCGTTACCCAGCTCGCCCCGGCAAGCGCCACTTTGACGGTATCCACGGCATATTATGTCAGCGTTTCGCCGTCTACGGCAATTAACGCTTCCGCTGGGTCCGTCGTGACGGTCTCGGCCCAGATAGTGGACCAGAACGGCGTCCCGGCCGCGCTGCAGAATAAACGGGTGGATTTCTCCGTGAACAGCGGCTCCATAACTCCGGCGACCGTGAACACGGATGTTAACGGATTGGCCGTCACATATCTGACACTGGCAATCGGGTCATACCAGCAGCATTTTGTAACCGCGACGGTTACAAATCCGGACGCGGTCTCGGTTTCCGCGGCAATTACAGGGCTGCCTGTAATTTCTTTCGCGGTGTCCATACCTTCCACGGCAAGCATAAACACGCCCGTGACAGCCATAGTCAGGGCAAAAGACGCTTACGGCGAGACACTGACAAATTATTCCGGAACGGTTCATTTCACCTCTTCGGACCCTATCGCCGTGCTTCCGTCCGATTATACGTTCATCCCCGGGGATTTGGGCATCAAAAATTTCAGCGTATCCTTCGGGACTTCGAACCCGCAGTCGCAGACCATAACCGTCGCGGATGTATCAAAACCGTCAATAAACGGGATAAGCAATGTCATTATCATGTTCCTGAAACCGACCGCAACCCCGACGATCTCTCCTACTATGTCCATCACACCCACGCGCACGGCGTCCCCGACTTTTACCGTATCCCCGACAGTGACTCCCACATGGACCGGAACTTTTACAGCCACAGTTACGCGCACTTATTCGCCGACCCCTACATTTACCGCGACAGTTTCTCCGACTGCGACAGCGACGGCCACTCCGACCGGCACACCCACATTCTCGGCGACTCCGTCCCCGACGTTTTCCGTGACTGCCACAGCGACTCCGACCAACAGCCCTTCGCCGACATCTACGAAAACTTACACGCCCTCTTCGACCCCGACTTTTACCGTGACCGCCACTATAACGCCGACTTCTACCATCACCGAGACATCCACCATTTCCAAGACATGGACGGCATCGCCGACATTCACGGATACCCAGACCATCACCCAGACCTGGACTGATTCTCCGACATTCACTCAAACCCCGACTTTTACCGTGACGCAGACGGACTCTCCGACATTTACCGTTACCCAGACAGGCACGGATACCGATACAGTCACGGAAACTTCCACATCCACGCCGACCTATACTTTCACCATGACCAACTCGCCGACGGTCACCATGACGGATACCCCGACATTTACCGTAACTGTCACAGTTACGGAAACATTGACTGAGACGCTCACTTATACTTTCACTGCGACAAGCAGTATGACAGTTACGGGCACGATTACACCGACTTTCACCGTGACCACGACTGTCACACAGACAAGGACCATGACAGTTACGCTCTCGGCCACGATAACGCCCACTATTACGCTTACTTACACAATAACCCCAACGTCCACTTTTTATTACCAAAAAGCAAACACGGGCCAGTCATACGTTTTCCCCCAGCCGGCAACGGACGCCGTGAACATAGCGTATTCGCTGCCTGAAGCGTCCCGGGTTGACCTGTATATATATAATACCGCGGGCATGCAGGTGGCTTCGCTCGAACAGCAGGGGGAAGCTTCGGATTATAACAGGTTTATTGTTGACCTGTCCAGGTTCTCACCCGGCGCATATTATTACCTTATCAGGGCCACGGGCGCCTCGGGCGCAAGGATAAAATTCGACATAAATAAGTTCCTGGTGGTAAAAAATAAATGAAGAGATCACTCCTGATATTCCTTATTTTATTTTTTCACTCCTTATTAGTCCGTTTCTCAAATGCCGCGGTCAATGACAGCGCGGGGATAATATTTCCCGAACTGACGTCGGGTGCCGGGGCCAGGTCGGAAAGCATGGCCGGCGCTTTTACGGCGGTGGCTGACGACGCAAGCGCGGTATTCTGGAATCCGGCCGGGTTAAGCAGGATCAACAAGATCAAGGTAAGCGTCGAGTTTGACAAATGGTTCATGGATTCATATTACGAGAACCTTATGTCGGCTTTTCCGCTTGGGTCTGGAGTGCTTGGGCTAGATGTTTTTTATATGAATTACGGTTCTTTTAACAGGGTAAATGAATCGGGCGCCTTGACCGGCGGGGCCGTAAACCCGTACAATCTGTCCGTACTCGGCGGCTATGGCTTGTCCTTAGGGAAGGAATTGTCGCTTGGCGTTACGGCGAAATTCGCGATGCAGTCTATCGACACGTATTCATATTCCGGTTTTGGCATTGATTTTGCCGCGATGTATAAGGCCCAGCAGTTTTCATACGGCTTGACTCTTCAAAACATCGGTTCAGGCGGGGCATATTCAATGCCAATGGCCGTAAGGGCTGGAGCCGCGCTTCAGGCGTTGAGTACAAGGGAACACAAGCTGACCGTCGCCATGGACCTTGATTATATATTCAAGGACGCGCCTTATGCCAGCCTCGGGGCTGAATATATATTCGCTAAAATGTTCTTTTTGCGGGCAGGTTACAGGTTAAAATTCGGGGAAAATAATACTGGAGGGCTTACCGGGTTATCGGCGGGCGCCGGCGTCGGTATCAATGATTTTACGATCGATTACGCCTTTGTGCCATTCGGGGACCTGGGCGTCTCAAATAGGGTGACTTTGAACATGGATTTTGCGGTGCCAAATTCCGATGTGGAAATGCTTAAACCTGTAAGGCGCGTTGTTGAAAAAGAATCAGATAAACAGGCAAAAACGCCCGAACAACTCCGTGATATGCTCGCCCAGGGCGGTAGTTACGAGAACGCCGGAAATCTGAACGCGGCTGAAAAAGAGTACAAGGCAATAATAGACGAGAATTTTGATTATGCCGACGCGTGGAAACGTCTCGGCGCCGTAATGGTAAAGAAAAAAAATAACGTTGAGGCGTTCAGGTGTTTCCAGCAGTACCTGAAACTAAGGCCGGATGATAAGGCCGTAAGGGCATGGATGGATAAAAACAGCAGGGAATAGGGCTTTGGTTGTTCTGTGTTCTGTGTTCAAATCTTCCCATTCATAATTTGCAAATCATGTTTTTTTCTGTTATATTAATTACATAAAAATCAAAGGAGAATAGATATGGAACCTAAAGTTGTTGTTGTGACCGGAGCTAGCTCCGGTATCGGCGCGGAATTATCCAGGAAACTCGGGTCAGAAGGGCACAGCGTCGTGCTTGCTGCAAGGCATCATGAAAGGCTCAAAGCCGTGGCCCTGCACTCCGGCAAAGACGCGCACGTGGTTATAGCCGATGTGACCAAACGCGATGATATGGAAAAGATAAAGGAAGAAGCGTTGAGGCGTTTTGGCAAGATCGATGTATGGGTTAACAACGCGGGAAGGGGTATAGGCCGGGCTTTCATGGATTTAACGGAACAGGACCTTGACGATATGATAAGCGTAAACGTAAAATCGGTTTTTTTTGGGAGCCAGATCGCCGCGCATTATTTTAAAGCGGAAGGCAAGGGGCATATAATCAATGTTTCGTCATTTTTAGGCAGGGTTCCGTTTGCAAATTTTCGTTCCGCTTACAGCGCGTCCAAAGCCATGGTAAATTCCCTTACAGCCAACCTGCGGATGGACTTAAGGCGGACTCACCCGGATATTAAGGTTTCGCTGGTAATGCCGGGCGTGGTACAGACCGATTTTGCGAAAAACGCCCTTCACGGCACGCCTCCGCCGCCTCCGGGAGCCCCTCCAATGAACGGTCAGACACCGCAGGAAGTGGCGGCCATAATATACGACTTGATACTGCACCCGATAGCCGAGGTATACACAAATCCGTCATCAGCGGAAACCGCAAAGGCATACTATACCGATGTAAGCTCTTTTGAGGATAATATGTTCAAAAGGTAGAACTGAAATTGTCATGTTAATAGATCCTGACACATGATGGTCGTTTTCTAACCAGTTGTTATTTTTACAATGAAAAACATTGCATTATTATTGGCATATATTGCTGTTTATAACCCTCCTGTAGGCACAATTCTTGCTTACTCCTAATAAGGAATAATTGTTCCTACAGGAGCTTATCATGAACTCTGCCAAAGCACATGAGGATTTACTATACGAAATAAGCCAGATCATTGTGGACAACAAGCCTTTAAAGGAAATGCTGGAATCTGTGCTTGTTAAAACCGCTGAAAAGCTTGATATGAAGCGGGGTATGATATCCATCCTGGACAGAAAAACCAATGAGATCATGATCCGGGCGGCTTATGGACTTTCTGATATATGGATGGAAACCGGCAGGTATAAGGTCGGAGAGGGCATAACCGGACAGGTCGTTGAGACCGGAGAACCCATGTTCGTGGACAATATCGCGGCTGAACCCAGGTTCCTCAATAAAACCGGTTCCTGGAGAAAGGACGACGGCGGTATTTCGTTTTTATGCATACCGGTTAAGAGCGGCAACGAGGTTGTCGGCACCATAGCTTTTGATAAAAAATACGATAATATAGGGGACGCCGAACACGACATACGTGTTTTGGCCATCATCAGCGCGATGATAACCCAGGTAATGAGGCTGTACCAGGCACAATATGAGGAAAAACAGGCGCTTAAGGTTGAGAATATAAGGCTGCACGAGGAGTTAAAGAACCGTTTTAAACCCGCCAATATAATAGGGTCGTCAAAGGCGATGATGGACGTTTATTCCATGGTGGAACAGGTCGCACTGACCAATACTTCGGTTCTTATATTGGGTGAGAGCGGTGTGGGCAAGGAACTTATAGCCCAGGCCATTCATTATAACAGCAAAAGGGCCGACGGGCCGTTTGTAAAATTTAACTGCGCGGCATTGCCGGAGAACCTGGCCGAAGTTGAACTTTTCGGGTGTGAAAAAGGCGCCTATACAGGCGCATACAAGGCGCGTAACGGCAGGTTTGAAGCGGCGGACAAGGGCACTATACTGCTTGACGAGATAGGAGAGCTGGGGGCGTCGGTGCAGGCAAAATTCCTGAGGGTCATTCAGGAACGCGAATTTGAAAAAGTCGGCGGCAACACAACCATAAGGGTGGATGTGAGGATAATAGCGGCCACAAACAAGAACCTGCTCGATGAGATAAAAAATAAGACTTTCAGGGAAGACCTGTATTACAGGCTGAGCGTGTTCCCGATAATTGTGCCGCCTTTAAGGGACAGAAAGACGGACATCCCCCTGCTGGCGGACTTTTTTACGGACAAATATTCGCGCAAGAACTCAAAGAACATCAAACGCATATCCACTACTGCCATGGACCTTTTGATAGACTATAACTGGCCGGGCAATGTCCGCGAGCTGGAGAACTGCATTGAACGCGCGGTCATATTTTCCACCGATGGGGTGATACACGCGTATCACCTGCCTCCAAGCCTGCAGACGGCAGGTTCAAGCCGCACGCAGCATACGGGGGTTCTGGACAAGGTCATAGAGACGGTGGAGTATGAGATGATAGTTGAAAAACTTAAAAGCGCGAAAGGGAATATGACAATAGCCGCAAAGGAACTTGGTTTGACCGAGCGTATCATGGGTCTAAGGGTTAAAAAGCACGGGATAGATTATAAAGCCTACAGGAAGC
>PMTB01000213.1 GCA_003167475.1 candidate division FCPU426 bacterium | reverse complement strand
TAATGGTTTCCGAGTATTCGCTGATAATCGCCGAGGTACTTGGGCTGCCTGAACGCGACCTTGAGACCATAAAGTACGCTGCCCTGCTCCATGATCTTGGCAAGATAGGCATACCCGATGATATCATAAAAAAACCCACGCGCCTGACCCCGGAAGAGTTTGAGACCGTCAGGCGGCATCCGGTCATAGGCGCCAGGATCATAAAGGAGATAGAGTCGCTTGCCCCCATGGTGCCCATCATACTGCACCATCATGAGCGTTTTGACGGTAAAGGCTACCCTGACGGGCTCAAAGGCGAGGCCATCCCGATAGGCGCGCGGATAGTCCACGTGTCGGACGCTTATGACACCATGGTGTCGGCGCGGGCTTACCGCGATATGCTTCCCAGCGAACTTGCCGTATCCGAACTGCGCAAGAACGCGGGCACCCAGTTTGACCCGAAAGTGGTCGAGGCATTTATAACTATTCTGAGGAGAAGTTCGGTGGGATATGAAGACAAGAGCGGTTCTTGACAGCTTCTATTATAAAAACAACCGGTCGCTGAAGTTTGTGGTCCTAAACGCCGTCGGGCTTTTGGCGCTCACCATTATGCTGTTCATGTTCTCGCTGAATTTAAGCGACCCGGTGCCTTTTACGCTTGGGCTGGCTTTTCTTGTGTACGCTTTTTACTCGCTCGGCAAGGAGGGCGGTTTTTCCTACGGCCTCGTTTACTGCATGCTCTGCATACTCATGATATTTTCCAGGCCCGATACCGAAAGGATCCCTTACATATTTGTCCTTGTATTTTCGGGCGTTTACGTGCTGCATATATCGCGCTTTATAGACCTCATAGACGAAAAAGAGCGGAGCAACGAGATAGTGGAAAATGAGATAGATTCGGACATGGTCGTATCGGATGAAAAAATAAAAAAAATAAGCGGCGCCATAGACGCGAATAAAAGCAAGATAGAGAATTACCGCATGCTGAACAGGGTGGCCGAGCAGCTGCTGTCGACCCTTGACAGGACCGACATGGTGAAGATCATAAGTTCATACATGCCCAAGCTCATAGGCACCAAGAATGTCCGCTGCATGCTTCTGGTAAAGAACGAGGACACCGATACTTTTGTGGAAACAAAGGACAGGGAAGATGACGAGCTCCTGGTAAAAGCGCCGGCGGGCATTTACAAAAAGGACCCTTTTGACGAGTGGCTCATAAAGAACAAATACACCCTTTTTATAAAGAACGTGGATGATGATTTCAGGTTCAGGAACTTAAGGAAAGACTGGATTATGTTCAAATCATTGATTGCCATGCCATTGTTCGAAAATAAAAGGCTTATCGGTATACTCAAGTTTTACTCGAAGGAACCCGAGGCGTTTGATAACGAGGACGTAAGGCTGCTGAACTATCTCGGGGATATCAGTTCTTCCGTCGTGGAAAATTCCATACTTTACAGGAAGACCGAGGCCCTGGCCGTGCAGGACGGGTTGACAGGGCTTTTTATAAGGAGATATTTCATAGAGCGGCTTGACGAGGAAATAAAAAGGGCAAAGCAGAATGAGGCCGCATTTTCCTACCTTATGATAGACATAGATCATTTTAAGGATTGCAACGACACGCACGGGCACCTTTTCGGGGACAAAGTGCTCAAACTGCTGGGTGAATTCCTGAAGGACTCGCTCAGGGATGTGGATATCATAGGCCGTTACGGCGGCGAGGAGTTTGCCATCATCCTGCCGAATACGAATATGAACGGGGCGAAATTTGTGGCCGAAAGGATACGCGACAGTTTTTCCCAGCTGGTCATTTCCGTCAATGAGAATGAGACCATGAAACTCACCCTTTCCATAGGCGCAGTGGAGTATAAAAAGACCATGAAGCTTACGGAAGTGATGAATAAGGCCGACAAGGCCCTTTATTACTCCAAGGAAAACGGAAGGAACAAGGTGTCGTTGTGGGAGGAAATCTCGGATGAAGATTAAAATCCAGTTTTTTTGGGTCATCTACGCGGTGTCTCTTGCCGCGGTTTACGGGCTGAATATATGGCTGAAAAGGCCCGAGGGAAACCTGTCGGCGGCCGGGCTTGGCATACTCATTCTTATGGCGCGCCGTGAATATGACCGGTGGTACCAGCGAGTCTCGTTCATTCTGGCCCTTGCGGCGGTCGCAGTCATGTTTTATCCGTTGAAACAGCTCTCCCCGCAGATAGCGGTGGGGTTGGCGCTGATATTTTGCGCCGTCTATTTTTTCAACTCTTCATTTGCCTTTTACCTGAAGGAATTATCCGGGGCCGAGAAAAAACTCATTGAGCGCAGGAACGGCCTCAAAGAGGCGAAAGAGGGAAAGCTTTCACAGGCGCAGCTGGAGGACGATAATTTTGAAAAAGAGATCAAGGATATCCGGTCGCTTTATGATGCGGCAAAAGAGCTGGGAAGCTCGCTTAACCACGGCGAGACCATGGAACGCACGAGCGAAGTTCTGAAAAAGATCCTCAAAAATAATTTTAAGATCCCGCTGGAGGAGATAAACTTCCTGATAATCTTCAAAAAAGAATACGAGTATAAGATAGTACAGTCTTTCGGTTATGACGAGGAACAACTCAAAGAGAACGAAAAAGTCTTTGTAAACGCCGTGCTGAAGATGGGCGGGAAAAACCAGACCCACCTTTATGTGCCCGATATGACAAAGTACCCTTCCGAGAGCGGCCAGGTGATGGCCATGAATAAAAGCGTAATATACATACCGTTCTTCGCTGAAAAAAAGCTGCTTGGAGTGCTTTTTATTTCCGGCTCCAGGGTCGATATGTTCGATCCGAAGCAGATTGACTCGATACGCATACTTTCTAATCAGATAGCCCTGTCCCTGGAAAAGGTACATCTATACGAGGAAGTTGAAAAACTCTCGGAGACGGACTCGCTTACCACGCTTTATGTGCACAGGTACTTCCAGGAAAAACTCGAGAATGAGATAAAAAGGACCGCAAGGTATGGAGGCAAACTCTCCCTGGTGCTGGGGGATATAGACCATTTCAAACTTGTAAACGACACATACGGACACCTGGCCGGGGATTATATACTCAAGACAATAGCCATCATATTAAAAAACCACACGAACCAGGTCGATACCGTCGCCAGGTACGGCGGCGAGGAGTTTGTAATAGTGCTGCCCGACCATGACAAGGAACACGCGCACGCCAAAGCTGTGAAAATAAGGAAAGAGATAGAGAAGTACCCGTTCAAATACACCGATATCCCGATAAAAATAACAATGTCCATGGGCGTCGCCGAGTACCCCGGCGACGCGATAGCGAGAAGGTCCCTGATCGACAAGGCGGATAAGGCGCTCTACAGGGCAAAGGAAGAGGGACGCAACAGGGTGATAAGGGCTTAATTACTAATTGTCCGCTTC
>PMTB01000017.1 GCA_003167475.1 candidate division FCPU426 bacterium | reverse complement strand
CTCGACAGGGCCGGCTCAAATGTCTACGCGGGTATTGATAATGTGATCGCGTCGATCAATAAGATCAGGGGATAAAACAGATGGAAAACGAAAGAAACTCATTTACAGAGGCCCAGGCGCAGATCGAGCGGCTAAAAAAATTAAAGGAACAAAAAGATCTTTCTGACAAGGCGAAAAAAGAGGAAGAGTTCCGGTTTGCGGAGCTTCCGCACGCCGTTGCAAATATGCCCGTACAAGCACAACCGCCGGCGGCCGGCGTGGACTTAGGGCAAAAAACCGCCGCGAGGCACGCTGACGCCCCGGATTTGAACGCTTTTCCTGCCGTGAAAAACGCGCGGACGAAAAAAACCCGGCGGGCATCCAGGCTCGACAGGAGAAACTTTGAACGGATCAAAAAGACGGTCAAAAAGATTAAGGAACAGGGCGGCTCAATGCGCTTAAGCGAAGATATGTTCGTGAACATGGCGCTTGAAAAGATACTTGACCTGAAGATGGATTTTTCACAGGCTAAGACTTCCGAGGAAGTAAGGGCCATTATCAATAAGATCAAGGCGGAGTAATGTGACCAGCCAGGACCCGGCAGTTCTGCTGATAAAAAAACAGGGGCTTGTGGAGTCGGCGGTAGTACTTTCCATGGATGAAAATAAACTGATTAAATCGAAAAAATTCGAAAAAGCAGCGCCTGTTGACGCTGAAAAGAGCGCTGTCATAAACAGCCTTGTTTCCTGTGACAGGGAACTGGCGGCAGCGATGAAACCCGGCGTGATAATTTCCGAAAACGCCAAAGAGATAATTAAAAATATCAACTCATCACTTAATGAATTAATAAAGCTTGAAAAAGAGAATGAACTATTGATATCACAGGCAGGGGAATCCATATCGGGCAAATATATAGATTCGTATAAAACGTATAAACAGTTAAAATAGGTCTTTTTAGGCCTTTTGAATGCTAAAACACGGTTTCACGGATTTGAAACTAAAAATATTGTTGACAAAAAAAATAAAACTCGGTAATATGTATTCACGTGCTTTAAAACTGTTTATTTTTATAGAAAAAATTAAAAGAGGGTGAATATTTTCATGGTTGAAGGTATTATTTCCAGTGAAATATACCAGATATTAGAGAAGTCACTGAACGCGGCATCCCTTCAGCAGCAGATGACGAGCAATAATATTGCCAACGTAAACACCCCGGGCTTTAAACGTTCCGAGGTTGTTTTCCAGAGCAAGCTTGATCAGTTATTGAACGGCGCGGACAAGAGTTACCTTCCGCTGACCGTGACAAATAAAAATCACATTTCCATCACCCCCGGGATGACGCTTGATTCGGTCAATCCCGAGATTATTACAGATAACGCGACATCTTCCAGAAATGACGGTAATAATGTGGATATAGACAGCGAGATGGCCAAGATGGCGGAAAACACGGCATACTATTCCTCGCTGGCGCAGCTGACTTCAATGAAGCTGACCATGCTGCACGAAGTTATTAAAGGATGATCAATAAGGGAGGCATAATTAAATGGGAATATTCAACGCTTTCGCTATAAGCGCGTCCGGCCTGACCGCGGAGCGCCTGAGGATGGACGTAATTTCCAATAATATAGCCAATGTAAACACAACCCGCACGGTTGAAGGCGGGCCTTACGCGAGGCAGCGCGTGATATTCGAGCCGAGGGGAGATAACGCTTCTTTATTTCCGAGCATATTTGCCGGGACAAAGCAGGCAAACCTTTTTCAGGGCGTAAAGGTCACAGGGATAGTCAATGACCCGACGCCGCCGAGGATGGTGTATGACCCGGGGCATCCCGACGCTGATAAGGACGGATATGTCGCCATGCCTAACGTTAACATAGTGAAAGAAATGGTTGATATGATATCAGCCACAAGGTCGTACGAAGCCAATGTCACTTCCATTAATTCGGCCAAGACCATGGCCGCAAAAGCACTTGACATCGGCAAAGCATAGGGGAGATAAAATATGTCGACACCTTTCGCGATGGGAGCTATACAGGCTATCACAGGCAATATAGGCATGCCCGCGTCCATTTTAAATAACACCATTATTGGCGTGCAGCAGGCTGCACCGCCGGTTTCGCCTGACAGGGTGGATTTTAAGGAACTCCTAAGCACGGCGGTGAAATCGGTCAGCGAGACGCAGGCCGGCGCGGACGATGCTATCTCAAAACTCGCCTCAGGACAGAGTATAGAACTTCATAATGTAATGCTTGCGGCGGAAAAAGCCCAGCTCACCATGGAACTCGCCCTGCAGATAAAAACAAAAGTTACGGAAGCTTATCAGTCCATTATGGGAATGTCGATCTAAAATATAAACGTGAGGTGCACGTGTGAACGAATTTTTATTAAGGACTTGGGAGCGCCTAAAAACGTTCTGGCAGAATCTTAATACAGCGCAGCGGATCATGTGGGTTTCCATACCCTCGGCAGTTATTATATTAATAACCGTTATCGCGCTTTATGCAACAGCCCCCAATTACATGCCCCTTTTTTCCAACTTAAGTTCGGATGACGCGGGCGCCATTATCAAGCAGTTAAAGGACAAGAAAGTACCGTATAAGATAGAGGGCGGCGGCAAGGTTATAACGGTCCCGACCAAGTACCTATATGACGCGAGGCTTGATCTGGCCACACAGGGGCTGCCAAAAGGCGGCGGAGTGGGATTTGAAATATTTGACAAAACCAACCTCGGCGTCACGGATTTTACGCAGAGGATAAACTATGTAAGGGCGCTTGAAGGCGAGC
>PMTB01000232.1 GCA_003167475.1 candidate division FCPU426 bacterium | reverse complement strand
GGATATAATGCAGAGGCTGAAAACAGCGGTATCCAAGGCCAAGGATAAAGGATCGAACGAGACGCTTATGATATTTGAAAATTTCTCCCTTATCGTGAGCGTTAAGAACAACACCGTGATAACTGCGGTTGACAAAAGCGGCATGAAGGAAAATGTCTTCACCAATATTGACAGCGCGGTTTTTGCGTGAACAAAAATGGGAGCGGTAAAATGAGGCCGGACTTCTTTACAGTAAGTAAAGCGGAAGCCTCCAAGACAACCGCGCCTAATGCGCGGTTGGAAAACAAAAAAAACAGGAGCGTGGCTTAACATGATGGGATCACTTTTCTCATCCATCTCGGGACTGAAGAATCACACGACATGGATGAACGTTATCGGAGACAACATTGCAAACGTAAATACGGTAGGATACAAGGAATCAAGGATAACATTTAAGGAAGCTATCTCGCAGTCAATGGGAGCGGCTTCAGGCGCGGACGCAGCCTCGAACCTGGGTGGTATCAACCCGGAACAGATGGGGCTTGGCTCATCGCTGGGTTCTATCGACACCATAATGACGCAGGGCGCCATCCAGACGACCGGCAACGCCACGNNAACGGCAACTACAGCTTCGTCCAGACGACCGGCAACGCCACGGACGTGGCCATTGACGGAAAAGGTTTCTTCATTGCGAAAGACGGAGACCAGACGCTGTACACACGCGCCGGTAATTTTTCATTTGACAACAACGGCAACATGGTTACATCAAGCGGAGCGCTTGTTCAGGGCTGGCAGAAAGCTTTCCCCACGCAGATCAACGGAGCGGCGCCCCAGCTTACCATCACCAACCAGCCGATAAACACAAACACGCCGGTCGGAAATATAGTGATACCGCAGAATTTGGTGCTCGGGCCGCAGGCGACCGGCGATCTGAACGTAACCCCGAACATAACCGATTCAGGTATATTTTTAAAGGGCAACCTCGATTCAATGACGCCGATGAACCCGATCGCGGCACCAGGCGCGGCTTATCCTCTCGCGGCTTATATAGCAGACGCGCAGACATCATCGACGGTATATGATTCGCTCGGCAACGCGCACGTAATAACCTTCCTCTGGACGCAGACGGCGAACACGGCAGGAGGCGTAGCGCAGGCAAACTGGGACTGGACAGCATACGACACGGGCACAAACGGGCAGCTGGCTATTCCCAATGTCGCGACAGCAGGCATGGCTGTTGAAGTCGGTAATGGAGCGGGCGTACAGTTTAATGCCGATGGATCCCTGGAAACAGTCGGCGTATGGACAAATATGTCGGCCGGAGCTCCTACGATACCGGAAATTGAGCTTGTATCAGCCGGCGGACAGAATACGCCGCAGTTTATTTCAGTAAATATGGGAACGCCCAACACAGTAGGGCCGCCGGTAGTTGTCGGAAAACGCGACGGGCTTACGGGCGACTTTGGAAGCGGAACAATAGACTCGACAACAGGAAACTATATACCCAAGCAGACGATCTATAACGCGGGAGCCGACGGTTATTCCGAAGGCACGCTCACCGGCGTTTCAGTTGACCAGACAGGCGGGATCAACTGCCAGTTCAGCAACAACAAGATAGTCACGATCGCCAAACTCGGCCTTGCAAATTTCGCCAACCAGGAAGGCCTTGAAAAAGTCGGCGGCACAATGTTCGCGCAGTCGGCAAACTCGGGCCTCGCCCAGATCTCGACGGCCGGCAACGCCGGTCTCGGAACGGTCACAGGCGGAGCGCTTGAAGCTTCAAACGTCGACCTCTCGGTCGAGCTCACAAACATGATAATCGCGCAGAGAGGCTTTGAATCAAACGCGAGGATCGTGACGACTTCCTCACAGATGTTGGACACGCTAGTTCAGCTCGGAAGGTAATAGGCTGAATTAGTTTTATAAAGAAAAGGCCCGGCGCAAAACGCCGGGCCTTTTCTAATTTATAAGCATGATTTTGTAAAAACACCTTGGATTTTCCTTTGTTTACAGGTTTAATGTATTTTTATTCAGTAATGCAATTCAAACGGTTAAAATTAACCCAAAACTTTCAAGTTTTGGGTTAAAATATTCAAAAGCTTATAAATATAGGTTATAAAAGAGGGAAACATATTTTTTACATGCAGGTTGCCCATAAATGGCTTAAAAACAGCGTGTTTTACGGTTCTAAAACAGGTATCTAAATTATGAAACAGCAGATAAAAATATTTTCTTATTGACAATAAAGGGCAATAATTGTAAAATGATTTTACGTTTTTGAGGAGAATTTAAATTATGATATTTATTACAAAACTTGATAATAAGAAAGTCGTGATAAACGCCGAGCTTATCGAATTGATAGAGCAGACGCCGGAAACTATGATTACAACGACAACGGGAAAGAAAGTCATAGTAAAAGAAAGCATAGAACAGGTTGTTGATCTGGTAAAAAAATATAAACAGGAATTGAATTTACCGATAGTAAAAGAAAACTAAAACCTTTAATCAGGGGGTGTATTTGTGGCAATAGATATATCAACAATAATCGGACTCGCGGTAGGTTGGGGATCGGTCCTTGTCGCCCTGTTCATGGAATCAGACGGCAATTTGAGCGTTGTTTTCATGTTCTTTCAGTTGTCGGCTTTCTTTATAGTTGTCGGGGGAACCCTGGGCGCGACCATCATCAGTTACCCGTGGGAAGTTGTTACAAATATTTTTAACGTGGCAAAACAGGCATTTATAAAAAGAGAGATGAAAGCCAGCGACGTCATTCAGACCCTCGTGGGTTTCGCGACAAAGGCAAGAAGGGAAGGGTTGCTTGGATTGGAAGACGAGATCAATCAGGTCAACGATAACTTCCTTAAAAAAGGCATACAGCTGGTTGTAGACGGCACGGATATTGAGCTTGTCAGAAGCATTCTTGAAACGGACCTGTCCTTCCTGGAAACAAGGCACAAACTTGGAGAAGGGCTGTTCGGGACGCTCGGAGGATTCGCGCCGACGCTTGGAATTATCGGAACGGTTATGGGACTTGTTAACGCGCTTGGATCCCTGGAAAACGCCAGCAAAGTCGCGGGAGCCATCGCCGTCGCCTTTATCGCGACGTTCTATGGTATCGGGTTTGCCAACCTGATATTCCTGCCGATATCATTCAAATTAAAGGCAAAATCAGCGGAAGAAGTGCTTATCCGCGAAGTTATGATTGAAGGAATACTTTCCATATCCGCGGGAGACAACCCCAGGATCGTTGAAGAAAAACTCAAAGCGTTCTTATCGCCGAAAGAGCAGGCTGTTAAAACAGAGGGCGCCGAGGGTGAGGCTGCTGCCGGCGGAGGAGCTGCGTAAATGGGAAAAAGAAGGGACGTAAAGGTAGGAGGCGAAGGCGTAGAAATGGAATCGGGAGGTATGATGAGATGGCTTCTCACATACGCCGATATGTTGACGCTCCTGTTCGCACTTTTCGTTATTCTTTATTCCATGTCGGTTGTTGACGAAACCAAAGTAAGGGCGCTTGAGATGGCGCTGGGACAGGCTTTCGGGCTTTCAGGGCAGGTTTCGGTATTGGGTTCAGGCGCCACGACAGATACTATTCCCGTTACCATGCCCGAATCGCAGGTACAGCTCACTTCCACCAAGGAAAAGATACAGAAATGGATTCTTCAGAAAAAACTTGAACGCGATGTCAAAGTGCGTTTTAATGAACGCGGCGTTGTGATAAGCCTTATGACGGATAAAGTGCTTTTTGAAAGCGGAGCGGCGGTTTTGCTTCCCCAGACGAGGGAAATACTTTCGGACATTTCCGAACTTTTAAAACAACAGACAAATCCGATTATCATTGAGGGGCATACAGACGATTCTCCGATCAAACAGAGGTCGATCAAATCAAAATATTCGGACAACTGGGACCTTTCAACCGCAAGGGCGGTTAACGTGCTCAAGTACATGATCAGAAAGGGCGTTTCGCCCGACAGGCTGTCGGCGGCGGGTTACGGAGAATTCAGGCCGCTGGTCCCGAACATAGACGACATAACAAGGGCAAAGAACCGCAGGATCGATATTGTTCTGCTGAAGTCTGACCTGGTTAACGACAGGGCCATGGAATCGCGCGAATTGCCGATGCCTTCGGATGTAAAGACCAAAAAACAGATAGAGAAAGAAAACCTGGATTCATTAACTTATTAAAATATCAAATAAAACAGCATTGACGAGGAGGTTTTAGTATGGCGGCAGATGACAAAAAGCTTTTAAACACACTGATTATTTTAGTGAGCGCAGTACTTGTAATCAGTCTGGTATCGGCATTCGCTTCGTTTTGGATGATTTCAACAAAGACAACACCGGCCACAAAGAAAGTCATAGTTGAAAAACCGGAGTTGGGTCCTATCACAACGCTCGGTGAATTCATCGTAAACCTCGCAGACCCTACCGAAAGTCATTATTTAAGGGCAAACGTGGTGCTTGAACTGGACTACGGATCAAGCCTGAAACTCGCTGAAGAAGTCGAGAAAAGGCTGCCGCAGATAAAGGATATCGTTATTTCATGCCTTGGCGCGAAAACATCGGTACAGCTTCAGGATCCGGAAAACAGGGAATCATTAAAGGCCGAGGTCAAGGACAAGATAAACGCAATACTTAACAGAGGGCAGCTGGCAAAAGTTTATTTTACATCGTTCGCGGTACAGTAGACAATAAAATAAAACACGGGGTGTGATTAATGGCTGACGACATTCTGTCTGACGGTGAACTTGACGCCCTTCTGGCGGGAATGAAAGAAGGGCCCAAAAAGGAATCCGCGCATGAAGATGACGCCGAAGAGGAAACGGTAGCGGCAGGACCTGCCATGGTTTCCAGGAAAAAAGGCAAGATAAAGATGTATGATTTCCGCAGGCCTGATAAGTTCTCCAAGGACCAGATCAGGACGATAGAAATGATGCATGAAAGTTTTGCCAGGCATTTTGGGGCAGATCTTTCGGGTTATATCAGGACCATTGCCGAGGTCACGGTTACTTCCGTGAAGCAGCTTACATACAGCGAATATATTGAGAAAGTGCCGAACCCCACGTCGATCGCGGTATTCAGCCTTGAACCGTTGAAGGGACTGGCAATTTTTGAAATTAATCCGTCAATAATTTTTCCCATCATTGACAGGGTGCTGGGCGGCCAGGGTGAAGCGATAAGCAAACCCAGGGAACTCACCGACCTGGAGCAGGCAATAGTCGGGAAGATTATTGAAAAAGGCTTCCTTAATCTTAAGGATTCATGGCACAGGATAGTTGATTTTGACCCTGAAATAAAAGCGAGGGAAACAAATCCCCAGTTCGTGCAGATAGTCGCCCCTAATGAAATGTGTTTAAACCTTAACTTTGAGATAAAGATAAAAGAACACGTGGGCGCCATGTCAATGTGCCTTCCTTACATGGTCATTGAACCCGTTCTCTATAAACTTTCAGCAAAACAGTGGTTTACGCTTTCGAAGGAAGACATGTCGCCGGAAACCCAGCAGATACTTGACGACAAAGTCAAACACACCTGGGTCCCGCTCTATGTCAATCTCGGGGGAACTTCGTTAAAGATGAAGGAAGTTATAGACCTGAGAAAAGGCGATATAATAAAGCTTGAGACCAACGCGAAGGATGACCTGCTTGTCACGGTTGAAAACAAGCCGATGTTCTACGCTAAGATAGGGACAAAGGGGAAAAAGAAAGCCGTAAAAATTTCCTCTATTATTAAAAAGAACGATACATCATACGAGAAGAAATTCTCGATCAAGTCCAAATAAATTGGGAGGTGGCTAAATTGGCCCTTAACGACAAGCAGAAAAATAACGTAACAGAAATATTGGGGAACGCAGTACCTAACGGGGAAAAAATGCTTTCCGAACTTCTTGGGAAGGCGACATCTGTGGCCATGAGCCGGATAGAAGAAACAGACGCGGGATCATTGGGCTCAATGCTGCCCGGGCGTAACCTTGTCGTGCCGGTGGAACTCGGCGACGGAATGGGCAACGCAGCTCTTATTATTTCAGAGCCGCAGGCTGCCATTATGGCGGACCTCATGATAGGCCAGGACGGCACAAACCCTCCAGCCACTCTTGAGGACCTTCATTTGAGCGCGGTAACCGAGCTCGCAAACCAGGTTACGGATTCCGTAATAAGTTCCATAGCGTCGCAGATAGGGACATCCCTTTTCTCGACACCCGGAGAGGTAACCGTGGTAGACCTGGAAAGTTCCCAGATACAGGGAATTGACGGGGATGTTATTATGATGGATGCGGATCTTACCATAGGCGAACTTGGAGCCGGAAAACTGGCTTTTGTTTTTTCCGGCGAAGTCGCGGCTTCATTAAAAAAAGGACAGCAAGCGCCCGCTTCCACAGAGGGCTTCGTAAACGATATCACATCGGGTGGAGGGAAAAAAATGCAGAAAGCAGCAACAGCGCAGAATGTAGTCACTTCTGAACTCCAGGCCGAAAGAGTATCAGGGAATGTTTATGACAGGAGCCTTGATATAGTTCTTGACGTGCCTCTTCAGGTAACGGTTGAGCTCGGCAGGACCGAGAAACTCGTGCGTGACGTGCTTGAACTTACGCCGGGCTCGGTAGTCGAGCTTGACAAGCTTGCCGGCGAGCCGGTTGATATTCTTGTCAACCAGAAGTACATCGCCAAAGGCGAAGTTGTCGTCATCGACGAAAATTTCGGCATCAGGATAACCGACATTGTAAGACCGGCGGACAGAATCCCGAAGATATAAAGATGAATAAGCATAAAATATTCCTGGCTATTCTTTTTTTTTTAGCGCCGCTGATTCTTCAGGGCGCTGAGGTAAAGCCTGCAAAGGCTTCTGCCCAGGTCAATCTGGCCGCGGCAGCACAGCCGCAGGAGCAGGGTTATTTATCAAATGAGTATCCGGGCATTGCGTCCCCGAAAGCCATCCCCCCCCCGGACATTTTGCCCACTATAATCAGGTTTTTAACGGCGTTGGGGCTGACACTTCTTCTTATTTATCTCCTGGCTTGGGCTTTGAAATACTTCAATATAAAAGCTTCTATTCCGGTTAAAAGTGAAAATGTCATCAGCGTGATTGCAAAAGAGTATATTGACGGCATGACAGTGCTGTATGTCGTGGAATTCGCCGGCAAGGTGCTGCTCCTGGGCAATTCCGGAGGGGCAATAAACCTGCTTACGGAAATTACAGGCAGTGAAGAGATCGGGAAATTAAAACAGCAGGCCGATGAGTATGTGGCGAAGTACTCCTTAAAGGCGGAATCCCGTTTTGACCAGCAGTTAAAATCCTCGTATCTCAAGCAGGGCAAAACGCTGGTAAACAGCGGCAATCAAATGATAAAGGGAATTATGGAAAAATTCGGCAAAAAGGAAGATAAGCCAAAATGAAAAGCGGAAAATACAGGAAAATATTCCTTGCTTTTGCCATAACATTTATTTGCGTTTTTTCTTTCAGCACCCTTATGGCCGAGGAGCTCAGCATCCCTAAGGTCGGTATAAGCATCACCAACGCCAAGTCGCCAAAAGATGTGGCCGCGACTGTCCAGATATTCCTTCTTCTCACCATACTCACCCTTGCGCCGGCCATACTCATGCTTATGACGTGTTTTCCGCGTATTGTAATAGTGCTCTCATTCTTAAGGCAGGCTCTGGGCTCCCAGCAGATACCCCCGAACCAGATACTCATTGGCCTTGCCCTGTTCATGACTTTTTTCATCATGAAACCGGTCGGGCAGGAAATCTATGACAAGGCATGGAAACCCTATGTGGATGACAAACAGACAATGGAAAAATCCGTTGATGAGGCGGTAAAGCCGGTCAGGAAATTCATGTTCAAACAGACCAGGGAAAAAGACCTCGCACTCTTCATATTCCTGTCAAAAACCGCAAGGCCGAAGAACCAGGACGATGTCCCAACTACAGTGCTGATACCTGCCTTCATAATAAGCGAATTGAAAACCGCTTTCACGGTTGGTTTCCTTATTTATGTTCCGTTCCTTATTATAGACATGGTGGTCGCTAGTACGCTGATGTCCATGGGTATGATGATGCTTCCCCCGGTCATGATATCATTGCCATTTAAGATACTTCTGTTCATTTTAGTTGACGGCTGGCACCTGATCGCCAGGGCTCTTATCGTCAGCTTTAGTTAAGGTGGCGCACAAATGTCCATAGAATTCGTTATTAACTTCGGCAGGGAAGCGCTTTTGGTTACGCTGCTGATGGCCGCTCCATTGCTCGGCCTTGCGCTATTAGTCGGCGTCATCATAAGCATTTTCCAGGCAGTTACACAGATACAGGAAATGACGCTTACTTTTGTGCCGAAAATCATAGTGGTCATGCTTGCCGTCATAATATTCGGGCCCTGGATGCTCAGGATAATCCTTAATTTTACGACCAATCTGTTCCTGAATTTGCCCGCGTACATGAAGATGTAACGTCATGGTTTATACCGACCTTTTCTCCATGGCAATAATACAGCTTCAGATTTTTTTGCTTGTTTTCATACGCATAGCCTCTGTTTTTATGACCGCCCCGATATTTCAAAGCGCCAATATTCCGGTCATAAATAAGATAGGGCTGGCGTTTCTTG
>PMTB01000109.1 GCA_003167475.1 candidate division FCPU426 bacterium | reverse complement strand
CAGGTCTCAAAACGAGCGCAAGGAATCGCTGGCCGGGTTTAAGTCCGGAAAGTACAGGATACTCGTGGCCACGGACATAGCCGCGCGCGGCATAGACGTCACGGGAATAGAATTGGTCATCAATTACGACCTGCCGGATGAGCCGGGCAACTATGTCCACAGGATTGGCCGCACCGGCCGGGCAGGCCTGACCGGCCACGCCATATCGCTGGCCACGCCAGAGCAGGCGGCAGAGGTAAAGAACATAGAAAAAATGCTCAAAACCGAAATACCGGTCTCAAAACACGCCAAAGTCGCGAACGAGGAATTCTCCGCAATACCGTTCAACTCGCCGCTTGTAAACCCGCTGATGGTCAACCGCACCATCGTAAGCGAGGGGGTACCTGACAGATCAAGGGATAAGAATAAGAGGCGGGGCCGCAACGACAGGGAAGACAGGTGGAAGTAGGAAGATATGTTTTGACCGGCGGGGATTTGAAAATATTGATGGATCATAACAGGAGGTTATTCATGAAACGTTCCGCCGTTGCCTTAATTTGCGGCATGCTTTTTTTTCCGGTATTTTCCAGGGCCTGGGATTCCGATATGTCCCTGAAGGGCGTCTATTTCGGGGCCAAAGCCGGGGTCACATACCCGATGCCTTTCATGGCTTCAACCCCGGGCCAGGGCGCATATATTCCCGGCGTGGATTATTGCGCGGGCTTAACCGCCGAATATTTTTTTATCAGCGACCAATTATCCGTGTCCGCCGGGATCATGTATGTCAATGAGATGCAGAGCGTGCAGTGGTACGACGCTTATTCCACACTGGAGACGGATTTTTCCCAGTATTTCAGTTTTCCCGTATGCGCCAAAGGGTTCCTTTCTTTCGGGCGTTACAGGCCGCACCTGATATTGGGGGCGGCTTTTGACGCCGCCAAATACACCGATATATATTATGACAGTACCGTGGACAACCAGTCAGCGTCATTCCAGGGCAGGGCCTCCTATATTTCCGGCCTGGCCGGGCTGGGGTGTTATTACGTCATCGACAAAAATAATATAATAACCTGCGAGGTTGTTTTTAAGGACGAACTTGAGCAGATCTCGCCCGCGGGATGGTCGTACATCGGGAATAAGAACTATTACAGGTCAACTTTCCTGTTGGACGCGGGTTACAGCTTTTAGCCCGGCCCCGGGGCGCAGACTTGAAAAAACCTGAAATAATGGGTATATCTAATATTATTAATGGAGGTATAAATGGCAATAAAGCCGGGCAGGGTTATTTTGTTTTTTATAATGGCGTTTATTATCGCCGGATGTTCACAGGGAGGCTCGAAGATGAAAAATGAGGGCGTTCAAAAACATGGCGGTTTTGTGGCCAAACCCGGCAAAGTGAAGATATTTGATTATATGACAGGAAAGGCAGTCGAAGTGGATAAGGTAATACAGAGCGAGGAAGAGTACAGGAAAAAACTTCCCGCGGACGTGTGCATGATAGTGAGGCAGGCCGGTACAGAGGCGCCATTTTCGGGAAAACTGCTGGGCAACCATAAAACCGGGATATATAAGTGCGTGGTATGCGGGACTGACCTGTTTTTTTCAGACGCGAAATTTGATTCGGGGACAGGCTGGCCGAGTTTTTTTAAACCCGTATCCGAAATGAATATAATAGAAGTAAGTGACGCCAGCGGCGGTATGATAAGGACCGAGATACAGTGCGCGCGCTGCGGCTCGCACCTGGGCCACGTTTTTGACGACGGCCCAAAGCCGACGGGCCTGCGGTACTGCATGAATTCCGCGGCGCTGCGGTTTGAGGAAGTTAAGTAAGAGCATGACTCAATTGACTCAGCAGACTCAATAGACTCAATTGTCCGGATCGGCTTGAGCAACTGAGTCAATTGAGTCAAATAAAAGGAGCGGATACATGACAAACACAACAATACAGACCGAAGGCATGCACTGCAACGGCTGCGAGAAGAACGCGCAGGAATCCGTGTCCGAACTGGATGGCGTGAAAAAGGTAAAGGCAGATTCTAAGAAGGGCGTGGTAAAGGTCGAGTTTGACGAGAAAAAAACCAGCCTGGACGCCATAAAGGCGAAGATAGTTGAGGCAGGGTATAAGGTTCAGCAGGTTTAATCATATTTGGATTTTGTAGAGAGGGGGCTTGCCCCCTCTAAACGGATTTAGAGGCGCAAAACGCGGCAACGTTTAACAACCCACTGTGAGAGGGAGCATCCGTTTTCGCTAAAGCTCCGACGGACAAGATGCCCCATCTCTACGGAAATCAAAAGGGATAAACAATGATAAAACAGAACTTCAAGGTAAAAGGCATGCACTGCGAAAGCTGTGTCCTGCTCATAGAGCGCACCCTAAAAAAGAAACCCGGCGTTTCCGAGGCTGTGGTTAATTTAACAACCGAATTTGCCACTGTTTCATACGACCCTGATATTGTGAAAGACAAGGACCTGATAAAGTCCATTGAAAGCAAGGGTTACAAGGTTGTTAAAGAGGCCGAGTATAACAGGGAAAAAGAAGTGCGTAAGATCGGGTTCAAACTCCTGGCAAGCGCGGTACTGACCATGCCTGTTTTTATCCTGAGCATGTTTATAGCGCCGGGAACTGTCGCGGGTCAGGAATATATCATATTCGGTTTCGCGACAATAGTCCAGTTCGCCCTTGGCTGGGAGTTTTACAGGAATACTTTTGTGTCATTGAAAAGCTTTGACACGGGCATGGACACGCTTGTGGCTATGGGAACCTCAGCGGCTTACTTTTATTCCGTCTTCCTTATGATACAGGGGCATGGGGAACATTCTTATTTTGAAACCTCGGCTGTGCTTATAACCGTTATACTCCTCGGCAGGTACCTCGAGGCAAAGGCCAAGCTTAACGCTTCGGATTCCATTAAAAAACTCATGAACCTCTCGCCAAAAAAGGCCATTGTTGTCAGGGATGGCAAGGAGACGGAGATAATAACCAATGAGATAGTAAAAGGAGACATCATAATTATAAAGCCCGGAGGATCAATTCCGGTCGACGGCACTATAATAGAAGGGAACTCCTCGGTAGAAGAATCCATGATAACCGGCGAGGCAAACCCTGTGGAAAAAAACGCGGGCTCTTATGTCAAAAGCGGAA
>PMTB01000183.1 GCA_003167475.1 candidate division FCPU426 bacterium | reverse complement strand
TTGGTGGAAGAGGCAGATACGA
This sequence comes from candidate division FCPU426 bacterium, assembly GCA_003167475.1. Taxonomy (GTDB): domain Bacteria; phylum Oederibacteriota; class PGYV01; order PGYV01; family Palsa-1178; genus PALSA-1178. The sequence goes on along the minus strand of PMTB01000183.1, from coordinate 7,403 downwards.
CAATGCCGCTGGAGGCGGCCCGGATGGGCGTGCCTTTTTTAGCCGCGATATCCCAGCCCTTGTGCCGCCAGGCTGCCTTGCCGTTGTCGTAAACGCGCTGGTCGCCAAAATTACCTGTGGTAATGCCTTCGATGGGTTTTAAAAACGGAAAATCATATTTGACCGGCGTTACAGGGTCCTGGATGCCTTTAATAATGGCGCTCTCCTTGGACATATCAGCGGTAAAAGCATCATTGATCATTCCCGTGTTTATAGTCGTTTCATGCCCTTTGACAAGTCTGACATGTATCTTTTCAATTTTAGAGCCTTCCGTGCCGTCCTTAAGCATATACTTGATGGTCAGGGTCTTTGTCCCCTTTGTACCGAGCGGGACAGGGATGATGGCGGCGCAGACGTACTCAGTATCATGGATGTCAAATTTTTTATAAAAAGCCTGGTATTTATTGTCGAGGAACTCGATGTCGGTTGCCTTCAGCGGTTCATTGCTGTGTATGCTTATCTTTAAAATACCGCCTTCCTTGACTGTATTGGTGTCAAGCATGACATAAGTCTCGCAAAAAACAGCAATCGGCATCAGTAGCGCGCACATGGCAAGTATGGTTTTTTTCATGTCAGCAGCTTAAACTTCCTATTATGGTTTTTACATCTTTTATATTATTCTTTTTCATGTATGCCGCGATCCCAACTGCCGTCTTCTGCGAAGCGTCAGGCTCGCGGAAATTCGCGGTCCCGATCTGGACCGCGGTCGCGCCGGCCATCATGAATTCGACAGCGTCGCGCCAGTTCATTATGCCGCCGATGCCAATGATGGGTATCTTCACGGCCTTTGAAACCTTGTGTACAAAAGCCAAAGCCACAGGCTTGATAGCCGGGCCTGAAAGGCCGCCGTAAATATTCGCGATGCAGGGCTTTTTCTTTTCAATATCTATCTTCATGCCGACAAGAGTATTTATGAGTGACAAAGAGTCTGCTCCGCTGTCCTCACAGAACTTTGCCAGTTCTTCCAAAGGGCCTACGTTAGGTGAAAGCTTCATGATGACAGGTTTCTTATATACCCTCTTCACCCCGTCCAATATCCCCTTGATAGCCACCCGGTCAGATGCAAAAGCCAGGCCGCCTTTTTTTACATTGGGGCAAGATATGTTTACTTCAACGGCAGCCACGTCAGTGCCCTCGAGCATGTCGGCAACCTCGATGTATTCCTCGACGGAAGTGCCGTAAATATTGGCGATTATGGGGGTTTTGTACTTTTTGAGCTTTGGGAGTTTATCCTTTAGAAAGGCGTCAACACCGATGTTCTGCAGGCCGATGGCATTGATAATACCCGCGGTTGTTTCAACCAGGCGGGGCGTTTTGTTGCCCTTAACGGGCTTAATGGCAAGACCCTTAACAATAATCGCGCCTATGGAGTTTAGGTCCATGTATTCTTCGAACTCAAGGCCATAGCCGAAGGTACCGGACGCGGTCAACACAGGATTCTTAAGTTCGAGACCGGCTATGGAGACTTTGGTGTTGATTTTGTTGTTTGTTTTCATCGGGGATATAATAACATAAAACTATAAAAAATATAAGCAGTTTGTATTATATGCATGGCCGTCATTGCTAGAAGCGTTTTTGTGTTATGCGACGAAAGCCTGCCATGTACCCGAGCTACCGCGAGTGGTTCATGGCAATCCTTGTTATCGGCTACAAACTAAACCCGGCCATGAGCGGCGGCAAGCAGCCGCTCTACGATAACTTGACAAAATCAACAAAATAAATATCCCCGTTCTTCTCCACAGTGAACCAAATCCTGAAATACGGTCCTGTGCGCCTTAGTTTTGTCAGCCTTAAATCCATGGAAGGCTCATAAACAAAACCCCTTGCGCCCTGTAGGTTTGCCGACTGAACCGGGATAAAACCTTCACGCCTTTCAAACTCCCTTTTGCGGCCCATGTCGGCGCGCATGTGGTTTATTATCAGCTGTTCTTTCGGCGCAAGCAGCAGGAATTTCTTCAGGAACTCAACCAGCATCATGACAAGCCGCATTACTTTTCCTTTAGCTTTAATTCTTTGATAACCTTGTCAAAATCAACGGCGCTTTTCTTCCTTTTACCGTAGTTGGCGAAGATGTCTCCGCTTTCCTTTAATAACTGCCTTTCGATCTCGTTCTCTGCGGCTTTTTCGAAGAACTTGTTGACCATGAGACCCTGCTCGTGGCAGAAGTCGTAAAAGGCTTTCTTTTTGTCCCTGTCAATTTTAAGCGTAACCGTGATTGTGCCAGCCATGGTAGGACCTCCTTTGGTTCGTTCTTAAAACCAGTATATCGTAAAATATTACGAATATCAAGTAAAATATTACCTTAGAAGACGTGTGGGTTGCCCTTCCGTAGCTGGCGGGTATCAATACCTTATGTAGGCGCGGGCCGGTGGGGCGTAGGCCCGCGACTACACGAACAAAACCGCAGTACAACAAAACCTTACTGCCCTCGATGAGCGGCGGCATCCGCCTTCGCTAAAGCTCCGGCGGACATAGAGCAGCCGCTCTACACGAACCAATTCAAAACCGAAGCCGCTCTACTTGTGATATTTTTTTAAAAACTCCTTCATTTCGTTGTACGCCACGCCTTCATAGATATTCACGTCCTCGTGGCTTGTGTCCCTTAGGCGGCAGAAGAACCTTGTGTGGGAGCCCGCGGCGTCGTACATTCTCTGGCCCATACTGATCGGAAAAAGACCGTCATTCTCGCCGTGAATGATCATTAACGGCGCCTTAAACTTCCTTATGTTATTTATCGGCTGGTCCCTTTTGGGCCTAGATTTTTCACCGGCTTTGAGCCTTATTATATCCTTAAACGGCCAGACCAGAGCATCCGTCATACGGGAGGCCGCTTCTTTAGCGTCGGTGAACGGGGCCTCCATTATTATGGCCCTGAAATCCCTGTTTGCCCCAAGCCACGCCCCCGGGACCGTACCTAATGACTGTGAGTACAAGTATATGTCGCCTTTGTCTTTGCAGTAGGTTTGCCTGACAAAATCATAAATCGCCAGACCATCCGCGGCGATATTGTCAAAATCGGCTTTTCCGCCGCTCTTTCCATAGCCGCGATAGTCGAAACAGATCACATTTATTTTGTATTCGGCCGATAAAAAATAGATCCTTTTCGCCGATTCCTTAATACCCGGCGTATTTCCGTAAAAATAAAGCAGATAATCCTGCGAACCGGCATAGTTAAGCAAGATCCCGGAAAGTGTGGTACTGTCTTTGGCCGTGCAGGTTACCTCTTCCCCTTTTATCGCGACCGTGTTCTGCACCGGCAGGTCGGAATACCCGCCCGGGTGCAAATACCAGTTCTCCGTCATAGTGACGCAGGAGACCGCGGCTGCCGCGAGCAATACCAGCGAAAAAATCCAGGCAAAACTTTTTTTTGTCATTTATGTCATCCTTCCGGTCATATTCCCAGCTAAAAAACCACGCCATTAAGGTCGAATATTGTACCGTCTTTGCATACCCTTTTATATTCCGATGAGTCACCGGTCTTTATTTCCAGCACGCATGAAACGCATGCCCCGATGCCGCAGCCCATGTACTCTTCGAACGAGGCAAAAACCTTAACCCCGGACTTTTTGCCGGCAACGTCTTTAATGGCTTTGAACATGGGCTTTGGGCCGCAGGTGAATATTATCGAATTGTCATTGAGGATTTTACTTAAAACATCGCTTACAAAACCTTTTGTTCCAAGCGAACCGTCGTCGCTGGCGGACAAACATCCGAATTTTTTGAATTCAGCCGGCGCCACCATCTGGTCCTTGCAGCGGGCGCCCTGAATGAAGTTGAATTTTATTTTTTTCGATTTTAAATATTTGGCGAGAAAAAACACTGAAGCAGNNCCGGTGCCCCCCCCAATAAGGATTATTTGTGATTTGTCTGTTTTGGCGAGTAGGTCAACATAAGTGTTGCCGAGCGGACCTATAAAATCCAGGGCATCGCCCTTTTTCTTCTGCGTCAACAGACGCGTACCGTCGCCAATGACTTTATAAACAACCTCGACAAATTTGCCGTAAGAATTATAAATCGAAAACGGCCTCCGCAGCAGAGGCTGGTATGTGTTTGAAACAAGTATGTTTATGAACTGGCCTGGTTTGGCCTTGATGCTTTTTCCGGCATCAAGCTTTATCCGCCATAAATCAGTCCCAATCCGGGTGTTTGAAAAAGCCTTTGCTTTGATCCTCATTTTAACCTCGTTTTATGAACATAACGCCCGCGGCGGAACGTATATATGCGTTCCCTACGCATTTTAACCGCCAAATCAATCGGGCTTTGGGCTATCCCTTGTAGTACTCCTGAAGTGACTTTACATCCAGGCCCTTCTTTATAACCGCTTCTATCGCGGACACTACCGCCTGCGCGGCTGACATGGTCGTTGTGTACGGGATGCCTGCTGAAATGGCCAGCGTCCTTATTTTATAATCATCGCTTTTCGGGCCCTTGCCTACCGGTGTGTTGAGTATCAGGTCCACTTTTCCATTTTTGATCAGGTCGAGAATCGTGGGCGATTTTTCAAGCGCTTTGTTGACCTTTTCGACTTTAATGCCGTAACGTCTTAGCGCATTGGCCGTGCCCTCCGTCGCGATGATGCCAAAACCCATATCCTCGAGCTTTTTTATGACAAACACTATATCGCGCTTGTCCTTGTTTTTGACGCTTACAAAGACATTCCCCGAAAGCGGAAGTTTCTGCCCGGCCGCTATCTGCGCTTTGTAATATGCCCTGCCAAAATCCATGTCTATGCCCATTACTTCGCCGGTTGATTTCATTTCGGGCCCAAGTACGGTGTCGGTTCCCAGAAATTTATTGAACGGGAAAACCGATTCTTTCACCGCGACATGCGGCAGATCCAGGTGTTCTTTTACTTTCAATTGTTTTATGGTCTTACCTGTCATTATTTTCGTGGCTATCTTTGCCCATGGTATGCCAGTGGCCTTTGACACAAAAGGAATGGTACGCGAGGCGCGCGGGTTCACTTCAAGCACGTATACCTGGTCGTTGCGGAGCGCGTACTGCACGTTCATCAATCCTTTGACCTTGAGCTCGATCGCCATTTTATATGTGTATTCTTTTATCTTTTTGATGGTGTCTTCCCTGAGAGTGATGGCCGGCAGCACGCATGCCGAGTCGCCGGAATGTATGCCGGCTTCCTCTATATGCTCCATGATACCGCATATCACGGCCTCTTTGCCGTCGCATACGCAGTCCACGTCGACTTCCAAAGCGTCTTCAAGGAACTTGTCGATCAGTACCGGGTGCTCCTCGGACACTATGAACGCTTCCTTGGCGAATTTTTCAAAGGTCTCGTCGTCATAAACTATTTCCATGGCCCTGCCGCCCAAAACATATGACGGCCTGACAAGCGCAGGATAACCTATCCTGCGTATTATCACCCATGCTTCCTTGAGTGAATACGCAGTGCCGTTCTCCGGCCTGTTTATGTTCAGTTTCGTGAGTATCTTGTCGAATTTTTTGCGGTCCTCGGCAATGTCGATAGAGACCGGCGAAGTCCCGAGTATTTTCACATTTTTATTGTAAAGCGGCATGGCGAGCTTCAGCGGCGTCTGCCCGCCGAACTGCGCTATGAAACCCGTGTCTTTTCCCTCTTCATCCGCGATAGACATCACGTCTTCCATGGTAAGCGGCTCGAAGTACAACTTGTCCGAGGTGTCGTAATCGGTCGAGACGGTTTCAGGGTTGCAGTTGACCATGGAAACCTCATAGCCTTCCTCGCGCAGGGCGTACACGCTGTGCACGCAGCAGTAGTCAAACTCTATGCCCTGTCCTATCCTGTTCGGACCGCCGCCCAATATGACGGCTTTCTTCTTTTTGGATACCGGGTTCTCGTTCTCCTGGTCATAGGTGGAGTACATGTACGGCGTGTATGTCTTAAACTCGCTGGCGCAGGTATCGACCATCTTATAGACTGGTTTGATATCCATCGAAAGCCTCAGGTTCCTGAACTGGTCCTCTGTCATGCGGAATATTTTCCCGAGCTGTATGTCGGAAAAACCGTATTGTTTGGCCTTGTACAAAAGGTCCTTGAGCGCGGCCGCGTTGGCGGACGTAAGCGTTTTTTTCTTAGCCGCGGTCTTTTTCAGTTCATCCTCAAAATCAAGTATTTCGCGCATATTGTGGAGGAACCACGGGTCTATTTTTGTAAGGTCAAAAAGTTCCTTGTCTGTCATGCCCTTTTGCATGGCGTATTTCAGGAAGTAAATACGCTGCGAATTGGGAACGGTTAATTTGTTTATCAGCATTTCTTTGGTAATGCTTTTCAGGTCAAGGTCCTTGCCGTCCATGCCCCATCCGGCGCGGCCCATTTCCATGGAACGCAGGGCTTTTTGCATGGATTCCTTGAATGTCCTGCCTATGGCCATGACCTCGCCGACTGACTTCATCTGCACGCCGAGCTCATCTTTTGCCTCTTTGAATTTTTCAAATGTGAAACGCGGCACTTTGACCACGACGTAATCAAGCGTTGGCTCAAACGAGGCCGGGGTGTATTTGGTTATGTCATTTGGTATCTCATCAAGCGTGTAACCGACAGCAAGCTTGGCCGCGATCTTCGCGATCGGAAACCCTGTGGCTTTCGAAGCAAGCGCTGACGAACGCGATACGCGCGGGTTCATTTCTATAACTATCATGCGGCCGTTCGCCGGGTTGATGGCGAACTGCACGTTTGAGCCGCCCGTATCCACTCCTATTTCCCTCATGATGGCAATAGCCGCGTCCCTCATTATCTGGTATTCCTTATCCGTAAGGGTCTGGGCAGGCGCGACAGTGATGGAGTCGCCCGTATGAACGCCCATGGGGTCGAAATTTTCTATGGAGCATATAATGACGACGTTATCCTTCAAATCGCGCATGACCTCAAGTTCGTATTCTTTCCATCCCAGGACCGATTCCTCAAGCAGAACTTTTGATATTGGAGAATCTTTCAGTCCCCTAGAAACCTTCTCGACATACTCGGACTTGCTGTAAGCTATGCCTCCTCCCGTTCCGCCCAGCGTGAACGCCGGCCTTATAATTATGGGAAACTTGATTCTCTTTGCAGTTGCCATGGCCTGCTTCATATTACAGACATATTCGCTCTTTGGCACATCAAGCCCGATTTTTTGCATGGCTTTCTTGAATTCCTGCCTGTCCTCGGCTTTTTGAATGGACTTGAAATTCGCGCCTATAAGCTCCACTTTATACTTCTTATCCAGTCCGGCTTTCACAAAATCCATGGCAAGGTTCAAAGCAGTCTGCCCGCCGACTGTCGGCAATATGGCGTCAGGCCGTTCTTTTGCCACGATCTTCTCAAGTATTTCAACGGTCAAAGGTTCAATATAAGTGGCGTCCGCGAATTCCGGGTCGGTCATGATCGTCGC
>PMTB01000276.1 GCA_003167475.1 candidate division FCPU426 bacterium | reverse complement strand
AAGCCGGGCTCAATCACGCCGCATAAGAAATTCCAATGCAAAGTGTACATATTGAACAAGGAAGAGGGTGGAAGGCACACTCCTTTCTTCAATAACTACAGGCCGCAGTTCTACTTCAGGACGACGGACGTAACAGGTTCCATCAAATTGCCGGCGGGAGTTGAAATGGTTATGCCGGGAGACAACGTAGCGATGGATGTCGAGCTGATAATGCCGATAGCCATGGAAAAAGAGTTAAGGTTCGCCATCCGTGAGGGCGGCAGGACCGTAGGTTCGGGAATAATTACAGAGATCGTAGAATAACGGAAGGGAGACTTATAATGCAGTTGGAAACACAGAAAATCAGGATTAGGCTCAAGGCCTATGATCACAAACTTCTGGATAAATCCGTAGCCGATATCATCAAGAAGGTTAAGGAAACAGGGGCGCGTGTGTGCGGGCCGATTCCGCTTCCCACGAAGATGCACAAGTACACGATACAGAGGTCTGTTCACGCCGACAAAAAGGCTCGCGAACAGTTCGAAATGAGGATTCACAAGAGGCTTATCGATATACTCGATCCGAACCATGAGACAGTAGAGAAGCTTAAAACTCTCGACCTGCCCGCCGGCATCGATGTAGAGATAAAGCTGTAAACGGAGGCCAAAAAAAGTGGTATCTAAACTAGTAGGAAAAAAGCTCGGAATGACACAGGTTTTTAACGCAAAGGGTGAAATTGTGCCGGTTACCATAGTCCAGGTTGACAACACTATCGTTGTCGACAAGAAGACCGTGGAACGCGACGGTTATGTCGCGCTTAAACTCGGCGCTTTTGACGCCAAAAAACCGAAGAAAATGCCCAAAGCATTAAAGGGCCTTTTTAAGAATGAAAAGAAAAACCTCGACATGCCATTTAAGAGCGTGTTGTGCGAAGTAAGGATGACCCAGGCTGAAGCCGATAAGTTCAACATAGGCGACGTGATCAAAGTCGACTCGGTCTTCAAAGAAGGCGACCTTATAGATGTAGCCGGAGTTTCAAAGGGTAAGGGAACGCAGGGCGTTATGAAAAGGCACGGGTTTTCGGGCGGACCTTCATCGCACGGATCCATGATGCACAGGGCCCCGGGTTCCATCGGTTCCTCGACATATCCTGCGAGGGTTTTTAAGAATATGAAGATGGCCGGAAGGATGGGAAATGACAATGTAACCGTCATGAACCTGTTCGTCGAGAAGATCGACGCCGAGAACAACTACGTGCTTATCAAAGGCGCTGTTCCCGGCGCAAGGAACGGATATATACAGATTAAGCAGTGCGCAAAGAAGAAAAAGCCCGTATTAAAGAAGTAAACATAAAAGGAGAAATCCAAAATGAAACTGGAAGTTTTAGACAAAGAAAATAAAAAAGTATCGGAGTACGAGATAGACGACAGCTTTCTCGTGGTAAATGTCAAAGACGATATGATCCATGATGTTCTGCTCGCGTACGAGCAGAACCAGCATACAGGTTCTTCCAACACGCTTGGAAGGGGCCAGGTGCGCGGCGGCGGCAAAAAGCCGTGGAAACAGAAAGGCACCGGACAAGCCAGGCACGGTTCCATCCGCTCCCCGATATGGAAGGGCGGCGGCGTTACGTTCGGACCGAAACCCTTTAAGTCCAGGATACTTGTCAATAAAGCGGTTAAAAAACAGGCTTTTTACGCTGTACTTGCCGGGAAATTAAAAGACGGCGAGATAAAACTTGTGAACGATTTCGCGATCACGGCGCCAAAGACAAAAGAAGTCATCGCGAATTTGAAAAGCCTTAACCTTAAGGATAAAAAGGTCCTGTTGGTCATGGACGCCGTAAGCCCGAACTTTGTGAAGGCTTCCAGGAACGTCGAGAAACTGACCGTAGTAAAGCACGATAACATAAATATTTTTGAGCTGATTTCGCACAAAAATGTTCTGATGACCCAAAAGGCATTGGAAGAAATTATCAAGAGAAAGGGATAACTTAAAATGGATATGTATCAGATAATTAAAAGACCGTTGCTCACAGAAAAAAGCGGATTCGTCCGCGAGCACGGCAATTTTTACACCTTTGAAGTGGAGAAAACAGCCACTAAAGAGCAGATACGACAGGCCGTAGAAGGGCTTTTCAAGGTACACGTCATAAAAGTCAATACGTGCACCATGCCGGGCAAGATGAAGCGTTTCGGAAAGAACACTTCCGAGGCAAAGCGCATGAAAAAGGCTATCGTTAAGCTCAAAAAAGATGAAAAAATTGATATCTTAGAAGGAGTTTAAAAGTCATGGCAATGAAAACATTCAGGCCTTTAACACCAAGCAGAAGGCATATGACCGTCGACACCAAAGACGATGTCACGCAGAATACGCCGGAAAAGTCCCTCACAAAGGGGCTCCACCGCAAGACCGGACGCAACAGCTATGGAAGGGTAACTTCCAGGTTCAGGGGCGGCGGTTCAAAGAAGTCCTACAGGACCATAGATTTCAAAAGGGATAAGACAAACGTCCCGGGGACCGTGGAGACCATAGAGTACGATCCGAACAGGACATGCAGGATCGCGCTTGTAGTGTACAAAGACGGCGAAAGAAGGTACATTCTCGCGCCCGTAGGTTTGGGCGTAGGCGACACCATAGTGTCGGGGCCTGAAGCTGAAATAAAAGTCGGGAACGCGCTTCCTCTGCAGCAAATACCGGTCGGAACCGTGATACACAATATAGAAATGAACCCGGGCCAGGGCGGATCAATCGCGCGCGGCGCCGGAGCTTTTGCCCAGATCATGGGCAAGGAAGCAGGACAGGCAGTTTTGAAAATGCCGTCAGGCGAATTAAGGATGATACGTTCGGTCTGCTACGCGACCATCGGACAGGTCGGTAACCTCGAGCATGAGAACGTGGTAATAGGAAAAGCGGGAAGGTACCGCTGGATGGGATGGAAGCCAAGGAACAGGGCGGTAGCCATGAACCCGGTTGACCACCCGATGGGCGGAGGAGAAGGACGTTCCAAATCAGGGGCGCATCCGCAGTCTCCCACAGGCGTCAAGGCAAAGGGCTTCAAGACGCGCAACAAAAAGAAGCAGTCGAGCAAGTATATAATAAGAAGAAAGAAAGAAAAAGGCTCAGGAGGAGGAGTACAATAAATGACCAGGTCACTGAAAAAAGGCGCGTTTGTAGAACCCAAGTTGCTTGATAAAGTTTTAGCGATGCAGAGCAGCGGCGAGAAGAAAGTAATCAAGACCTGGGCGAGAAGGTCGGCAATTTCGCCTGAGATGGTCGGAATCACTTTCGCAGTGCATAACGGCAGGAAATTCATTCCGGTCTTTGTAAACGAAAATATGGTAGGACACAAACTTGGCGAGTTTTCGCCCACGAGAATATTTAAAGGACACGGCGAGGCCAAGAAAGAATCCTTGGCTAAAACGTAATAAACAAAGAAGGAGCCGATAACAATGGAAGCTATATCGATAATAAAGCATCTTAGGATGCCTGCAAGGAAAGTAAGAGTTGTGGCTAAAGCAGTGGAGAAGAGAAAAGTTGCTGACGCTATGGACCGCTTAAGGTTCATTCCTAAAAATGCCTCACAGCATCTTATCAAGGCTATCAAGTCCGCTGTTGCCAACGCGACAAAGAACTATGGAGCCGACGCTGACGCCCTTTTCATAAAAGGCATCAGGGTTGACCATGGACCGACTCTCAAGTACGCTAGGCGTTTTATGCCGCGCGCCATGGGCAGGGCGGCCAAGATAAACAAAAGGTCATGTCACGTTGAAGTAACAGTGACCGATAACAAAAAATAAAAGGAGCGTCAATAGTTTATGGGACAGAAAGTTCATCCTGAAGGCGTTAGAATAGGTATTGTAAAGGGCTGGAAATCAAAATGGCTCGCGAAGAAAAATTTTAAAGACCTCGTTTTAGAGGATTTCAAAATAAGGAAATTCATTAAAACAAAATTATACAGCGCGGGTATTGCCAAAGTAGAGATAGAGAGAGCCGGAAACAAGGCGATCCTGAAAATCTATGCAGCCAAGCCGGGGATGATTATAGGAAGAAAAGGCGCCGAAGTAGACGTCTTAAAGAAAGAACTTGAGAAATTAACCGGAAAACAGATACTCATAGACCCGAAAGAAGTCGGGAAACCGGAGATCGAGGCAATACTGATAGCGGAAAATATAGCGCAGCAGCTTGAAAAGCGCATATCATACAGGCGCGCAATGAAAAAAGCCATGCAGACGGCGATGGCGCCGGATTCGGGCGCTTTCGGGATCAAGGTTGCATGCTCGGGAAGGCTCGCGGGCGCCGAGATCGCACGCAGGGAATGGTACGTTGAAGGCCGCGTGCCGCTCCAGACTTTAAGGGCGGACATAGATTACGGGACAGCAACAGCCTTCACGACTTACGGGACAATAGGCGTAAAAGTATGGGTCTTCAAGGGCGAAATTCTTCCCGGAGACAATAAAATTTAGCGGAGGACGTATAAATGTTAATGCCGGCAAGGGTAAAATTCAGGAAACAGATGAGAGGCAGAATGAAAGGAAAAGCGACCAGCGGCAATAAGGTCAGCTTTGGACTATATGGATTAAAAGCGCTGGAACCTTCATGGATAACGGGCAGACAGCTTGAAGCGGCCAGGGTAGCCATCAACCGCAACCTGAAAAAGGGCGGAAAGCTCTGGATCAGGATATTTCCGGATAAACCGGTCACCAAGAAGCCCGCTGAGACCCGCATGGGTAAAGGAAAAGGCGCTCCCGAATTCTGGGTAGCCGTGGTAAAACCGGGAAGGGTAATATTTGAACTTGACGGAGTAACCGAAGACATCGCAAAATTGGCTTTCAGAAAAGCCAAAGGCAAAATGCCGATAAGGATGCAGTTTGTGACAAGGTACGAGATTTAATTCAATTCCGGAGGATTTAAATGAAAGCACAGGAAATCAGGGACTTAAACGTAGAAGAAATAGACAGGAAAGTAAAAGAGCTTAAAGAGAACCTTTTTAAGATCAAGATGAAGCTCTCGACCAAACAGGTTGAGAACACTTCGCAGATTTCGATGATAAAAAAGGATATTGCCAGGCTGCTTACCATAGCCAAACAGAAAAAGGCAGTTAAAGGAGCCGCAAAATGATTGAGAAAAATAACAGGCGTACCATTGAGGGTGAAGTCATAGGCGACAAGATGGATAAAACCGTCAGGGTGGCCGTGGTAACAAAAGTAAAGCACCCGATGTACAAAAAGTACGTGAAAAGAACGACCAAAGTCATGGCTCATGACGAGAAAAATGAGTGCAAAGTCGGCGACATGGTGCGTATCAAGGAAGTCAGGCCTCTTTCCAAAAACAAAAGGTGGCTTGTTGTGGAGATCCTGAAGAAGAGCCTCCAGAAAATAGACCTTATTGATGACGGGAGTGAACAAAATGATCCAGCAAATGACAAGGCTTGAAGTAGCCGATAACTCCGGCGCGAAGACCATAATGTGCATTAAAGTCCTCGGCGGGACAAGGGCAAGATACGCCGGATTGGGCGACGTGATTGTGGCGTCGGTCAAGGACGCCATACCCGGCGCGGGCGTAAAAAGGAAAGAAGTCGTAAAGGCCGTTATTGTGCGCTTAAGGAAAGAGACCAGGAGAAAAGACGGTTCATACATCAGGTTTGACACAAATTCGGCGGTTATTATAAATGATCAGAACCTTCCGAGAGGCACCAGGATATTCGGGCCTGTCGCAAGGGAACTCAGGGAAAGAAATTTCCTTAAGATCATATCACTCGCGCCAGAAGTAGTATAGGAGAGGGCACATATGAAAATTAAAATCAAAAAAGACGACGTGGTAACGGTCATAACCGGCAAGTATGCCGGAAAATCGGGCAAGGTCTTAAAAGTGTTTCCTGACACAAAGAAACTCATAGTTGAAAAGATCAATTTCGTTAAAAGGCACACTAAGCCTTCGCAGAAAGTGCAGCAGGGCGGCATACTTGAAAAGGAAGCGCCTATCGCGGTTTCCAAAGTGATGCTTATCTGCAACAAGTGCGGCAAGACGACCAGGGTAAAGATCGGGTCGCTGCCGGACGGCGGGCATGTGCGCATTTGCAAAAAATGCAGCGAAATGATCGATGAAAAATAGGAGGCAAACTTTAAATGGCAAGGCTTAATGAAAAATTTGAAAAAGAACTGATACCAAAGCTGATGGAAGCGACCGGATATAAAAACAAATATCAGGTGCCAAGGCTCCAGAAAATGGTGCTGAATATGGGTGTCGGAGAAGCCACCCAGAATATCAAGGCGCTTGACGAGGCCATAGAAGAACTGACCGCGATCACGGGCCAGAAGCCTTTGACCACGAAGTCAAAAGTCGCCATATCCAACTTTAAGCTCAGGGAAAACCTTCCCATAGGCGCGAAAGTTACCCTGCGCGGGAACAGGATGTACGAATTCCTTGACAGGTTCATCTCCCTGGCGCTGCCCAGGGTAAGGGATTTTAACGGGGTACCGCGCAACTCTTTTGACGGCCGCGGCAACTACTCCATGGGTATAAAAGAGCAGATTATATTTCCAGAGGTTAAATTCGAAAAAGTGCTCGTGGTAATGGGCATGGACATAACTTTTGTAACATCGGCAAAAAACAACGAGGACGCATTCCTGCTTTTAGAAAGCCTCGGCTTGCCATTCCGTAAGAAATAAGGAGGAATATAAGTGGCGACAACGGCGATAATAAACAAGTCAAAGAAAAAACAGAAATTCAAAGTCAGACAGTACAACAGATGTTCCATATGCGGCAGGCCCAGGGCCTACATGAGGAAATTTGGGGTATGCAGGATATGCTTCAGGACGCTTGCGCACAAAGGCGAAATACCGGGCGTCAAGAAGTCAAGCTGGTAAAGGAGGAATAATGGACACTATCGCGGATTTATTGACAAGGATCAGGAACGCAAACCTTAAAAAGAAGGATTATGTCGACGTGCCTTCTTCAAAGATGAAACAGAACATCGTAAAGCTCCTGAAAGAAGAGGGCTTTATAAAAGGATACAGGTATATCGAGGATAACAAGCAGGGCAACATAAGGGTATACTTAAAGTACGGCGACAACAAAGACAAGGCAATTCATTCAATCAGAAGAATAAGCAAATCGTCCCGCAGAGTCTACACCGGAACCGGTGAGATCCCCAAGGTAAAAAGCGGCATAGGCGTGCTCCTGATCTCGACTTCAAAAGGGATCATGACAGGCTCAAAAGCCAGGGAAGAGAAAATCGGCGGCGAAATAATTTGCGAGATCTGGTAAAAGGAGAACAGTAATGTCGAGAATAGGAAAAAAGCCGGTCGTTATTCCGGCGGGAGTCAAAGTAACCAAAGAAGGCACTGTGCTTAAGATAGAAGGCGGCAAAGGCAAAGCGCAACACAATATGGACCCGGGATTTGAGTACAAGATGGAGGGAAATACCATAACGGTTATCCCCAAGCCCGGAGTTGAAGCCAACAACAAGTGGAAGGCGCTTTTCGGAATGGAAAGGGCTGTCATTAATAATAAGGTACTCGGAGTCCTGGAAGGCTATGTAAAAGTCTTGGTTTTAAAAGGCGTCGGATACAGGGCCACACTTGCCGGAACGACACTGAACTTTACGCTCGGGTTTTCGCACCCGTCGGAATACAAACTTCCGCCGGGCATCACGGCAGTTGTTGACAACCAGACAAAGATCACAATCTCTGGAATAGACAAGCATATGGTCGGCAAAGTGGCCGCCGAAATAAAAATGCTCAAACCGCCCGAACCCTACCAGGGAAAAGGCGTAATGTATGAAAATGAGAAGATCAGAAGGAAAGCCGGAAAGAGCGCCGCTGGCGCCAAGAAATAAGAAATAATTTTAACGGAGGATACGATTTAATATGCGCATAACCATAAAGAAAAGAACAAACAAGGTAAGGGTCGGCAGGATATTAAGGCACGAAAGAGGCAGGAAGAAAATTTCCGGCACGGCTGAAAAGCCCAGGCTTTCGTTATTCAGGGGAAGCACAACGCTCATGGCGCAGGCCGTTGACGATTTTTCAAAAAAGACCATAGTCGGGCTTGCTACCAACTCGAAAGAAGCCGGCATAAAAGGCAAGAATAAACAGGCAGCTGTCGCGCTCGGCAAAAAGATAGCCGAGAAATGCATTGAAAAAGGTATCACAGCCGTTGTTTTTGACAGGGGCGGATACCAGTTCCACGGAGTAGTAAAAGCATTTGCGGATTCAGCCCGCGAAGCCGGCTTAAAATTTTAATAGGAGGTAATCTTTTTGAAACCCAGGGAAGCGAAATCGGACCTAAAAGAGAGAATTGTCAGCATAAACAGGGTCGCCAAAGTAGTTAAAGGCGGCAAAAGGTTTAAATTTGCGTGTTTAGCCATAGTCGGCGACGGCCATGGTTCTGTAGGCTACGGCCTCGGCAAGGCAAGGGAAGTGCCGGAA
>PMTB01000037.1 GCA_003167475.1 candidate division FCPU426 bacterium | reverse complement strand
AAAATAAACGCTCCCTCCATAGACCCACGCCAGGTTTGGCCTGCCAAAAGAATCAAGCTTCATCACCGGTTTGGACCCGTAACTCACCGGGTCATCAGCCGCACCCACGCCGTCCGCGTCGGCCCAGCACGGATTGGGAAAAATTACGGCCACGGGTATGGGGGTTTGGGTCGGTGTTTGGGTGATGGTAAGTGTCGGTGTTATGGTTTTTGTATCCGATGGGGTGGGAAAAGGAGTATCCCCGGGCTTATATGTCGGGGTTATGGTCGGTGTCCCGTCCGGGGACCAATGAAGACAGAATATATCGTGTTCCTGGTATACAATCCCGTCCGACCAGGCAATATGCGGATGGCCGTCCGGATCCAGATCAAAAGACGGCCACTCGGAATTTATGTCGTCATGAAAAACCCGCTTAAAGGCCGTCCCTGTCCCCGATTCATCGCTCCAGTATGAGCCGTTCCATTTCACGCACATGATGTCGCTTGTTTCTATGGCGCCCTCGGCCCACATGACATGGGGCGTATCGCTTTTGTCCAGTTTTATCATGGGTTCATAAGCGTAGTGATAAGTGCCTGATACATTTATGGCGGCTGTTCCCGACCCGGTCACGTCCACCCATGATGATCCGTTCCAGTGAAGGTAATAAATATTCTGCCCGCCCGCGTCATCATCTTCCCAAACTATGTGCGGCCGGTTAAATGAGTCCAGGGCCATCTTTGGCCAGGCTGAATACAGCGGGGTATTTGAAATATTTATCTGGCTGACACCCGAACCTGTCGCGTCGACCCACGCGCTGCCGTTATATCTTAGGTAATATATCTCGCGGTTTGCGTCCGGCCCGTCGGACCAGGTCACGTGCGGGTTGCCTAAAGTATCCACGCACACATAAGGGTATAAGGAATCATCCGCAGACTCATAGATTTTTTCAGGGCTATTGGTCACCGCGCCGACCCACTGCACGCCGTTCCACCGCGCGAAGTATATATTATCCTTTGAAGGGTTGCTGCCTTCCTCCTGCGTCCACGCTATATTGGCGCGGTTGGCGGAATTAAGGGCAATCGCCGGATGCCCGGAATACCCGGCCATATTGGACACATTTATCTGGGCCCTGCCCGAGCCTGTGGCATCCGCCCAGGCGGAACCGTTCCAGTAAAGGTAATATACCTCCCTGTCATTCCCCGCGCCGTCTTCCCATGTAATATGCGGCCTGTCCAGGGAATCAAGGACAAGCCTGGGGTATTCGGCGTTGGTGTTTGTCTGGGAGATATTTATTGATTCCTGGCCGGACGATCCCGCGGCATCAACCCATTCATAGCCGTCCCAGTAAAGGTAATATACCTGTGTATTGCCCAAAGGCGTATTTGAATACCAGGCAATATGCTCATGCCCATGGCTGTCGACAGCTATGGAAGGGATGTATGAAGTGTAATTCGGGTCGTTGGATACGTCTATCCCGCCTATGCCGTCCCCGCCCGCGTCAACCCAGGAAGCGCGAAGCGAAGCGGCAATAAATAGTATGGCCAGAATCCTGATTATTTTCATCAATTGCTCCAAGCCTAATTATTATCCCGCGTCTTTATCTGTTCATATTCCTTGAAATACTCGTCGGCTTTTGAGGCATTCGGCTTCTGCTCGTTGTTCTTTATATTTTCGGTCACAACATATCCGGTCCCGAAGCCGAAAGCGGCCCCTATTACACAGCCCTTTAACATAGACGAAAGTTTCTGGCTATCCGGAGCGGTAAATATCCCGACCATTCCGCCTATCACAAAGCCGCCGATGGTTGATATCCCTTTAATGAGGTTGTACTGCTTTTCCTTCTCCAGCCTTAGAGTCTCCGACTTGGAAAGGTTACGGCTGCTGCCCTCGGATAAAGTGGCGCAGCCGGTAATGGAAATGCAAAAAGCCAGTAAAACAATAAAAACAGCAATTTTTTTCATATAACACCTCGGAAACGCGTTAAGTTTATATAATTATATCATTTAAAAATGATTTTTACATGGTTATTTTCAGGGGGATTTGAGTTTATTTAAAAGCGGAACTTTTTTTTGGACAGAAAATACCCGGGTTTTACTTCAACAGCGCGCATTCCCTTCTGGCTATTATAACCCTTACTCCATTTTGGGCCAGATACTCAACAACAAGTTCCCTGAGTTTCTTTGATTCAAACGGATCTATAACCGCCACCTTTGTCACACCCAGCCCTTCAAGCAGTTTTTCAAGGTTGATATTATTGGTTTCTTTTCCCATCAGGGTCTTTCCCGCGGCAGCGTGGGGCTGGCGGCCTGTCATGGCTGTGGTCCTGTTATCCAGGATTATTGTGAGCGTGTTGCCGCCGTTATAGACCATGTTTGCTATCCCGGTTATTCCCGAATGCATGAACGTGGAATCGCCTATGACCGCGACAACCTTGTCCGACGGTTCCCCGGCCTTTTCAATACCGTAGGCGTGGTTAATTGCCGCGCCCATATCTATGCATGTGTGCAGAGCGGAAAACGGCGGCAGAGCGCCGAGCGTGTAGCAGCCAATGTCTCCCGCGACTGTCAGGCCCAATTCAGAAAGCACCTTGAATACCCCCCTATGCCCGCAGTCCGCGCATAAAGACGGCGGGCGGGAGGGCACAACCGTATGTCGGACGTCGGATGTCGGATGTCGGAGTGGAACCCCGGTTGCTTTGTTGAATGAATCTCTTATGATATCAGGTGTAAGTTCGTCTATAAGCGGGAATATGGATTTGCCTTCCAGCTTGATACCCTCCGCTTTAAGGATATCTTCTATATAGGGTTCAAGTTCCTCGACTACATAGAGTTTTTTTACTTTGGACGCAAAGGCCTTTATCTTTTGTATCGGCAGCGGGTTTAACATGCCCAACTTCAGGATTGACTTGCCCGGAAAAACCTCTTTTACGTACTGGTAAACATCGCCCGAAGTTATGAAACCCATATCGTCCGATAACAATTCTTCGGTATTTAACTTTGTTGTTTCAACGAAAGCCTTCATTTTTTGGTATTTATCCACCAGCTGTACGCGCTTCTTTTTCGCGTTTAACGGCATCATGACGTATTTTTCCCACGGCACATCCAGCTTTTTCTTCGGGAATTCAGCCTTGAAATCGGTATCTATTTCCACAACGCTTTTTGAATGCGCTATCCTCGTGGTTATCCTGTATAACACCGGCAGGTCGAACTTTTCGCTTATCTCAACCGCGTCTTTAATGAAATCTTTTGCTTCCCGCGAATCAGACGGTTCAATGACCGGCGTGTATGAGAACTTCCCGATGTACCGGTTGTCCTGCTCGTTCTGCGAAGAATGCATACCCGGGTCGTCCGCGCACACAACAACAAGCCCGCCGTTTATCCCGGTGTAAGCGAGCGTCATATAAGCGTCAAGGGCGACATTCAAACCCACGTGTTTCATGGTAACCATGGTCCGTACCCCGCCCAACGAAGCGCCGGTCGCGGCTTCGAGGGCCACCTTTTCATTTATGGACCATTCGGCGTAAATGCCCTTATATTGGGCGAAATTTTCGAGTATCTCCGTGGACGGCGTTCCCGGATATCCAAACCCGGCGTAAATGCCGGCTTCGTAAGCCCCGCGGGCGATTGCCTCGTCGCCGGACATAAGGGTGCGTTGTTTCAAAGTAGGTGCTCCTTCGTTAGTTTGTTTTATGTATTCCGCGTTAAGTTTTTAAGCCAAAAGCCAAAAGACAAAAGTTAAGGTTTAAAGGGCAAAGTTGATAAGTAAAACCAACCACTTTCTGCTTTACTTGCTTTCCATTTAGCCACTTGCCTTCCATTTTACTTTTGTCTTTTGGCTTTTGGCTTAAAAACTTATGTTTATAGTTTGTAAACATCCTCCGCGCTCAATATCTTAACGCCTTTTATCTTCTTTACAGCCTCATCCGGATTTTCCACCCGGAACACCATAACCGCGTTTGAATTGTTCTTTTCCACGAACGCGTACATGTATTCTATATTTATTTTCGAGTCCTTAAAAACCTTCAGGACCTTGGCAAGCCCGCCTGGCTGATCCTCGACTTCAACGGCTATGATGTCCGTTGTTTTTACCACGATTTCCTTTGCTTTTAAAGCCTCTATGGCTTTTTCAGGAGTATCCACTATCATCCTTAATACACCAAAATCCTTGGTGTCAGCCAGAGACAATGCCCTTATGTTTATCTTCGCGCCGGCCAGTATGGACATTATATCCGCAAGCCTGCCTTCCCTGTTCTCGACAAAAATCGAAAGTTGCACTATTTTCATAAGACCCTCCTGTATATAAAAAACATCTCACGTTTATGTAGCCGCAACATTTATCCATGTTCCATGGACAATAAGGTTGCGGATCTTGTACGAATCGTTGTTCAGTTATCGAACCTAGGTAATACAAAGGCCGCAACCTGAAGGTTGCGCCTACACAATCAGAACCTCATATACTACAGTTTCCTCTTATCCACTATCCTCTTCGCTTTGCCTTCGCTTCTTGCTATGGACTTCGGCTCAACCAGCTTCACGCTCACGCCGATGCCCAAAACCGACTCTATCTCTTTTTGTATCTTTTTTTCCAGGTTTTCCAGCACTTTTATCTCATCTGAGAATAACTTTTCATTCACTTCCACCTGTACTTCCATGGTGTCCAGGCCGTGTTCGGCCCTGTCCACCACTATCTGGTAATGCGGCTCCACGCCTTCCACGCTCATTATGACCATTTCTATCTCCGACGGAAACACGTTAACCCCGCGGATTATCAGCATATCGTCGGTCCTGCCCGAGAGGCGCTCCATGCGCGTCGATGTCCTGCCGCATTTGCATTTTTCCGGTATCATCCTGGTAATATCCCTGGTGCGGTAGCGGATAAGTGGTATGCCTTCCTTGGTTATGGTGGTGAATACCAGCTCGCCTTTTTGGCCGTGGGGCACCTGCCTGCCGGTCTCTGGGTTGATTATCTCGGGGATAAAATGGTCCTCAAACACATGCAGTCCTTTCTTCTCAAGGCATTCACACGCCACTCCGGGCCCCATTATTTCCGACAAACCGTAAATGTCTATGGCGTCTATACCCCAGAGTTTTTCAATGTCGCGCCTCATATTCTCGGACCAGGGTTCCGCACCGAATATGCCGGCTTTAAGCTTGATGTCCTTTAAGTCCACGCCCATTTCCTTCCTGGTTTCGGCCAGGTTAAGCGCGTATGAAGGAGTGCAGGTCAGTATGGTGGATCCGAAATCCTGCATTATCTTTATCTGCCTCTGCGAGTTCCCTCCGGAAACCGGGATGACCGTGGCGCCGAGCTTTTCCGCGCCGTAATGGACCCCGAGCCCGCCTGTGAACAGGCCGTACCCGTAAGCGTTATGTATGATATCGTCCTTTGTGCCTCCGGCCATAACTATGCACCTTGCGATGAGTTCCGACCAGGTGCTTATATCCGTCTGTGTGTAGCCGACAACCGTCATTTTTCCCGTCGTTCCTGACGAGGCGTGTATCCTGACCAGGTCCTTCATGGGGACCGCGAATAGGCCGTACGGGTAATTATCCCTCAGGTCGCCCTTGGTGGTAAAAGGCAGTTTTGCCAGGTCCTCAACGCCTTTGATGTCGGATGGCTTTATGCCGGCAGAGTCGAATTTTTTCTTATAAAACGGCACATTGTCATAAACATGTTTCACAGTTTTAATGAGCCTCTCAGACTGCAGCCTGTTAAGCTCTTCCCTGGAGATGGACTCTTCCTTATGATAGAACATAATTCTTCACCATTTCCTTCCCTTTGTTGAACGCGGCCATATTTTCTTCCGTATATTTTTTTACCCGTTTCGTGAGCGCGGCATTAAAATCATCCGCCGTAAAGTCATTAAAGGCGCACATCGCGCCGATCATGAAACTGTTCACCACTTTTTCATTGCCTGTTTTTTTCGCCTCGCCCGTGCCGTCGAGGTAATATACATGGGCGCCCTTAAGCAGGGCCTTTACATCCGGGTACTCCAGTTTTGATATGGCCAGGCTCGCCGGCTTTATCTTCAGTGTGTTTACGATTATTTTCGTCCCTTCATTCACATGGTCGGACCAGCGGAGCGCTTCCATTTCCTCGAACGATATTATGAAATCCATGTCGTTTTTATACGGCAACGGCGAGGCAATATGCTCCCCGTAACGGACAAAACTTGAAACGGCTCCGCCGCGCTGGGACATGCCGTGTATCTCGGACTTTTTGACGTCAAAACCCCTTGCAAGGGCCATATCGGAGATAATATCGGAAGCGGCCACAACTCCCTGCCCGCCCACTCCAACCACAAGTATATTCACTGTTTTCAATGCAAACTCCCGTTGTTCTTTAGGATATATATTGACGCTGCCGGAAAACCTTATAACTCTCTGCAATGCTTTATCGCGTCCGGTACAGGCCAAATTTTTCTATGGCCTGNNATACGCGACCTATCATAAAAGCTTTACGGCAGTCTCATTTTACAACAAATTATTTATGCTTTCAACCGCCCCCGAAAAGTTTTGTCAGCTTCAGTATAAGCGGGTCCCAGATCATCAAAAAACTCAGCATTGTCGCGGAAAAAAGCGAAAGGAACACCGCTCCCGCCATCATATCCTTTGCCCTTCCCATGGTCTTGTCAAAGCCCGGATGCAGCGCGTCAATCACCGTTTCCACCGCTGTGTTGACTATTTCGACTATCACCACTGTGATCCACGCTACCATGATGATCGCGAACCTTATCTTCGATGTCCCGAGCCATATGAGCAGACCGGCCAGGAGCACAGCGGTGATAGTAAGCGCCGCCACATTTTTTCTCGAATAGAAACCGAACCTGACGCCGTTTAAGGCGTACTTCAGGCTTTTCCAGAACTTGACCAGCATTCCCAACATATTCCCTCCCTGGGCTTACACAGCCCCTTTTCTTCCCACCGCAATTGAACCCAGCTTATTTGCCGCGCGGCATATGGACATCAAGTTCTCATTATTCATATCAATGCCGTCTTTTCCCAACAACCCTTTATTTATAAGTTCATAAAGCGCCCCGGCCATGAATGCGTCCCCGGCGCCGGTCGTGTCCACCACTTTTGTTTTCTTTGCCGGGCTGTACGCAAAAAGACCGCCGTAACCCGCGTAACAGCCGCGTTTCCCGGCGCTTACAAGTACAAGTTTTTTTCCGCCAAATATGGTGCTGAGCGCTTTCTTTTCCGGCCTGGCATTGAACAGGAACTTAAGCTCAGCGTCACTTAGCTTTACTATATCGGAATATTTAAAACAACTGTTTATCAATTTTTTGGCCTGTGCGTGCCTGCCTTCCCACAGGTTCAGCCTTACATTCGGGTCGTATGAAATGAGCGCTCCCGCCTTTTTCGCGGATCTGACCGCGGCCATTACAGCCTGCGCGCTTGATTTTGTCATCATGGAAATGGACCCAAAGTGCAGTATCTTTGCTCCCTTAAAAATTGCCGGCTTTACGTCGTTCTTTGACAGTTTGGTATCTGCCGAAGGACTGCCGTAAAACGAAAAGTCGCGTTCCTTGTTTTTTTTCAGGAACACAAATACAAGCCCGGTCTTATGCCCTTTGGCTTTGCTTACATGGCGCACATCAACGTGGTTCTTTTTCGCGAAATCAACGAGGAATTCTCCGAGAAAATCATCGCCGACCTTGCTTATGATGGAAGTTTTCAGCCCGAGCCTGGCGAGATTTATGGCCACGTTGGATGGAGCCCCGCCGGGCCGGAGTTCATGAAACCGGCCTTCCGGCACAAAATCGGCGAGCATCTCGCCTATGCAGATGACGTGGGGAGCGGATGCAGATAAATGCAGTTTTAAGTTTTGAGTTTTAAGATAAAAACCCATGGCTGTATTCATCATCTTAAAACTTCAAACTTAAAACTTCCATCTCATCTGCCTCACCTGTATATATTCCCGGACTCTGCCACCACGTATTTCGTCTTCATCGCGATCATCAGTTCCTCGTTTGTCGGTATTACAAGTACCTTGATCCTGGAACCCACGGGCGAAATTATTTTTTCTTTTTCCTTTGACTTGTTTTTCGTGTTATCGACCCTGATGCCCATGAAGCCCAGCGGAGCCAGCACTTTCGCCCTCACTTCGGCCGCGTTCTCGCCTATGCCGCCGGTGAATACCACAGCGTCGAGCCCGCCCATTGCAGCGGCGTATGAACCGATATATTTAGTGATCCTATAGCAGAATATGTCTATGGCAAACTGCGCCCTGTTATTACCGTTCGCGGCCGCGGCCATTATTTCGCGCAGGTCGTTTGATATGCCGGAGATGCCTTTAAGCCCGCTTTTCTTGTTCAGCAGGTTGTCCATCTCATCCGCAGACAGGTGTTCTTTTTTCATTAAAAATGTCACAACCGCCGGATCCATGTCACCGGTCCTGGTGCCCATTACCAACCCTTCAAGCGGGGTCAATCCCATGGAGGTGTCGACTGACTGCCCGTTCTTAACCGCGGTAATGCTGGCCCCGTTGCCCAGGTGGCAGGTGATTACTTTAAATTTCTTCGGGTCTTTTTTCAGGAATTCGGCCGCCCTCTGCGAAACATATTCATGGGAAGTCCCGTGAAAACCGTACTTCCTGACATGGTACCGCTCGTATAATTCATATGGAAGCCCGTAAATGTAAGCTTCTTTTTTCATTGTCTGGTGGAACGCGGTGTCAAATACGGCCACCTGCGGCACGCCGGGAAATATGGTTTCACAGGCCTCTATGCCCATAAAGTTCGGCGGGTTATGCAGCGGCGCAATCTCGAAGCAGTCCTGTATGACTTCCTTGACGCCTTTCGTGATGAGGGCGGATTTGGAGAATTTTTCACCGCCGTGAACAACCCTGTGCCCAACCGCGTCGACTTCTATCTTATCCTTAAATACCCCGGCTTTTGGATCAAGCAGTATTTTTGTGACCTGGTCCACAGCCTGCGTGTGGTCCTTAGCCTCGACATCCCTGACGACTTCCTCGTCTTTTTTCATATTCTTTGATTTATATTTGAACTTGGACTTATCTTTGCCTATTTCCTCTATGACGCCCTCGGCGATTACGGAATTAGTCTTTTCCATATCGTAAAGTTTGAACTTCAGGGAAGAACTGCCGCAGTTAATGACCATTACCTTCATAAGAGCCTCCGTATTTTTTATTTTAGCAAAATCAGTTCGATTAAGTTTTTAAGCCAAAAGCCAAGAGCCAAAAGTTAAGTTCTTAAGTTGCAAAGTTGTTAAGAAGTACCTGGCCAACCGCCGGTTTACTTGAAGTAAGTTTTCCTTTACCACTTGCCTTCCACTTTACTTTTTTCTTTTGGCTTTTGGCTTAACAACTTCACCTAGGATCTACTTGCTTCCCTGCAATCTCACCACGTTTATGGCCGCACAGTTAAGTATATCCGTGGCTTTACAGCCGCGCGACAGGTCGCTGCATGGTTTCGCCGTGCCCTGGTATATGGGCCCGAGGGCTTCGGCTTTTGCCAGCCTTTCCGTGAGCTTATAGGCTATATTTCCCGAATCAAGGTCCGGGAAAATAAGGACATTTGCTTTACCCGCAACCGGCGAGCCCGGAGCTTTTCTCGCGGCCACGGACGGGAGCAGCGCCGCGTCAGCCTGCAATTCGCCGTCAATATTAAGCGAAGGGTCCTTGGCTTTTGCAAGGGCGAGCGCCCTGGTGACCTTGTCTATGCGTTCGTGTTTGGAGCTTCCTTTGGTGGAAAAAGAAAGCATGGCGATGTTCGGTTCCTCGCCCATGAGTTCCCTGTAGGTCGCACCTGTCGTGACGGTTATATCCGCGAGCTGTTCGTCGGTGGGATCTATGACAAACCCGCCATCGGCGTAGAATAATATGCCGTCTTTTCCGAAAGTTTTGTCGGGCAATATCATCACAAAAAAACTTGAAAGCGTTTTTATTCCCGGCTTCATCCCTATGAGATATATCGCCGCGCGGGAAACATTCGCGGTTGTGTTGACTGCCCCCGCCACAAAGGTGTCGGCCAGCCCCTTACGCACCATCATGGCGCCGTAGTAAACGTCCTTCTTCATTGTTTCCGCCGCCTCTTCCATGGTGGCCTTTCCTTTTCTCAGGTCAAAAAATTCCTTTATATAAACGTCCAGGTTCGGAAGGTTCCCTATATCTATGATATCTATGCCCTCAAGGTGAAACCCCTTGCCTGCCGCGGTTTCATTTATCTTTGACGGAGTCCCAATCAATATGGCCTTTGCCACTCCCAAAGAAGTGGCTTTTACAGCGGCTTCGATCGTCCTATCGTCATTTCCCTCGGGGAAAACAACTCTTTTGGGTGATTTCCTGGCTTTTTCATAGACCATGTCCATAAATGTTGACATTGGTAAAACTCCTTTCATATCGGGATTTTTTTTGAAAATAACTTTTTTATTATATGCCCGAAACCGGGTTTTGTAAAGAAAAATCGAAATTGTGACGGTTTTGGTGGGTTTATTTGTATGCCACCCTCAAAATATCGAGTACTTTTGTAAAGAGAAATACCTGATACGCGGCTATTCCCATAAAAAATGCGGAAATAATCCTGTAAATGACGATGTAAGGGGGTTTTTCCGAAACATAATAACCGGTGTAATAAGGATCGTTTATCATGAAGGAAAAAGCCACCATAACGTTAAAAAACACTATAAGCGCGTAGGATATTATAAGGTACGTGTAGTTTCCGTTAAAATAATTGTCATACTTCATATAAGGGATGCTGATCGCCGTTTCAAGGACGATAAGGAGGATAAATTCGTACTTGAACCGTATTTTTATATGTTCAAGCCGCCCCATGACTATACCGAACAGCAGCGCGGCCACATAGTAGGCGTCCACTCCCAAAGAAACGGTCTTTATCCCAAATCCGTTCATAAAAGCAAGCGCCGGCGTCACAAGGATCAGGAAAATCGGGATAAACTCTTTATTGATACCGTCCGTGAAACCGCCCTTCTTTTTTTTCCCCACAACCGCCTCCTGGCGCATTTTAATTCGTGCCTACCGCTCCTGTACCGGCATCGTATGTAAAGTCTCCGGACGGCATATGGCTTAAGAAACCCTTGTCCACCAGTTCCTGCAGCGTATCCGGGAACTTGCCGTTTGAGGCCCTGTACGAAGTAACCGCACCCTGAAGAATGGCAACATCCGCGGTCGCCGCCGCTGCTTTTGCCTTATCCTCGTCGTTTTTCAGCGTGTTGCCGTACTTTGTTATGGCGTCATCCGGTTTCCCTTTGGGCGCGATCTGCTTGATTATGAACCAACCGGCTACTACAATGATAAGGATAATGATAAGATTTTTCATCTAAACCTCCCCCAGGTATTTTTGACCCTTCATCAGGTAAATTTTCACATAATCGGCTATGCCCTCTTCAAGCGTATAAAGCCTTTCCTTGTATGTCGCGAACATCCGGCCCATTTTTGCCTCTGTAAAATACTGATATTTATCCCTTATAGCCTCCGGCATATCTATATACTCTATGTCCGGTTTCAGCCCCAGCGCGCTGAAAACCGCGGTTGCCAGGCTGTTCCAGGAAGCCGCGCGGCCGGTGCCGCAATTGAATATCCCCTTCAGGCCTTTCTGATATACGTGAAGGGTCATATTCACAGCGTCTTTGATATATATAAAATCCCTCTTCTGCTCCCCGTCCTCATAGCCGTCACGGTAGGATTTGAAAAGTTTCAGCTTCCCGGTCTGGCTTATCTGACCGAAAGCCTTATGGACAACGCTGCGCATATCGTCCTTATGATACTCGTTCGGGCCGAAGACATTCGTGAACTTCAGGCCCGCTATTTTATCGAACATGCCTTTTCTTGATGCCCAAAGGTCAAAAAGATGTTTTGAATAACCGTACATATTGAGCGGCTTAAGCGCGCTTAGGGAACTTATGTCGTCGTCAAACCCGTTTGAGCCGTCGCCGTAAGTTGCCGCGGACGAGGCATAAACGAATTTTTTGGAGTGTTTCAGGCACCAGGCTGCCAGGTGCTGCGTATAGCGGTAATTATTCGCGATCAGGTATGTGGCGTCCTTTTCAGTGGTGGCGCTGCACGCGCCCATGTGTATGACGCCCTCAACTCCGTTTTTCAGGGAAACATCGTCGCAAAGCACGCGGTTCAGGAAATCCTGTTTTTCCTCGTAATCGTCGAACTTCAGATTTACAAGGTTGCGCCACTTCTCGTCCTTTTCCAACTGATCGACGCATAATATATCAGTGATGCCCCTCCGGTTAAGCTCGCTTACTATGGCACTGCCTATGAACCCTGACGCGCCCGTGACTATTATCATGTTACCTCCGGTTAAACCTGCTTTTTATATTCCCCTATTTTGATGGTGACCTTTTTTCCGTAATCGCGCTCATACGACCTTAAAGTTTCCTTGTAGTCCCTCTCGATGGTCTTTTTCACGTTCTCGGGCATCATGACCAGGACCCCCCGTTGGGATGACTTCCTGCACTCATATTTTATCTTTTTAAGGTAATTGAAGCAAACACTTTCTTCGTTCAAAACTCTGCCGCGGCCCGAACACCTTGGACACTCCATAAAATTCATGTCGTCTATCCTTTTGGCGTCGCGCTTGCGCGATATTTCCATGAGCCCGTACTCGCTTATATCCAGTGTCTTAAAATATACCTTTGATTTTGCGAGTTCCTCGTCCATGACAGCCTTAACCTTGTCCCTGTTCTCCCCCGATATCATGTCGATAAAATCCACCACAATAAGGCCGCCTATGTTCCTGATAATTATCTGGCGGGCGACTTCCCTTGCCGCGTTTATATTCAGGTTGAGCAGGCTGTTTTCCACATCCTCAGACCCTTTGAACTTGCCGCTGTTTATGTCTATGACAGTCAGGGCTTCGGTCACATCGATCTTTATATATCCGCCTTTTTTGAAGGAGACTATATTGTTGTATATGCCGTCAGTCTGGCTGGAAATTTTATTATATTCGAAAATATGGTCCGCGGCCGTATGGAGCCTCACTTCGGCCCCCTTTTTACTGGTTTCTTCCATATACAGTTTCACGGCGTCATATACCTTCGGGTCATCGCAGACTATCTCGGAAACTGTCGCGTCCACATGCTCGCGCAGGACCTTTATCGCTATATCCTGTTCCTTGTAAAGCATCCTGGGGGGCTTGTTCCTCTTATATTCCGCACGTATGCGCTGCCACTCGGCGTAATAGTGCCTCATCTCTTTTTCCAGTTCTTCCGTTGGCACGCCTTCCGCGTTGGTGCGGACAATTATCCCGAAATCCTCTTCGAAGGATTCCTTGACCGAGCGTATGATCTTCTTTAAGCGGTCGCGCTCCCTGTCGTCCGTGATGCGCTTTGAGACCCCTGTATGCTTGATGAAAGGGGCAAAAACTATATGCTGCCCCGGCAGCGTCACATTTGTGGTCAACCTCGCGCCTTTTGTGTTATAAGGCTCCTTGATGACCTGCACCATGATCTCCTGCCCCTTTTTAAAGAGCCCCGCGATAGTGTCGTTCTGGTGCCCCTGGCTGTCCGTGCCGGATATTTCCGAGACGCAGACGGCCTCGGTTATATCGTCCGACGAAAAATCAAAATACTCTTTTTCGGACAAAAAAGCGGGTTTGCTGTCGCCGATCTCGACAAACACAAAGTTCATGTTTGACACGACCTTGGATATTTTCCCTTTGTAAACGTTCCCATTCTGCGCGTACAGGTTCTTTTCGGTAAAAAAATTGCACAGCCTGCCGTCCTCGGCTATGGCCACGTTCGTGTCAAAATCTTCCGTGTTGATGTAAATGCTTTTCATTTTTAGTCCTCGACTTTTATGTATTCTCTGTAGATATTTTGAAGTATCCCGAGTATCATCATTACGACCATTACTGAAGAACCGCCGTAGCTTAACAACGGCAGGGTTATCCCTGTGACCGGCATTATGCCTATATTCATCCCGATATTTATAAAGACCTGCATGAAGAGCACGCAGGTCAGGGCCGCGCCCAGCATTTTACCGCCGTTGAATTTACAGAGTTTCACTATTTTAAGGCCCTCCATAAGAAGAAAATAATAGATAAGCAGCACGACAATGCTACCCACCAGCCCGAATTCCTCGGCAATGACCGCGAATATAAAATCCGTGTACTTGATGGGAATGAAGTTCAGCTGGCTCTGGGTGCCCTGCGCCCAGCCTTTGCCTATGAGCTTTCCGGAACCCACCGCAATCTGTGACTGTATGACGTTATAACCGGCCCCCAAAGAGTCGCTCTGCGGGTTGATAAAGACCTGTATACGCTGTTTCTGGTAATCATGCAGAAAAAGGTAAGCCACCGGCATTATAAGTGCCGCCGCGATAATGATGGTCAGGAGTTTTTTCGTCGGGATATTCCCCATGAAAAGCACCACCAGCACGATCGGCAGAAGGAGTATCGAAGTGCCGAGGTCAGGCTGCTTTATTATAAACGCCAAAGGTACTGCCACAAGCAGCAGGAGTTTGAAGATATTCTTCCACTCAAACCCGTCACGGTTTGACACAAGCAGGAACCTTATCATGGTCAAAGGCACTATTATCTTCATGAATTCGCTGGGCTGGAACTGGAAGCTGCCTATCTTAAGCCAGCGCGTGGCCCCAAGCGACGTATGGCCGATCAAAAGCACAAGTATTAGAAGGAACATGAAAATCGCGTACATGTAGTTGGACATATTTATAAGACTGTTGTAATTTGTATTGGAGAAAAACAGCATAATCACAATACCGGCCGCGTACCATATAAGCTGCTTTTCAAAGAATGGGTTCCCCGAGGTGCCTGTGGCCGAATATACAGCCGCGGCCCCGACTATCATCAGCAGAAGCGTGCATATCAAAAGCACCGGGTTCATGTTCTTGTAATATTCCCTGGCAACATCGGCGAACGGTATCCTTATCTTCATTTTCCCCTCAGCGTTTTGAAATAGAATTCAAACACGTCCCTTGCAAGCGGCACAGCTATCTCCGCTCCGGCGCCGCCGAACTCAACAAGAACATACACTACTATTTCGGGGTTTCCGGTCGGCGCGTAACCCGCGAACATGGCATGGTTTTCCCCGTGGATATTCTGCACGGTGGAAGTCTTTCCCGCGATCGACAGCCCCGGGACCTTTACTTTCTGGGCCGTGCCGAACGGCGACATTACAACAAGTTTCAGCGCGGTCTGCACAGTATCTATGACCTCCGGCTTAACCGTAAGCATGTTGAGTTTTTTCGGCTCAAACTGGCTCTCGATGCGCCGGCCCTCAAGCGTCACCGCTTTCATTATATGCGGCACCATGGTGAAGCCGCTGTTTGCCATCATTGTCATGATGTTCATTATCTGCAGGGGGGTCCCTATGATATAGCCCTGGCCTATCGACATCATGACCGTATTGCCCGGGAACCACGGCGAACGGTCCTCGCGCATTTTCCATTCCCTGCTCGGCACAATTCCGGCTTTCTCCCCGGGGATGTCAATGCCTGTTTTCTCGCCAAAGCCGAACATGGAAGCGTATTTGCTTAAGAGTTCCACCTTCATTTTCAGCCCGGTCTTGTAAAAATATATGTCGCATGATTCCGCCACCGCGTGATAAAAGTCAACCCATCCGTGGCCGGCCCGCTTCCAGCACTTGTAGGGCCATGTCTTGATCCAGTATATACCCTCGCAAAAAATGGAATCCTTGGTGGTCATAACGTCTTCATTGAGGGCGCCAGTACCTACGGCGATCTTGAAAATGGACCCCGGCGAATACTGCCCCTGTATGGCCCTGTTATTGAGCGGGTTAGCCTTGTTGCGTATGAGTTTTTTCCACTCGCGTACGTCTATGTTCCCCGAAAAATTATTCAGGTTGTAATCGGGTTTTGAGGCCATGCAGAGTATCTCGCCGGTCTTCGGGTCCTGGACTATGATAACGCCGTTATACTGGTACCTGTCCAGCAGCCTCTCCGCGAAATTCTGCAGCCTGTAATCAATGGTAAGCACAAGGTTCTTTCCCTGTTTCGGAGGGGTCGTCTTTATCTCTTTTTTCTGCCTCCCCTGGGCGTCGGTCAGGATGAGGGTAGCGCCGTCCTCGCCGCGCAGTATGTCGTCGTAATAATTCTCAATACCCGTCTGCCCTATGATATCGCCTATGGACCTGACCTTGTTATATTTCGTCTGTTTCATCTGCTCGTCGGTGACTTCGCCCACGTACCCGAGCACGTGCGAGGCGGAGTTATTCTTCGCGTAATAGCGTATGGGTTCCTGCGATACCGAGATACCGTTGATCTCTATCTTTTTTTCCTGCAGCAGGGAGAGTTCTTTTTCGGATATGTCCCTTTTTATCTTGACCGGGCTTAAGAGGAACTCCGTAGACGCTCCGCCGCGGGTAAGCTTGGCTTCTATGTCCTCGGGGGGCATATCTATGATGGCGGATATGGCGTTCAGTGCCTTTTGCCTGTCGGGGTTCTGCTTGAAGTTGATCGGTATGATGGAAAAAGTGTAGGATGTTTTATTGATGACAAGCGGCACATAATTCCTGTCATAGATATATCCGCGGGGCGCGGCTATCTTAATGACGCTTATGCAGTTCTGGTCGGATTGTTCCTTATAGTAGCCTCCCCTGACGGCCTGCAGATAAAAAACCCTGAAGAACACAAAGAGCATGCACATGGATACTATCCAGCCAAGGACATTTACCCTGACAAGGCTCTTGTAAACGCCCTTTATCTTATCGGCGACATTGTCTTTAGCCATGAACCTATCCTTTTATAATCAAGCCCCGCCGCCTTCATGATGATGGCGCCGGTGGCAATGGTTATAATGATCTTCCAAAGTATTATGAAGAACGGGAACACCAGGCGGGACATGCCCGAATAGAACATGAACGCCATCGCCGCGTAAACCAATTCCTTCGTCAGCTCGGAAATGGCAAGTATGACGACCTTTGTGGGGTAATTTTCCTTATACAGGCTCAGGCACATAATCCTGCCTACGGTAAGGGCGGCCATCTTGGAAGTAAGGGAAAAACCCGTAACAGGCATAAGGAAAGCGTCATGTATAAGCGCGGCTATGATTATGAATATAAAAGCGGTATAAACCCTGTCGCTGATAAGCAGCATCACGCCCGCTATAAGCGTGAGGTCAGTGTAATGAAAATGCCTGTTGATGGCGTAAGCCGAGTTGTCGTATATTATAACCAACGCGAGCAGGAGCCATAAAAATAGAACTTTCCTGATAAAGCCCACCTCTTCGCACTTGTTGTGTAAAGCGCTTATTTTGATTGTTCTCTGTTCCGGGTTCTGTGTTCTGTGTTTGACATCCTGCGGACACAGAAAATAGAACATAGAACACAAAACAATTAGTTTCGCTTCCTTATCACCAGCACTTCTTCAACCGTCATCATATTCACGGCCGGCTTCACCCTGACCAGCATGGCAAGACTGTCCACCTTTTTATTCACTTCCGTGACCGTACCTATCTTTACACCTTCGGGAAACGACTTGCCGAGGCCCGAAGTGACCATCGTATCGCCCACATTGACATCTTCTTCCTTCGGTATATAGTTCACTGAACATTGGTCGTAACTTACCCCTGCCAGGATCCCCGTGACCCGGCTGCGCGAGTCCCGCGCTGATACCGCGCTCTTCACGTCGGTCAACAGCTGCACCGTAGCCGTGGATCCTGTGACTTTATATATACGGCCCACCGCGCCTTCGTAAGTTATCACTCCGTCGCCTTCCGATATACCGTCATCCGCCCCGCGGTCTATGACGTAAAAATAAATGAAACCATCGTCATTGGAGCCGATCACTGAGGCGTAACAGATGACGGATGATTTGAAATCCCGTTCGGATTTTAACATGACAGCTTTTTTTAATTTCTCGTTCTCGGCCCTGAGGACCTGGTTTTCCGCGTCAAGCTGCATGTTCTTTTCGGTCTCGGTTTTCATGTCCTTTTTCACGGCGGAATTGCTCTTGATGGCGCCGAAGGCCTCGCCCGTGGAAAAAACAAAACCTGATATCTTTTTTTGGATGGAGCCGGCAAAGGTGGTAATGAAATTAAACCGTGTTTTTTTCCATGTAAAAAATAGGCCGATAAGCAGAAGTATGACCGCAACTAGGTAGATGAACCTGTTCAGGCCTTTTTTTCTGTTCATGAAATCAGATTATGCTGTCTTCACCCTCGAATGAGAGCCTTCTTAAGACATCAAGCTGCTCTTCTAGCATCCTGCCCGCGCCTGTGACAACGCATTCCTGCGGGTTGTCGGCCATGTGCACGGGCACTCCGGTTTCGTCGCGCAGCTTGAGGTCAAAAGCTTTAAGCTGCGATCCGCCTCCGGTGAGTACTATGCCTTTGTCTATGATATCCGCCGCGAGTTCGGGCTTGGTCTGTTCGAGTGTGAATTTTATTCCGTCTATGATCTTGTTGATTGGCTCTTCAAGCGCGATTGCCATCTCGTCTGATGTGACCCTGATGGTCCTGGGCAATCCGGTGGTAAGGTCCGAACCCTTCACGTCAACTTCAAGCGTGTCCTCAAGTTTCTGGGCGCATCCTATCTCGATCTTCACGCGCTCGGCTGTCCTTTCGCCGATGTGAAGATTAT
This sequence comes from candidate division FCPU426 bacterium, assembly GCA_003167475.1. GTDB lineage: Bacteria > Oederibacteriota > PGYV01 > PGYV01 > Palsa-1178 > PALSA-1178. The sequence continues at coordinate 1,924 of PMTB01000037.1, read as the reverse complement.
ATGCTTTCTTAAGGTACGCCATGATGGCTTCGTCAAACTTATCGCCCGCGGTCCTGATGGAATTAAAAACAACCAGCCCGCCCATGGATATAACCGCGACTTCGGTGGTTCCTCCGCCGATGTCCACAACCATGTGTCCCACAGGGTCCTCAACCGGGAGCCCGGCGCCGATAGCGGCCGCCATAGGTTCGTCTATGAGGTATACTTCCCTTGCTCCGGCCTGTATGGCGGATTCTTTAACGGCCCTTTTTTCAACGGGCGTAACGCCTTTGGGAACGGATATGGCGATCCTGGGGTTTACCATGGAATGCCTGTTGTGTACTTTCACAATAAAATAACGCAGCATTTTCTCAGTGACATTGAAGTCGGCAATAACGCCGTCCTTCATGGGGCGTATAGCGTAAACATCGCCCGGCGTCTTTCCGACCATCTGTTTTGCGGCCTCGCCGACAGCGATAACTTCCCTGTTCTTATAAAGAGCAACAATTGACGGCTCTTTTAAAACAATCCCTTTATTTTTGAGGTAAACAAGCGTTGTGGCTGTCCCCAAATCGATAGCCATGTCATTTGAGAACATCCCGAGTAGCCAGTCAAATATCATTTCTTTGCCCCTTTCTTCTTCGCGCGTTTAGCAGCCGGTTTCTTTGAAGCCGTTTTTTTCGAAGCCTTAACAAGGGGTTTTGACAATACTTTTGTATCTTCTATTGCCGGGGCCGCGTCTTTCAACTTGTTCCCGCCAAACAATTTATCAGTATCAAACCCGCCCCACTCTATCATTCCCTGCAAAACAACAAGACCGATAAGAAGCAAAAGCAGCAATACTCCGATAATAACGCCAAGCACCATCTTAAGACCTCCTAAGAAATTTTTACCCATATAATTATGGTATTTATGGAAATACCAAGGGCTTTAAAATAACCCGGTCAGTATATCAAAATATGCACGACAATGCAATACTTTTTCCCCGACTTTAAAATCGCATTAGGGGCCTTGTTGCGGTTTAAAATGTGTAAAGGCACTATATAACATGACTGAATCTTAGGGATTGGATTTTGGCGGAAAAATAGGCTTATTATATGATTTATTGCCTGAATTTATTCTAATTTACAGTAACCTCGAAAGAGTCCTGTCCCCATCTTCTTTAAAATTATAAAAGCATACTATCCGCGGATAAGCAGATAAGTCGAAATTTCAAGGCTGTATTGAAGCGTATCCATCCGCCGTGGCTTTATAAACCCACTTCAAGTGCTGCAAGCCCTTTTTATTAATGATTAATTTGTATTTTTTCCAGCCATTGTCCTTATACTGTACAGCTCGAATACTGCCGTTTAAAACAAAAAGCATTGTTCCCGTGTTAGAACCCCTCCACCAGAACTCAATCACTGTGGGGCCATCCACAACTGCCGGTATGTCTCCAAAAATAGCGCAACTGACAGCGTCTATCCCGGTAGACATGGAACTGAAATCATTGGCAGAAGGCGTATTTTCAGCCGGAACATTATTTTCCACGGCAGCCGTATATCGCATCGAAACGTCATATTGCCCGACGTTTGCCATTTGTACCGGTTCTTCGGCGCGCAGGCGTGCCGCAGGTAAAAAGACCGTAAGGACCGCTGCGGACAATGCCACAATTAATAATATACTGTTTCCATTCTTTTTCATTCGCGCATTTTTATAAATTTGCATTACATGTATCCGTCAGGGATTATTTTTCAGTGTCATCGCCAAAACGAGGAAAAATCGTGTTTTCCCGGCCGTTTGCAGATTGTTGTTCCGTTTTTATGCATCGGCGCATTTTCCCGGATAATCCGTTTTAAACCTGGACGCGCCGCAGGTAGTTAATTATTTTGTTTTGTTATGCTTATAAGTATGCCCGGACATGTCCGGATGATAAAGAACGCCATTAGTCTTTATTCGGACTATT
>PMTB01000093.1 GCA_003167475.1 candidate division FCPU426 bacterium | reverse complement strand
GTTTTCGCCTTTACCTCGGGCGAAAGCGAAGCGATGGAAATGTGTTTTTTCCCGTTGTACAGGGTCTTCTCATAAATTTCATCGGATATTATCAGGATATTGTGCTTCACGCAAAGGTCCGCTATCTGCTTTAAGGATTCAAGCGATAATACGCAACCGGTCGGGTTTGAAGGCGAGTTCAGGACCAAAGCTTTTGTTTTCGGCGTTATTTTCGACTTTAAAGCGTCAATATTTATCTCAAATTTTTTCGCCTCGTCAAGTTCAACCATCACAGGGACTGCGTCTGCCATTTTGACCATTTCAACGTATGATACCCAGAACGGCGAGAAGATAATGACTTCATCATTCGGGTTCACGCCGGCCATGAAAACATTATACAACGAATGTTTCGCCCCGTTGGAAACTATGATATTTGAGGCCTTATACTCCAGCCCGTTATCCTTTTTAAGCTTTGCGGCAATGGCATTTTTCAGTTCAGGCAGCCCGGACGCGGGGGTATACCTTGTTTTATTTTCGTTTATCGCCTTTATCCCGGCCTGTTTGATATTCTCGGGCGTGTTGAAATCAGGCTCGCCGGCGCCAAAACCGACAAGGTCAATGCCTTCGGCAATCATCTGCTTTGCCTTTGCGTCTATGGCAAGTGTTATTGAAGCCGATACTTTTTTCATCCTGTCTGCGATCATCTTATTACCTCCGATTTATAATTTATATTATCCCGGTTTAAAAAGTAACCATCTTTTTTATCTCGGCCATCCTGTTATCTATATCTTTCGGCCCGATCTTGAGGAGCCCGTCAATGGAAAAATCCTCCACGGTGAATGAAGCCACCGTATTGCCGTAAGCAATGGCTTTTTTCATCGTTGCCGGGTCTGTTTTTCCGGATTTGGCGATATAACCTATGAAAGCGCCCGCAAAAGAATCTCCGGCTCCGGTAGGGTCCACCACATTTTCAACCGGAAATGACGGCAGTGAAAAATACATGCCCTGCCCCGAAAGGCAGGCTCCATGTTCACCCTTTTTTATAATAACGTACTTTGGGCCCAGTTTCTGGATCTCTTTCGCCCCGTGAAGGACATTATCCTTGCCTGTAAAAAGCCTGATCTCCTCATCATTGAGCACAACGCAGTCGACCCGTTTGAATACTTCGGTCAGTCCGGCTTTTTTGATATTGATCCACAGGTCCATTGTGTCGCATATTGTAAATTTCAGTTTCCGCATTGAATTCAAAACCTTCATCTGAAGCGCCGGATCTATATTTGCAAGGAAAAGATACGGGATATCCCTGTATTTTTCCGGCAGTTCGGGCTCAAATTTTTCAAATACATTGAGTTCTGTGGTTATAGTCTCGCGCGTCTTCATATCCTGATTGTACTTTCCGGCCCAAAAAAAAGACTTTCCGGGTGATTTTTTCACGCCGTCGGTGTCTATTTTATGATCCTTCAGTATGTTCATATGCGCCCCTGTGAAATCATCCCCCACAACGCCGACTATATGGGGCCTGTCAAAATTGGAAGCAGCCAATGAAGCATAAACGCAGGCGCCGCCAATCACCCTTTCGCGTTTCGCAAAAGGCGTTTCTATGGTATCAAAAGCCATTGACCCGACTATTACTAATGACATTTTCATCTCCCTGGTGATTTGATAACCTGCCAATGAATAATAACATTTACCCCGGTAAAATCAATTAGTTTTTTGGTTTTTGCGGAAACGTGCGGAACTGGCGGGAATATTTGTCAGGAGAAATCGCTTTCCTGGTTCAGATAATCTTCAACGGTATGCAGGAGTTCATGCACTTCCTGTATCTTGGTCTCGTCGGAAAGTTTGGAATAATTGATGGCTTTATTTAACATCAGTTCCACGGGAGTACCTTTGAAGTCATCAATCATGGTAAGCGCCGAGGTTACCTTGAGCAGGCCCTTTTTCCAGTTTGTGCCGCATTTTTTCCTGTGCTGTATATCATAATCCATATAATTGGAAACATAAATACTGTTCCATGTGCTTATAACTTCCATGAAATCATCCTTATTCACAATGGCGCACTCCATAGTCTTTTTACTCCTTCCAAATTATCAATGTTGCTTCACTTATAAATTATACAAAAAAATACCCACTGTGTCAAGTGGTAACGTAGCGCCATTAGTACATACCAAAACTCAATTCAATTAATGGCCTTATAAATAAGGCATTTTTTTAGATTTGTGTATTTTGGTTTTACGGTGAACTTAACACTATATTTATCATAGCAGTGTAGGTATTTTAATATGTATTAATTTTAAGTGCGGTTCCTTCTTAAATAAAAGTTAATTTTATAGGCGTCACCAAGAATGAACGGAGCGCCGTGGCCGGGGTATACTTTCAGGTTTTTGTCGAACTTATCGAAAAGCAGAAGGCTTCTTTTCAAAGCTTCCGGGTCGCCTCCGGGCAGGTCGGTCCTTCCCACAGTATCGTAAAACAAGGTATCGCCGCTGAAAAGGCTGTCTTTTATCCTGATCACCACACATCCCGCGGTATGTCCCGGCGTGTGTGTGATTTCTATATCATCAATGGTATGGTTTTGCCCGTCATAATAATTTATACCTTCTATTGAAAATGGCTTCCCTGTAAACGCGGACAGATTTTTTGAGGCATCCTCAAGCAGCGGTTTTTCAGCGGAGTGGGCGTATACCTGTGTTCCCTTGAAATTCCTGACGGAAAAGGTATGATCGTAATGCCCGTGGGTGAGAAAAACATATTTTACCGGCAGTCCGGTTCTTTTGACCGCGTCATTGACCGCGTCATAATCAATGCCAGGATCTATAACATACAACGCGCCGTCACCGGAAACTATATAAGAATTCTCGCCAAACTCCCTGTCAGTTACCGTTTGTATGTCCATCAACCGCAGCGCTTATTGTATATTAATCGAATCAATGTAAATATAACCGGCATAGTTCGGCGACGATCCGCCCTGGCCTATCTTAACTCCCCAGAGAATTGCAGTATTTCCGTCCTCTGCGTTTTGATCGAGCGTTTTCGAGTTGTAAATCACGTCAGTATCAACATTTGCCGTGATCGTATTCCACTTTCCAGCGACGTTCCCCGCCGGAACTGAAAGGTTCATCCAGGCGGTTTCATACCAGTGATAATTTGGGGCCCCGAGCTGTATAAATATTGTCCCGCCGTAAGCGTTGGTGGACGTACCCATGCCTGCCGGAACCCATACACGCGCGGTTATTGTTTTGTGCTTCATCTGCATATTTGTCCCGCCGATGGTCAATACGCCGCCTGAGTTACCCGCGTCGTAATTCACCTGTATTTTCAGGGACGAACTTCCCATATATGCCTTATCTGAGGATATTTCGGCGCTGATAAACTTGGGATTGGATGACACCGCATTTATTTGCCAAGGTCCCGGATAATCAGACACAGATTCAAACGGATATGTGGCTGTATCTGTCCCGCCTTCAGCGCCCTCAACCGCCGCAGTTCCGTAATCCTTTATTTTCCCGCATGACAGCAGCGTAAATAAAACGGCTAAAACCGATATAAATACCAGATTCCTCTTCATAAAAACCTCCTTTAATATCCAGCCTTGTTTATCTCATTGGCGTATTTAATGAATATGTTCATGTATGTGGCGTCCGCATAGGAAACCTGGTTGCCGTCGCCGAAGAAGTAAGTCGGGTCAATCAGCATCCAGTAATTCACGCCGTTTCCGCCTGCCGCGAAAAACTCTCCGGTCATGGCATCTACCCACTGCGGCTTCGGATATTCTTCAAGCCCGTTGGGTATGCCGTATTCCTCCATAACCACAGGCTTGCCTGTCTTTTCATGCCCCCTTTTAATGTAGTCCTCTATGATCCACTTTGTCGTGCTAGCTGAAAAGTGGTTATAGGGGCTTGCCGGGTATATGTGAAAAGTGCTGTAATCAATCGAAGCCGGTTTATGCGAGCCAATAAAATCAGTGCCCGAATAATGGGTTCCGTCTTCTTTCAGGAAAAAACCCTCCATGCCGGTGGTCACCATATGGTTTGGGTCCTCTGACTTGACATAAGAAGACATCTCAGCCACCCATTCGTTCATCTGTTTCGAAGAAGTGTCATTTTCGTTCCTGGGTTCGTTCATCAGGTCATAAGCAAAAATCGTCGGGTCATTTTTATAAAGTACCCCGCTCACTGTGTTTTTCCTGTTCACATAGGCGTCTATGGTTTGCTTAAAAAACTTTTTGCATTCGGGATTTACCCAGAAATCATTTTTCTGGACGCCTGCCCATTTCGCGTAGACCGGCACGCCTCCGTAATATTCCCAGTTGTCCGTAAAGTGCAGTATGACCCTGACATTGTGCCTTTTCGCGGAATCAATGCAATAGTCAATGGATTTGTAGGCGATTTCGTTGAACTTATCCGGCCCTATCCTGAAATCATGCGTCGGGTCGTCCTTATTGACCAGGCTCGCGTTCAAAACTTCCCCGTTTGAACCGAGTCTGATCACCTTAAACCCCGCTTTCGCTGCTTCGTCAAAAAATGTGTCTATCTTGGCGCGGTTCTTCGCTCCGGCAGTATTGCTGAGGTAGTAACTGCGCACATAATAATTATTTGTTCCGACATATCTGTAAATCTTTCCGCCATCGTAAAAATCCGTTCCTTTTGCTTTTATAAAATTGTTGCTCATGGAAAACTTTACAGACGGCATCCTTTTTACGGCCTTTGTTTTAAACCCGGTTACTTTTGAAATGCCGCTTTTGTCCCCGCCTGAGGCTATGATGCAGCAAAGATAATCTGTTTCAGGTTTGAGGCCGGTAATATTCAACACATTGGCCCCGGCTTTGGCGCCTTTCAGTTCCACGCTCTGAAGGAGCGGGGTCTTTTCCCCGTACATCAGCTTTAGGTCCGCGTCCGATCCTATAACGACGCTTATTGAGGCCGAATCGGACTGCGCTATAGAGCTTATATTGCTGATCTTTATTGATACGAATTTATCTTTCATGGACGCGGCCAGTTCAAGCGACTTTTTTAGCCCGTCGGAAAGTGACGGTGAGTCAAAATCCATGGAGCCTTCCGCGCCCGCGTATTTCCTAAAACCCTCATAATCATAAATTAAAAGCGATCCCTTGGAACCGAAAAACGAGCTTGCGGCGTCGGATACAACGGAAGAAACCATCTGAGCAGAACAGGAGAAAGAGGCTCCCACGGGCTTGTTCACAAGCGAGTACAGGCTCAACGCGTCACTTGAAAGCGACCCTATTGCCTGCGCGGGAGAGTCCTTTGCGCCGATTGAAACCGTAAAAAACGACATGTCCACGGAAGGAAGCTTGAATATATCCTCCCGGTTGGAAGAAAAACCCATGCCCAAAATAACAAAATGTACCTTATCAATCGACTTTACATACGAAGACATATCATCGGCCCACCCAAAAAGCACTGTGCCGTCGGGATCGCTTGCGTCAGTTGCCCCGGCGCACAGGTCCCATCCGATTATGGCCGGGTCCGTGCTGTATATCGACCCTGATTTTGTGTTTTTTCTTTCAAGCAAAAACTTTNNACTTTACATATTTCTTGAAATAATCCCGGCTGATCAGGTCCTTAAAAAACACGTTGTCATTTGATCCGCCGGCCCATTTTCCGTATATTTCTTTGCCTCCGAATTGAGGGGAATTGTCAGAAAGCGCGATGATAAGTTTAAGCCCGGTTTTTAAGGCAAAAGCTACGGCCGTATCAAGTTTTTCAAACTGCTTTTCATTGAATACGCCCGGTTCTTTCTGAAAGGTATATGCAGTGTCGCCGCAGTACGAAGCGTAAATGCGCGCCGTGTCAAACCCCTGATTTTTGACCGCGGTCAGGGCGTTTTCCATATCATCCGCGCCAAGCGTCAACAGGTAAGGCATGTTGACAGCCACGATACGCAGCCCTTTTCCTGTTTCGTCGGTAATCGACGGGCCGTCTATGGACGACGCGCACATGATCACCGGGAGCAGTATGGCCATTATTGCAAAAAATATTTTCNNTCATAAAACCTCCGCTTTTCAAGTTTTATATTCTAAAAATAACCTTTAAAAGACAGTGTGAACCTCGTTAACGTATCGGCATTGTTGTCATCGAGCCAGTAACCGGTAAACGGCTGTATACCGTAACCGAGGATTATATTGAAGTCGCCCAGCAGATCGGCCTCAAATTCCGCGTACCAGTTGCCGTGCATAATGCCGTCGGAAGAAAGCCACTTGTAGTTCCCTGTTAACTTGAACTGCTTGTTGAATTTGTAGCTTGCTTCCACAAATCCGGTCAGTTTGGAATAATCCTTGGCCGTATACGTGGCGTTTTCATAGACGATCCCGTTCAATCCCTCATACCGCCCAAGCAGTTTGAACGTCAGCTTGTCTGTGGCGAGTATTTTTGTCAAGCCTGTGATCGATGTATCCGGATGCACGGCCGAAGGTGTCTGTGACGGATCCCCTTCATTATTGTATTTCCACCAGAAATGATAGTTATAAAGGGCCAGCGACTCATCGTTCTTTAAGTCTACGGTAACCGTGTCCCTGGCGTATGTGGAAGGCACCGCCAAATTATGGTTTGATCCGTACTCGACCATAAGCTCTGTGTCATGGACAAAAGTGGAAAAAGTCGAATTAATATTACTTATTATATTGAACGGGAATATGTTGTCCATGATATATGTGGCTTTGGCGTCGTACTCCCTGTTGCCCACGCCGTAATCCGGATTTATGTATGCCGCTTCAAAATCAGAGCCTATTTCCCTGTAATAAGCCGCCAGCGTCAGGTACCCCGTGTGTATGCCCGTCCCTCCGTATATGAATGTGTTCTTGGAATCATCGGAAAGATCCTGGGGTAATGACAGCGGGGATGACCCCGGTATTCTGATCAGATACACAGGCGATGTGGATGCGTATTGCGTGTATAAAAATTCGCCGTTGAGGCTGATGTCCATTACATCCTTCCACGGCAGATATATAGAAGTGTCTCCACCGTATACATTAGCCGACTCTTCCACCGAGCCGGTGAAAGGGTTTGCGTCCGCGCTATAACCGCGCCTGTTATTCATGAAAAGGGCGCCTATGTAATCCTTATCCAGGAAATATGTCTTGACCCTCGCTCCTGACATGAATGTGGTCCCGAGCTTCCACGGCTGGTCCGAATCCAGGCTCATCCCCATGAGCATATACGAGGTATTTATGGGGTATAAGGTACCGGCAACGGAAACTCCCATTTCATTTATACCCAAAGACGCCGGATCTATGAGCCCGGCAATATCGTCAAAGGGTTTTACGTTTTCACCGGCAAAAGCGGTAAATTCATTCCCGAGACCGCGCACGATAAGGTGCCCGGACTGCACCGACAGTTCATTATTCTGACCGTTATAATAGGCGCCGCGCAGCGTTACTTTGCCCTCGACATTGTCGTTCGGGGTAAAATAAATATTTACATCCTGCTCCACATTCAGGTCCGTTATGTCATTACCCGTGTTAAATATACCCGCGGAGTCGCGGCCCAAAGCCGCGGTATCCCTGTATCCCCAACGCACATTATCCAGATATATGCTTCCTTCGGTGCCGTTGTAAAATGTAAAGATCATGGATTTCATATTATTCTTGTCTTTCAGAGTGTCGTTGTTGGTCCAACCGCTTAAAGCATCCTTCCAATCCTGCGAATTTAAATTTATTTTTATATTTTTGTTCCATCCCGGCGTAATAACTATCTGCTTGGTCTCGTACCAGTTGCCTGCCGAGCCTGCGGCTTGAAAAGCCAGGGCCAATTTTAGGATCTTGCCCGGGTTATAAATATCGAATGTAACAAAGTTTTTATTTGAAATATCAAACGGCGTGCCGGATCCGATCGTATACTGAGCGCCGAACTTGTTGACCCCGGAATCCTTATAATCGATGCGCAGGGACTGTTTTCCCTGGCTGGCAAACTTATCAGATAAGGAAACCGCAGCCGGGCTGCCGTCCGAGTAACTTTTCCAGTAAAGCAGGGATGCCGGGTTCTCAAACGTCCCCTCGCCGCTGCCGCTATCCCAGGTCTTATATACTACCGGCTCCACAGTGATCTTCGAGTTGTTGGCAAAGGTCATGCCTATTATATCGCCGACCGGGCCAAAAAAGTTTTTCCGGGCAAGTTTGATATCGGTAAAATCAAGGGTCCCTGTGACTTTCGCGTCCGGATAAACCTGAATTATGAATTCCCGGATGTCATTGCGGGTGGAAAAGTAGTCCGTGAAATTCCAGTTAGAATTGGCTGATTTGAATGAAGCTGTGATAAAATCAAAAAGCACACCCTTATTCCATCCCGGAGCCAAGCCGACCTGCTTGGATTCTATCCAGACCTGGTCATCGCCTGTTTTAAACGCAATTGATATTTTTACGCCGTACGTGTTCGGATTAAAGATGTCAAATTTCACGCCGGCTGCCCCGGAAAAATCCATCTTGCCAAAATAGGAAAACGACGCCTTGTCAATATTGTTTTGCATTGAATATTTCAGTTCCATTCCCTTGTTTGATTCGCCGCCAAAGTTGCTTATGGGATTTACGGCCATAGCGCCTGACGAATCGGAATCCGCCTGCCAGCCTATTCCTTTTTCAAGGCTGTTCCATATTCTGTAAGAAAGCGCGCCCAGATCCACCGGCACGAGGTTGTCGATCTTGTCCGGATTCGATGTCTCCATTGTTATATTGTCTATAAGGGCGTAGCCCTCGCCCATATCGGGCGGGAAGAACAGTATGTTAATCCTTTTCACCATATTGATATCAGCCGGGGTGGTATTGGAGGCCCAGTTGCTTGCTTCATTCTTCCAGACTTTTTTCTTAAGAAAGAACTTGACCCCCCTGTTCCATCCTTTGTTTACCCTTATCGAAGGGCCTTCCTGCCAGGCCCATTTGTCACCAGTGGCAAGCGCAAGCGAAGCGTTCATGGAAAAATCATTCGGGTTATATATATCAAGTTTGAACGAATACACGTCGGACAGGTCAAAAGAACCTTCGGTGATGAATGCCGCGTTCTGACCGGGCTGAGCCATGTTGAATTTCGCCTTCATTACCCCTTTTCCGTCCGTGTCTTTGATCATTTCCACACCGGTCGCGCACGACCAGCCTGCCGCAGCCGACCATTTATTGTACCCTTTTTCAAAGTGATCGATCAGGACTTCTTTGAGGTCCTTTGGCATTTCTTCCGGTAGCAGCGCCTGCATGCCTTCGGTACCGCGCACGCGGATATTATCCATGGCTATGAAACCGCTGGCCGCGCCTGAAGGCTTAAAAAGGAATCCAAACCTGCGTATGTTATCCTTGCCTGATATGGGATTGTTAAACTCCCCTGAATCATTGACCTGATAACCGCTGTTAATATCAATTGTGATGTCCCTGTTCCATCCCGGCTTTATCTCCACCGGCGCCGTCTGCTGAAGCAGCCAGTTTGCGCCTGTTTTTATCATAAGCTGGACAGTCATATTGACAAGCGTGGAGTTGTAAAAATCAACTTTTATTATGTTCACAGCGGTTAAATTCCCGGTGTCATATATCTGTATCATGCCTTCCTGGTCCTTGCTCCTGGCATTGCATTTGAACTCAAGGGATTGTTTCCCTTCGGAAACAAAATCACCCGAAACAGCAGGATTGGAAAACATATTATCTTTCCAGTCATCAACAGTCCAACCGGAAGCATCGGTTTCAAAACCATGCCATACATAAAATGAATCCGGATTGATAGGTTGTTTTGCGGCGGAAAAAACAATGATTGGGGTAATTAACAGGAGAATGAAGATCAGCAGCCTTTTAGCCATTTAAAGTCCCTCCAAAGTTAGTAGGCGCGAGCGCGCCTTGTCTATAACTATGGCAGAAAATATATCACGAAAACGCTTTTGTGTCAACAATACTTCGGCATTTCTAACAGCCCAGCCGTCATTGCGAGGAGCATGACTTTCAGCGACGAAGCAATCTCTGTACTTTTGCAGGCCTGGTTCTAATGCTTATCGGTAGAACAGAGATTGCTTCGTCGCCATAAACCAAGTACGGCTCCTCGCAATGACAACCTAATAATAAGTCAACTTATTCGTGAATATATTTTTCACCAGATCTGTTCCCCGTCTTTTCCCATTTTCATCATCAGCAGGTCAGTCCTTCCATTACCTGAGGATGTGGTTGTCCCGCATATTTCATAATTTCCATCCTTATCTTTTATCATGGAGTTGAACGTGTCGTTTCCAGGCCCGGAATATATCCGGTACATAGTTGTATTTCCCGCGGCATCAAGCCGTTCCAGGCACATATCCGTATCGCATATGCCATAGCAGCGCTTTGTCGACCCTATCATGTACTGCCCGTTTCCGTCAATTATTATTGATTTACCCACATCAGTATCAGCCGCCGGTATGAAACTTGTCCACAGGCTGTTTCCTTTCGCGTCCACTTTAAACGCCATCACATCCCAGCCGACCCCCTTGGAAATATATGATGTTGTCTTGGCCGTGACAATATATCCGCCGTCAACATCCTGTACCGCGTTATACCCCCGGTTCTCCCTGGTCCCGCCGTATGTCCTGGACCAGACGCAATCACCATCGGCGTCCGTCTTTACCAGGTAGACCAATGATTGCGCGTTGATGGTCGAGGTTGTGTAACCGCATATTATGTAGCCGTTATCACTGGTCTGTTCTGCGGAGTACGCCACTTCCCAGCCGTAATCGCCGAACGTTTTTTCCCACTGGGTTTTACCTTTGCCGTCAATCTTAATAACGTACATGTCCGAGCGTTCCTGCCCGCTTGTATATCCTGCCACAATATAACCTTTGTCCTTTGTGTTCTTTATGGAGTACGCGTAATCATAATCCTTGCCGCCCAGGGTGCGGGTCCATACGCAATCCCCGTCAGCGTCGACTTTCATCAGGTACATGTCAGTCTCGCCTTTGCCATAGGACCTGGTCCCTCCCGCAAAAACAACGCCGCCATCTTCAGAAGGCGCCAAAGACATAGCCGCGTCATCAAGCTCGTCCCCAAAAGTCCTTGACCATATAAGTTCACCCTTATCGTCGGTTTTGACGATATATACGTCGGACCCGCCCGCCCCAAAAGAACGGGTGTCCCCGCATATGACAAATCCTCCGTCTTTGACCTGCGTAATATCCCACGCAATATCCGCGGCCTTGCCGCCGATTGTTTTGAATGTTGATTTCCGGAAATAGGCCTTCGCCTGGGGAGGCATCTTTTTTGGCGATAATAATGTAGCAAGGATGGCTATTCCGAAAACAAAGGAGAAAAATATCATTACTATTATGCTGTTCCTCTTTATTTTTTCAGCCTGGGACATGGGGGGCTCCTTTTGTTCTATGTTCTATGTTCTGTGTTCTATGTTCAGCCGGAACACAGAACATAGAACAATCAATTTTTTATTTGATATAACTTCCGCCTGTCATAAACCTCATGCGCCAGTATGGCCTGTCGAGGGATTCTTCAGTGATAGTTTTGCCGATTCCCGGGGAGTGTATGAACCTGCCGTTTCCAAGGTATATGCCAACATGGTTTATCCCATAGCCGCGTGTATTAAAGAACACAAGATCCCCTCTTTTCAGGGCCGCTTCCTCCATCTTTGTCGATGCGTTATACTGCTCTATGGCCCGCCTGGGTATGTCAATTCCTGCCTGCGCATACGCGTATTGCGTAAAACCAGAACAGTCATAACCGTATTCGCTGTCCTGACCGCCGGGCCAGTAATCTACGCCTATCAGTGAATAGGCTGTATCTATTATAATATCCCTCTTCGTGCGTTTCTTGTGTTTAACGGGAACCACGGTAGGAGTCAGTTCCAGCATACTTTCCCTGGTATAAAGCTCGGCGGTAAATACAAAAAACGAACATGCCGCGAAAACCACCGCTAAAATAAACCTTAAGGATCTCATTTTATCCCTCTTTATTTTACGGGGCGAAATAAGTCGCCGTCCCGTAGTAATTTTCTTTCCAGTATGGATTATACATATCAACTATACGCACCTTCTTGCCTTCTGACGGCGAGTGTATGAACTTGCCGTCTCCTATATATATCCCCACATGGGTCGCGCCCGGGCCGCTGGTAGAAAAAAACACAAGGTCGCCTTCTTTAGCCTCATCCAGGCCTATCTTCCTCGCGTTTTTAAACTGTTCCGCCGCCGTCCTGGGTATTTTAATTCCCGCCTCTTTAAAAGCGTAAAAAACAAGGCCCGAACAGTCAAACCCGGACGACGGGTCGTTTTGGCCGTAAGCGTATTTTTTATTCAGCATATTCCTGGCGAACCTGACTATGATCTCCCTGTCATTGTGGTTTGTCACCCTCATCGACGCGCAGGACACCGCGCCCAGGGCCAACAAAGCCATACAGAGCGCGATAGCCGCCCTATTTGCCTTTATCATCTTTCAGCCCGTTGATGAATTTTGTGCTGAACACATCTTCGCCCAGTATGTAAATGACATACGCGTCTATGGCCATATTGATCTCCCTGATGACGTCGTATTCCACATCGAGTATTGACGCGTCCGGGGAAGACTGTATCATCCTGAAAAGTTCCTTTATCTCCCTGCTTATATGATGGTCCTTGAGGTATTGCGCGTCTTTTGACAGGTCGTAGCCGGCGTATTTCAATATCATCAGCTTGAAATAACTTTCTATGTTCTCTATATTTGAATACGCATTGGACTCCACGATATCCATGATCTGCTTTGCCGCGTCATAGAGTTCCTCATGCGGGTCCTCTATCTCGGTGAATTTATTCAGGAGCTCCACTACAAGGTAGCTGAAGCCTATTTTACGAAGCGAACTGCGCATGTTCTGGAACATATTGACGGGTTCGGCGTTTATCAGGGTGAAATATTTCGATTCTTTCTTCGACTTTAATAGCTGGTAATTATTTATGGAAAAAAGTTCAAGCACAGGCCTTAACTTGCTCGACATTTTTTGCGTGCCTTTGGAAGATACCATAACCTTGCCGAGGCTGCGCGTGAAGATAAATGTAATGTCGTCTTTTTCGCCGGACCTGTGCCTTTTAAGTACAATTCCCTCTGTTTTAAGTTCCATAGCAACTCCTATGGTCTAATAATATCCCTCGCCAAAATTAAGCCCGCCTCCGCTTCCAAGTGCCGCGCCGGTTACGGCCATAATTATGAATAAAAGGAACATCATCGCAAGGCCTATAAACATCATTATAAAGCATTTTTTTCCGAAACTCTTCGGTTCCGGTCCGGCCTGGGAATAAAATATGGCGCCGAAAATAAAACCGGCGATAGGCATAAGCGAAGACAGGTAGCAAAGCATTTTAAGCAATCCTGTCGGCGGCAATATGGAGGTTTTCACGACCGGAGTAAGTACGGCGCAGTTCTCGCAATAATGCCTGTTGTCCCTTACCATTCCTTTATTTTCCGGTATAAACACCCCGCAATTAACGCAAACAGCCGTGTATTTAACCTGCGGTTCAATCAACTTTTTTGCCATGGTTGGTACTCCTCTACGGTTATTTAAAATACAGCACTTGCTTAATTAAAAATTAAGAATTCAAAATTCAAAATTATGGTCTATTGCTGCGGGCTCTCATTCGACAAGCTCATAATCTATTTATGATAAATAAACATCCTGAGCCTGTCGAAGGATGGCCCTTGCAATATTATAATAAGTCGCAAAGCGACACCTTAATTTTAAATTCTCAATTTTGAATTTTTAATTGTACTATTCCCTATGCGCCTTATCCGGCGAAAAAGCCGGAACGCATACCGAAATATACTCCGCGCCTTTCGGCGTGCTGTATTGGACGCGGGTATTGGCCGGGGCTATCAGGGACTGACCCGGTTTTAGGATATGGATTTTAGAGCCTATTTTGGCGTTGAGCTCGCCTTTTAGGACGATCGAATATTCCTCGAACTCCGGCTTTTGGAACGGCTCAGACCAGCCTTTTGGGCTTTTCATGCGCGCTATGCTGATAGTCGTTGTCTTTGTGTTGACGCGGCCGATGAATTCTTCGATGGTTTTCGGCGGGTTGCCGAGGGCCTTTATCTTGGTTGGTGCTTTTATTATTTTCATATTGTTCACCTGTCGATGAGTTTAAAAGACAAGAGACTGGAGCCTAAAGTCTTCCTTAAGTATTTAAGCCAAAAGCCAAGAGACAAAAGTTAAGTAAACCAAATAAATGCAAGGTAAAAACAAGTTGGAAAATTCAAAACAACCGTTCAACTTTCGCCTTAAAAACTTTACTTTTGGCTCTTGTCTTTTGGCTTAACAACTTAACCGCTGCCGAACCTACTTGTTCGGGTTCATCCACACAGCAATCGCCTTAAACGGAGCAAGAATACCCTGCTTCCACGCCACCCTGTGGGTGATGCCCGAGCTTAGGCCCTTTACTTCTGTCTCATGCTTTTTATACCAGTCATAGGCGTGCTTTAACGCCTGCGCTTCTGTGAATTGCGGCTTCCAGCCAAGTTTCTTCTCCGCTTTTTCTATGGAAACAAATGAATCCTTGTGGGCGGTTCCGTATACCCATTTATACAGCGGGGATATACGCAGCATCCAGAATATTTCCAGGAAAAATATGAGCAATCCCGCCGGGGTTTTCATCACGCTGGATTTTGAGCCAACGCTTGTGAAAAATTCCTTCAGGTACTCCTCTATCGGCCTTGTGTTCTTTGCGCCTATGTTGTATGTGTCGTTGGCTACTTTGGCCGGTTTCTTCAGGAGCAGGTATATGGCGTCCACCAGGTCACCGACCTCAAGCAGCTGGTAACGATTCTTGCCGTCGCCTATTGTCGGTATCAAAGCGCCGGCTTCCACCCAGTCGTAAAGTATCTGGAACACGCCGAGCCGCTCGGTGCCTATAAATGTTTTCGGCCTTACCACGCCGATGATCATGCCTTTTTTCCTGTACTCTTCACAAATGCCTTCGGCTTTTATCTTGGTGATGCCGTAAGGGCCTACGCCGATAAGCTGGTCGGTCTCATAAAGGGGATGGTGGTCGGGCACTCCGTAAACAGCCGTGGAGCTCACATGGACCACCCTTTTTATCTTGTTGAATTTGGCCGCCTCAAGCACATTGCGCATGCCGTCGATATTGGTCGTGTAAATATCCTTCTCTTTCCACAGCGGGAGCGCCGCGGCCGCGTGTACCACCGCGTCGTAACCCTTGAATACCTTTTTCAGCCCTTCCAGGTCCCTGACATCCTGTTTTATATACTCAACGTTCTTCGGGTACTCGTTTTTCCTGAATTCGTCAATGTCTATCACAAGGATCTTCGAGTACTTCTTCTGCAGCTTCAGGCACAAATGAAATCCCAGAAATCCGCATCCGCCGGTCACGATCAGCTTGGCCATAAAATTGCCCCCCTTTACAGGATTAAAATTCAGTTTTGATTATTTCCACCTTGTATTCTTCGGCGGATTTTTTAAATTTCACCACTTCCTCGTCGTTGAACTTATTGGCCGAAACCACGCCGCCATAAATAGACGACAAATAAATCACTCCACCCGGTATTCCGAACGAATATTTTTGTATAGTGTCATTTCGTTTAAACGCTCCATAAACATTGTAAATAAAAAATGAATTTACCACAAACGAAACAATTCCATCGGTCCACCTGCCGCAATAAACATGGCCGGAACCAGGTATTATGATGGATAACAGCCCTGAAATTACCGGCGAACGGGTAGGTATTTCACCGCTTTTATTTAACAAAGCGTTGACAGAAGCTGATGATTTAGCCAATTCCGGGTCCTTTATATCACCGAATTCAACCATAGCCTTTGAATACTCACCCTGGTTGATTAAATTAAAGCCGGTGACATACCGCGCTTTGTCCATATATTTGGAACCCTCCGGGTCATTTAATACTTTTGACGCTACTGCGGAAGAATACGTGTAATCCTTTTTCATTGCAACCGAAACCGATTCGGAAAGCAGGGATAAAAACTTTAGTTCGCCATTGTTGTCCAGCGAAACCTTGTCAAACGCGTCGGCCGCTTCGTCAAATTTTCCGGCCATCATATAAGACATCCCTATTTTATAGGAGGCGTTTTTTGCAAACTCACCCGTGTCGTTATAAAAAATGTACCTTTTATATTCGGAAATCGCCCTGTAATAGTCGCCGTTATTATAAAGTGAATCCGCAAATTTAATCAACTTAAGGTCTTCGCCAAATACCGCGGCCGTTGTAAGGATGAAAATCAACGAAACAATAATTCTTTTCATATAACCTCCGGGTTTATAGTCTTAAAAATTGAGCCAGTCAAATACGAAGTTTAAGGTGTCGTTATCTTCCACGGGATCGTCCAGAAGGCCCCTCGCAAAATCCATTTTATATCCCACCGTATAACTATTTGCATGGCATCTTAAAGTCCTGTCTGTCGCCATTATTGAGCCTTTTATCAGGCCGAATTTTGCGATAGCCGTAAAACCATAACGTGAACAACTCGGATAAAAATTGCACTCCGTTCCGGTTTTACCCGAAAGATTCAACTGATATAACCGGATCAGGCCAAGACCGATTATTTTGAGAACAGAAGTCTCCTCAAGAAAACCCTTGTCCAACAGTTCCTTTGAATATCCGTCTTTTATCTGTTCCGTATCCCATTCGCTGTCCCAATAAGAATTTACAAACTGTGAACCAAACAATATAAAAAATAAAATAACAATTATCCTGTTCATCAAAATTGCACCTTTTTAATCTCTACCCCGTCGGGTATTTTAAAATTTTGGATAATATCTGGTAACTTTGCGTTTTCTTGTGCCGCCGACAGTTTGATCATTTCCTCATAACTGTCTTTTTCGTTTCCCGCATAAGTTTTGATATAAAACGGAACTTTCTTTCCATCCAGATCGCCATAATGGCTGTACTCAAGCCTGGTCATGACGCTGTTATTTTTGTCGCGCATTTCCATCTTGAGCAGCCGGCCGTCAGAGTCCCTTTCTATGGCTATGCTCTTAATTGGAGCTCCGGCTATATTTGCCGGCACCCACAGTTCTTTCACCCCATTGCTGCTTTTCTTTGAGTCCTCCAATTTAAACCCCATTGCTTTAAGATCAAGTTTTTTTGNNATGGCTTTTTTTTCATCAGGGTAATATATTTGCGTTTCTTTTTTGGTAAATTCAAGGATCTGGTTGACTGGAAAAGTAATATGAAAATAAAATACGGTCTCCTGGGGTTGGGTCCCGACTTTCATGTATAGGAACCCGCCTGTTTTGTCCACCTGCCCGGATTCATAAGACTCTTTATAGAAATTAAAAGCTAAATTTCCGGCATGGACAGTATGACAACTGACGGTGAAAATAAAAAAAGCTAAAATAATTTTTTTCAAATTATTCCTCCTAAAATAACTAAAGTGGAGCCCTTGTTAGAGCCCCACTTTAGCAAGAGAATATTTCTAATTTTTATTTAGATGAATTAATATACTGTTGAAGCGACTGAAACCACAACAAATGCATAGTAAATCCATACTGCACAGTATAATACTCCGGCTGTTACGGTTCCCCATATTGCAGCCATTCCATTGTCCGTTTTTGTCTGTTCCTGATAGCACTGGGTGTAGTTTGTTACATACTCAGCTGATTTTCCCATAATTCTGTTAGCGGGTACCGGCATTGGTATCAAAAAACCGCCAAGAATAGCAATGACCGGAAAAAGGCAACCAGCCCCATACCAAATCCAATGCATTCCTCCATTGTCGATTCCTGCATCAGTCTTTGCCTGGCCGCAAGCGTCTCCTCCGGTCGAATAAGCAAGTGTCAAAACAGGCGCGCATGTTGCAAGTAATGCTACTACAAGCAGTACAAGTCCAAATTTCTTCATCGTAATCCTCCTAATTTTAATAGATTCATAATACCCTGTAAAAATACCTTATCAAATGTTTGATATTTTGTCAATATTATTTCATGTTTTAAGCTGTTTTAAGCTGACTTAGTAAACTGAAGTTGAAACCGCGGAACTCATAATAGAGGCAAACATGATGTAATATACGGCAATTACGGCCAAATAAACCAAAGCACTCCCAACGCATCCCACTATTGCCGATCCGCCATTTTCCGACCTTGTTTCTTCCTGGTAACACATAACATAGTCTTTAACATATGATGAAGACTTTCCTATGATACGATTTGACGGTACGGACATAGAAATATTATAACCGCATATTATGGCAACAATCCCAAGTAAAGGAGACCCGACAATCCCCGAAGCGCACCCTAGCCCTGACCACATCCAAAATGACCCGCCGTTATCGGACTTGGCGTCTTTTTTCGCCAGAGCGCATATATTTTCCTGAGAATTAACCTGCTGGCTGTTTGGATAACCGGCTGGTTTGTACTCAGTTGGAGTATTCTGCGGTACTTCCCCGGGCAGCGGTGGATCTTCATCCGCTGCCGGTTTTGTCGGCTGCACATCACTTTTGACTGGTTTTGACTGTGTGTTATTACTGAACGCAAAAAGGACAACCGGATTGGCGGTCATTGAGATAATGCAGATTAAAAAATATATGAATGTTTTTTTCATTTTTCCACCCCCTGAAATTTAGCGTCAATGATATCAAGTATATCAAAACCCGATTTTCCCGTCAATCCAACAAATCAAACAATTGCCCCCTTACTTCCGGTGAAAAGCTCAAAGCTGGTTCGTAGAAATGAGGTATATCCCGACAGCAACCAGCGCCAGGACATATGGAGCTAAGCATCCTACTAATGCGGAGTTACCGTTTGCCGATCTGGTATATTCCTGATAACAGGATGTGTATTCATTTACATAATCCGATGATTTTCCCAATATCCTGTAAACCGGGACAGGCATGGATATTGCATATCCGCAAATAATCGCAACAATGCCCAATATGGACCCGGCTACGCTTCCAAGGCAGCCCAAGCCGGCCCACATCCAAAATGATCCGCCATTGTCTTTTTCCGCGTCTCTTTTTGCCGTTATGCACAGGTCCTGAGCAAAAAACTGGTTATTTGAATAACTATCCGCCTTGGTTTTGGGATTTTCACCGGTTGCGTCATCAGGCAGCGGAGGCAGGGTGTATGCTGCCGGCTTTGTATATTTTTGAGGCGCCTTTGGAATAACCGCCGGACTCCCTGCGGCCGGATTGCCGGGGAGAACAGTCTTGATTTTCTTCACGGGCGTGCTGACAGGCGTCGGAACGTCATCCTGCGGCATATCCTGAAGCATCTGCTGCATGGAGTCGTTCTGATTGCTTTGAGCCGTATTTTGATATGAGAAGACCACGGACGGGTTGACCGTTGCCGTAAAAATGATTGTCATAAAGTAAATGAATGTTTTTTTCATATATCCCCTTTGAGCCGTCTTGTATCTATTTCGAGTATATCAAAAAAACTGTTTTTCGTCAAACCGATTGCAAAATTCCGGACGACAAAATTTATATACCGGCAAACTTCAAACGCACCCGGTCCATTCAGTTTTTTACGCTATTTCATTTCCTCAAACACCCTGTCATAAATCCCGGTCCATGAAAGCCCCGAGGCGAATTCAATGGAATTTTTCAGGCAAAGCCTGTAAAAATCATCGTCTTTAAGCATTTTAACGCACGCGGCTGCCAGAGAGGCGCGCTCGTATTTGCATACCACTCCCATGGGCCTGGCCGCAACTTCTTCCGCTATCCACGGCACATCCGTGATGACCAGGGGCAGGCCGCAGCCCAGGTATTCCTTTGGCTTTGTCGGGTCCGCGTACCATGAGTAATTATTCGAATCATTTATATACGGCGCCATGCCTATCCTGTGGTGCGGGATGAACTTGAAAAGCGACTCGTGGTCCATAAGCCCAAGGAACTTCACATTTTTCTCCAATTTCAAGTTTTTCGCCTGGTCCTTGAGGTTTTGTTCGTACGGGCCCGTTCCTATTATAAGGAGTTCCGCTTCCGGCACTTCCTTTATTATATCCTCCATGGAATCTATCAGAAGCTGTACTCCTTTTGTGGCGTCAAGCATGGACATGAGAATCATGGTCTTTTTCGCGACCTTTTCCTCTACGGTGAACCTGTCAACCTTATCCAGTTCCACACCCACAGGGACCACCAGATTGTTCGTGCCTTTAAGCTTGAACTTGGTGTTTTTTGCCTCGGCTATCCTTTTTGAAAGCGACCATATATAGTCGCTATGCCTGCACGCGAAGCCGTCAATCGAGGTGTAGAACCAGTTAAAGAACGGGTTTTCAAACCGCCTGGGAGTATGGTCTATTATATAGTACGCGACCTTATCCACTTTGCCGAGCCATTTGAGAAGGATGGCAGTGAGGGCATTTAAGTTGTCTATTGCCACAAATATGTCCGTCTTTGTTTTTAACCCCATTACAAATGTCATATTGAATAGCATATCCTTCACCCATTGCAGCATCTGGTTCGCCCCGCGCTTATGGCCCTTCACGGTCTTTTCGACTTTGCCTTTTTCGTAAAATTCCGCGGCGCTGCCTGGAAGTTTGGAATACGAGAAAGGATGTGTGATGTAAATAAGTTCCCCCGTCCTGTTAATAAGATAATTGCGCAGCGCCTGCACCGGGCCGTACACTTCGGTCACATGTCCCGCCACTATCACCCGTTTTCCGGTAAGGTCCATTTTAGTTCTCCATTTTCTTTAATTTGTTTATACCCGAGAGCAATGCCGGCACCGATATGGCCAGCGCCGTTATCATGATCAGGGCGTAATTGAGCATATAACTGAAAGGCTTGAAGACCTGCGCCCTTACAAGCTGCGCCATGTAATAATCCTTCACTATCCCGGCCTCTATAAAAAGAACAAGCGCAACGTACATGAAAGACAAAAACATATAGGCAAGCCCCGCGGCGCCGGTTATCAGGTCCTCGGGATTTTTTATATTGAAATTGGCAAAATACGCCCCAAAGCCGATACCCACCGAGGCAATCACAAGGGTTATGAAAAAAGTCGAATACATGGTCAGGTAGTTCACGAACTGCCCGGGCTTTAGTATGTTTATGGATATGACCGCGACAAGCTGCCCTGTCAGGATCAGCGGCACCGAGTACACCAGGAACTTATACATCACATAGCGCGCCATTGTGACGGGAGCGGTCTTGAATATCCAGAAACCATTGCCCTCTGTTGAGATGACGGGCAGGACAAACCTGCTTCCCACTGCCGCGAGCACCA
This sequence comes from candidate division FCPU426 bacterium, assembly GCA_003167475.1. Classification (GTDB taxonomy): domain Bacteria; phylum Oederibacteriota; class PGYV01; order PGYV01; family Palsa-1178; genus PALSA-1178. Next base: position 29,322 of record PMTB01000093.1, on the reverse strand, counting down.
TTCCTATGAAACCGATATTGAGAAAAAATATAAAATCCTTAAGGCCGAATAGCTCCGCCGGAAGTTTGTAGAGGTTGAAAAGATATATGAAAACTATGCCGGCCAAAAAAACCACCTGTATCCACTGCGATGTGTCCCTGAGCAGGTATTTTCCGTCTTTTAAGGACTGGGCCGTGAACATGTGGTGCTTTATGTATTTGTAGTCCGGGGAGAGCGGCCTTTCCTTGCGTCTCGCCCCCTTTTTCCCATAACCCTCGAAATACAGGTATTTGGAGGCGGTAATCACGGACGTCAGTATAAGCAGGCTGGAGGATAGAAAATAAAAAAAATCGTACAAACCGCCGTAAACCCCGCCCATGGCGGCCTTCTTCACTATGCTTACAAAATAAGCGTGAGGCATCCACCACGCGTCCGGGGTGCGCAGATTTTTTATAAAATCACTCACCTGGTCCACGCCCGCGCCGGTTAATTTCTCGGGCTGAAGCATCCTGAAGTATATGATGAATACGACCGCGAATATGCCGCTCAGGGCTATGGCCATATTCCTGACATTCTCGGCCGGGAAAAACCGCACAAGCAGCACGGTGGCAAGTATCCCCACTGAAGCCAAAGAAATAAAAAACGGAATATGAGAGAGCAGTATAAAAAAGTAAACGCCTAAGGATATTTTCATGACAGCCATGTACGCCGCAAAAATGGGTATACCCATGAGTATTATCATCCAACTCGCGCCGAAGGTCACTTTAACGCACTGCGTCGCGAATATGGTCTCGGTCTTTAAGGGCGAAGAAAACAGGAAATCCATGTCGTGGCTCAAATACAGCACGGGTATGGCCGCCACAATGGCGGAGAGGATTATCATCACAGAAAACGTCAGGAAAAAGGTGCTGATAAGTTTGTTCACCAGCAGCCCCCCTATGATGGGAACGGAATAAAAATGTTTGAAAATGAAGAAAAAGAGCTGGTATACAATGGGAAAAAACATTGCCGCGAAAACAAGCACGAGCAGGTTCTTTATGACGTTTTCCTTTGTCGGGTGCAGGAGCTTGTTCACGAACTGCGTAAAGTAAAACCTGATGAGCCAGGCCAGGTCCTTCATTTTTCTACCGGTTCCGTGAGTTCGAAGAAAAGGTCCTCAAGTTTCGTGTTTTTCGTCTTTTTCTTTATGTCTTTAAGGTTGCCCCACTCGAGTATGTTGCCGTGGTCTATGATGCCGACCGTGGAGCAGACCTCCTCGGCCGTGTCCAGCGAGTGGGTGGACATAAAGACCGTCATTCCCTCTTTTGATAATTTTTTGAACTCGTCGCGCAGCACCTTCATGGAGCGCGGGTCAAGCCCGACCATGGGTTCGTCGAGTATAAAGACTTTCGGGGAATGTATAAGCGACGCCACTATGAGCAGTTTCTGGCTCATGCCGTGGGAATAGCTTTCTATGAAGTCGTTAACGTACTCGTCCACACCGAACCTCGGCGCGTATTTGTCCAGCAGCCTTTTGAACTCGGGCCTTTCAACCTGGTAGAGGTTGGCTATAAATTCCATATACTCGATCCCGCGCAGTTTCTCGAACATATACGGTTTGTCGGGTATAAGGGCGAACTGTTTCTTGTAGGCCACGGGGTTCTTCCTGATGCTTATACCGTCTATTTCCGCGTCCCCGGAAGTAATCGAGGTTAGTCCGGTCATCATTTTTATGGTGCTGGTCTTACCCGCGCCGTTGGGGCCGAGGAAACCAAAAACCTCGCCTTTGCCTATCTCAAGGTTTATCTCTTTTACGGCGGTGAAAGTGCCGTAATTCTTTTTAAGGTTTGTAAGTTTTATCATGGGTCACCGTTTTTTCATGACTTATGACGGTGTTACCGTCATTGCGAGGAGCCATGTACCATTCGCAGTAGCTCAGGTACATGGCAGGCTCTACTCTGGTGAAGCGCGCCATGAACCCGAGCTTGCGAGTGGTTCATGGCAATCTGATCTCAATCAAAGCCTGCGGAGCAACGCGGGCCGTTTAAAACAGAACTTATCGTGGAACAGAGATTGCTTCGTCGCCATAAACCAAAAACGGCTCCTCGCAATGACAAAATTAACCCAAAAACTACATGCACAATCCTCCGCCGCCTATTCCAGCGGGTTTGCCTCTTCCTCTATTTCCTTTGTCACATTGAACTTCTTCTTGAAGTGCTTCATGATCACCGGTATGAAGAAGGAAAATATGAAAAGCGCCATCGGAAATATTATATTGAACCTAAAAAAATCCATGGGCGTTTTGTACGTGGTCCAAAGTTCTTTTATGGCCGTTACAAAAAAAGTAACCACTGCCAGGCCGGGTATAATGCCCGCCAGTGTCCCCCAGAAAAACTGGCTTAAACGGATTTTTGACAATCCCGAAGCGAAACTCAGATAGGTATAAGGCACAAAAAGCAGCCTAAGATAGACCATGATCGAAAATCCGTGCTCCTCGACCTTGTCATCCAGGGTTTTAAAGTGCCCGATCGTAAGCAGTTTTATCGCAAAATCCCTGAGCAAATACCTGGCAAGAAAAAACGAAAGCATCCCGCCAATCATGGCCCCTACAATGTTGTAAAGCAACCCGAACCACTCTCCGAATACAAGCCCTCCGATCGAAGTTGGTATGCTTGCCGGCACAAAAAACAGGACGCAAAGCGCGTAGAAACCTATAAAGATAACCGGGGCAAGATTTCCCATCTGCAGCATATAAACAGTGAACTGCTCCATAAATAAATTCCGGCTGTGGGCGTCAAAAATGTATTTGGACGCCTGGGAAAATATCAGGATGTATATAACCGCGGCCAAAAAACACGCCGCTATTATATACTTTATTGTTTTTTTCATTGATTACTTTAATTCTGTGAAATCAGCCTTGGCTGCGCCGCACTCGGGGCATACCCACGTAGCGGGTATTTTGTCAAAAGGCGTGCCTGGCGCTATATGGCCGTCAGGGTCGCCTTTTGCCGGGTCATAGATGTATCCACAGACAGAACATTCCCATTTATTCATTGAAAAGCCTCCTATAAGATATTTTATTAATGATATCACAGGAATTGGCAATGAACAAGGCAAAATAGTTCCAGGAACAGGATGCAAACCCCTTTCACGTTTCAATAATTCCTCATTATAAATACTTTTATTATATGAATTGTAACATTGTTATATTATAATAACTCCTGTTTAAACACCCTGCGTTGTCTGTCATTGCGAGGAGCACGACTTTCAGCGACGAAGCAATCTCTGTCTTTTTGCAGAAGCCCGTGTTTCAAGGCTTATCAAAGAACAGAGATTGCTTCGTCGGCATAAGCCAAGTGCGCCTCCTCGCAATGACAGCACTCCGCATACGGCATCTGCCGTCAAAAAAATACAGGGAGGTTCCAAATGAAAGAATTAAAAGTCGCTTTTCTCGGCGCCGGCGAAATATCCGACCGCTTCATCGTAATGTCGCAAAAACTAAAGGCGCTCCACCTTTGCGGGATCTATTCCAGGACCAAAAAGAACGCGGAAACCAAAGCTGAAAAATACGGTATACAGAGGTTTTATGACGATTACCATATGATGTTGAAAACGGAAAAACCCGATTGTGTGGTCATCACCACCCCCCACTCGCTGCACGCAGAACACGCAATCGCCTGCATGAAAGCCGGGGCGCACGTGCTAGTGGAAAAACCAATCGCCACGACATTTGCCGAGGCTAAAAAAATGGCGGCAGCTTCAAAAAAATACAAAAAACTCATGATGGGCCTGCCTTTTGACCATTACCCGCATTATCTGCGCGCCCTTGATTTTGTCAGGGAAAAATATATCGGAAAGATACTCTCCGGGCACGCCGAACTTTCGGTTTCAGGCCCGCCGAGGAATAACTGGTACTATGATAAAAGAATAGCAAAAGGCGGGGCCGTAATTGACGTGGGCTGTTATGCCCTGTCACGGCTTATATCCATAATGGGGCCGGTTAAAAAGGTATCGGCCGTCGTCAATATGCTTTTGCCAAAAAGGCTGCTACCCAACGGCGATAAGATCCGCCCCAGCGTGGACGACAACGCTTTCATGATACTTGAATTCGCGGACAATGTCTGCGCCACCATCAAAGCCTCCTGGGCGCATACCCATTACGAGAATTACACGGCCATTTACGGAAGGCACGGAGCGGTTTATATTAACGCGGACAACCAGCCGCTTATAGTGAAAACAAAGCACAAGATATCCGGTAAAAAAACCGCCTTCAGGAATTTTGACGACTGTTATATCCCGGACAATTTCCCGAAATTTGAGGCCGAGGACGATATCATGGGCAAGTTCATAGGCTGGGTACGCTCAGGCACGCAGCCGGTATATAACGCGCAGCAGAGCCTGCATATAATGGAAGTGATGGACAAGGCATACCTCGCGTCAAAAACAGGAAAAGCGCAGAAGATAACAACGCCTTTTAAGATGTGGTGGAAGAAGGAAAAAGGGATACAGAAGTTCAACAAAGAATATATTTAAAGATAATAAGATATTCATAGTGTATTACGGCTGATTGTCATTGCGAGGAGCCATGTACCATTCGCAGTAGCTCAGGTACATGGCAGGCTCTACTCTGGTGAAGCGCGCCATGAACCCGAGCTTGCGAGTGGTTCATGGCAATCTGGTCTCAATCAAAGCCTGCGGAGCAACACAGGTTCTTCACAAACAGAGCTTATCGGTGGAACTGAGATTTCCATGTTCCATGGACTGCAGGCTTCGTCGCCATAAACCAAGAACGGCTCCTCGCAATGACGGCCGACGGTTTACTGCTCTACCAGCCAGTTAAAAGCCTCTTCCATAGTATCAAACATTTTCAACTGCCTTCCGGTGATAAAAACAACGGCCTGGAACAAGGCGGCTTTCATCTTTGGCAGGCCCGATACGACGGACGCTTTGATATGCGGCGCATTTAATTTCAGGTATTCCGCGAACATCTCCCTGTTTGTAAATATCGGGGTGCCGTTTCCGCCGGCGGCAAGGGAGAGCACTGAACCAAGCGGTTCTTTGCGTATCATTTCGGCTGATGTGACCAGAACCGCCTCAAACTCCTCTATTGAGCAGTTGTCAATGTCCATCACTATGATTTTCTTTCCTTCAAATTCCCTGAACCTCACCCTGTCCATGCTTTTTAACTCCGTATGATTTAGTGTTTTGCAAGCATGGTGAGTATAGCATTTTTGTTAAAAATGTCAATTATCGCTATAAGACAAATACATAATAACAAATCCCGAATTTTGAACCAATCAGGTTCCCAATGCGTTTTATTAAGTGGCTTTGTCCTTCTATAATACAATACCTACCGAGCTTGCTAAATCTACTCTCTACTGCTCACCTCTCTCATGCCCTTTGCCCCACTTATAATATTGCAAGGGCGTGCGTCACGAGCATGCGAGTGACCAAGCCCGCAGCAATAGACATTGATCTCAAACCAGCGTATTTCCCCCGTCCCTGTTTAGAGGGGGCAAGCCCCCTCTCTACAAATTCTAAAGCGGAAAAGGCAGGAACAAGAAGTGCCCTATTATAATACCTACCAAGCTTGCTAAATCAACCTGCTCAATCTGTTCAATCTGCTCACAAGTCCTTCGCCCCGCTTGTAATATTGCAAAGGCGTAGGAACTATCGAACGCAACCAATGAAGGTACACAGCCTTTAAAAAGCGTCTTTATATATTTGTATAAGCCGTTCCCTGTCAAGTTTCCACGGCAAACCCCCGACCTCGATTACCTTGTCCGCGAACTTTTCCATATTTTCCATGCCGATATCAAGGTCCTTGAAATTATCGGAAAGTCCTATATCCGTGATAAACTTCTGCATATTTTCCATGCAAAAAGCTGTTTTCAGTTCGCCCTTGATATCTTTTGGCGCGTCAAACAACCTGTCCGCGAGCTGGTGCACTTCGAAATTTCGCGACGGAATAAAGTCCATTATATGAGGAATCCAAGTATACGCAAAATTTCCTCGCCGGTGTAATATTTATCCTATATAGTCATATGCAATCAGGCTGTCAAACACAGGTGGAAGACATGACAAAAAAACTAGGAGGAATTGAAATGAAAAAGTTTTGTTCTGTAGTGGTTCTAACGGTTCTGGCAGTTTTGTTCGCGGCGGGAGCGTCTTTGTTTGCATCCACCACCGATGACCGTATCAAATCATCGGCTGAGAAATCTTATGTTTTTAAAACGTACCTTAACGGGGATGACATCAGAATTGATTCCAAAAAAGGCGTTGTAACATTGACCGGAACGGTAACACAGGAATTTCATAAGTCGCTGGCCAACGACACGGTATCCGGGCTTCCGGGCGTCAAACGCGTAGAGAACAAACTGGAATACAAAGGCGCAAGTACGGATGTAATTTCAGACACATGGCTTGGACTGAAAATAAAAACACTCCTCACGTTCCATTCAAGCGTAAGGGACGGCAGAACTGAAGTTTATGTTAAGGATAGCATAGTAACCCTTAAGGGCATAACAAACACGCAGGCACAGAAAGAACTGATAGAAGAATACGCGAAAGATGTCGAAGGCGTAAAGGATGTAAAAAATGAGATGAAGGTACTGCGGGCCGAAAAAGACGAAAAAATAAATTTAGGCAAAAGTATTGACGACGCGTCTGTCACGGCACAGGCAAAGATGACACTGGCGTTTCACCGTTCAACAAGCAAGCTGGATGCAAAAGTTTCAACAGATAAGGGCGTGGTCACGCTTTCAGGTATCGCGAAGAACCAGGCTGAAAAGGATAAGGCGGCAAAACTTGTTAACGATATAGACGGTGTTAAGAGCGTCGTGAACATGATAACAATAGAAAAGATCAAATAAATAACAAATTATTTTAATTATATTACAAGAACCGGCCGGACTAAATGTCCGGCTGGTTCTTGTCTTGTATGTATTTAGGCAGGGTGGCGGCGCAATCGCACCCCACAAGAGAAATGGTATAAAACATCTATAACTACCTTCCGGTGACGGGAAATGGCGAAACGTGCGCCATCTGTGCAAATAAGGCGGTTACGCACATTCTAAAAAGCGTCCTTAAATATCTGTATCAGCCGTTCCCTGTCAAGCTTCCACGGCAGTCCCCCGACCTCTATCACTTTGTCCGCGAACTTTTCCATGTTTTCCATGCCGATATCGAGGTCCTTGAAATTGTCAGAAAGCCCGATATCCGTGATAAACTTCCTTATGTTTTCTATACAGAAAGCCGTTTTCAGTTCGCCTTTTATGTCTTTTGGCGCGTCAAACAGCCTATCCGCGAGCTGATGCACTTTATCAGGCTTAACCTCTCCAAGATATTTCAGGTACGACGGAAGTATTGCCGCTATCCCCGCTCCGTGAGCTATGTTGTCATAAAAAGCCGTAACTGCGTGCTCAAGCGGGTGGACCACCCAGGCTCCTGCCCTGCCTGAATTAGGAAGGCCCTGCAGCGCGACCGTGCTCGAGAGCGCTATCTGCGCCCTGGCGTGTTTGTCGCCGGGATTTTTTATGGCTTTAACGCCCTGCTCCATGCAGGTAAGTATTATGCCTTCAGTAAACCTGTCCTGCATATCGCAGTCAATTTCGCCGGTTAAGTACTCCTCAAGCACGTGCATGACGACGTCTATGATGCCTTCGGCAGTCTGTTTCGGCGGCACGCTCAATGTGAGGTCAGGGTCCACAATTGAAATCGCGGGAAATATCTTATCCGGGTTGTAAATGGCCGCTTTCTGGTTTAATACGGGATTTGAAAACACAGCCGCCGGATTGCCTTCTGAACCCGTGGCAGACAATGTCGGTATCAATATTATCGGAAGCGATTTTCCTATGTCCTTTGCTTTTTTTCCCGGCATCCCTATGTAGTCCCACAATTTCCCGCCGCTTCCGGCAACCACAGCTACGCCCTTTGCCGCGTCCATGGCCGACCCTCCCCCCAAGCCTATGACAAAATCACAACCTTCCTTTACGGCAAGGGCTGCGGCTTCCTCAACTTCGGTGTTCTTCGGGTTTGGAGTTACGCCGGCGTAAACAACGGACTTGACGCCTTCTTTTTCAAGAAGTTTGACGACCTTGTCAAGAAGGCCTGTTTTTTTTGTTGAACTTTTGCCGGTGACAATCACGGCTTTTTTACCCAGGGATTTGGCCAGGTGCCCGGCGTTTTCTATCTCTCCTGCGCCAAAGTGTATCTTTACCGGGTTGTAAATCGTGAGGTTTTTCATGTTGTTCTCCTTGAGAGTGTTTTTAAATCATTTTGATAATATAGCATAACCTGGAATTAAAAAAAAGGTTTGTTTGGATTCAAGAAGGTTTTCCAATTTTACGTAAAAACAAAACTACCGTGATTAGAAATGTTCCTGTAGGGGCGGGCTCGCGCTTTGCGTGATTTCGCTATGTGTCCGCCCGTCGCGGTTTATACGCCGGAACCCGGCAAATCAAACCCCACAGCGGGCGGACACATGGGTCCGCCCCTACAAAAACAACAGCGCCACCCTGTAAACCATAAACGCCATTACCCAGGCCGTCGCCATTGCGTATGCTATGTAAAAAATGGTCATCCTTAATTCCCCGGCTTCCTTATGGAACACAGCGGTCGCGGCCAGGCACGGGACGTAGAGCAGGACAAAAATTATCAGCGAAAGCGCGACAGCCGGGTTGTATGCCTTGTCCTGCCTGAGCCTGTTCACAAGCCCGCCGGTCTCATGGCCTATCTGCCCCATGGAATATATGGTGCCCATGGTCGACACAACTATTTCCTTTGCCGCCAGGCCTGACACCAGCGCGGTGTTGATACGCCAGTCAAAACCCAGCGGCTTCAGGACCGGCTCGAATCCCTTTCCAATCATGCCAGCAAAAGAGTGCTCAAGCCGCGCGGCAGCGTATTCATTTTTATATTTTTCCATTATAACGCTTTTTTCCACGGGGCTTTTACCCGCGCTTTGTAAAACAGCGTCCGCGTTCATCGTGTTTTCAAGCGCCTTATTGACGGGATAATTCGCCGCAAACCAAATTATAAGCGACGCGGCAAGAATGGTGGTCCCGGCTTTTTTTATGTACATCCAGGCCTTAAGCCACATCTGCATGAGTACGCTCTGTATGGACGGCATCCTGTAAACCGGCAGCTCCATTACGAAAGGCTCGGACTGCCCCCTGAATATCGTCGATTTGAACAGTTTGGCGGAAAGTATGGCCACGAGTATCCCGAACAAATATACCCCGAAGAGGATATTCCCGGCCATTTGCACAGGAAAAAAAGCCCCTATCAGGAGTATATACACCGGGAGCTTCGCGCCGCAGCTCATGAACGGTATGACCATCATGGTTGCCAGCCGGTCGCTGCGGCTCTTTAACGTCCTGCACGCCATAAAAGCAGGGACGGAACAGCCGAAACCGGTGACCATGGGTATGAATGATTTTCCGTGCAGGCCGATCTTATGGAACACCTTGTCCACAACAAACGCGGCGCGGGCCATATATCCCGTGGCCTCAAGAAAGGATAATCCCAAAAAAAGCAGGAGTATATTGGGTATAAATACGACAACGCCTCCCACTCCCGCTATGATCGCGTCGACCACTATGGAGCGTATATTTCCCGCGGGCAGCAGCACTGAGGCCTGCGCCCCGGCAAAATTAAAAAACGCCGCTATCCAGCCCATCGGCACCTTGCCGAGTGTGAATGTCACCTGGAATATCAGCCACATGATAAGCAGGAATATCGGCAGGCCGGTGTATTTTCCTATCAGCACGGAATCTATCCTGTCGGTCATTGTTACTTTGCCTTCATTGGGCGCTTTCACCGTCTCTTTTATGGCGCCCCTTACGAAAGCATACCTATCCTCGAGTATCCTCTCCGGTATCTTTCCCTGTATCGCCGTTTCCAACCCGGCAAGTATGGGCCCAAGCTTTCCATCAAGGCGCATCCACACCGGTTTTTCCCTGAGCATTTTATAGACCGCCTCGTCGTTCTCGAAAAGTTTCACAGCCAGCCACCTGGCGCCATAGGCCGCCGTAAGCGCTGTGTCCGTCTCAATGAGCGCCTTTACCTTTGATATGGCTTCCTCGACAACTTCGCTGTAAAAGATCTTGTTCTTCGCGATGGATATTTTTTTCTCATAAACCCTCACCGCATGGTCAAGCAGGGAATCTATCCCGCTCTTTGTAGCGGCGCTTACCGGCACTATGTGGCAGCCCAGCAGTTTCTGGAGGTATTTGAAATCTATGGTTATCCCGCTTTTCTGCACCTCGTCGTACATATTCAGCGCTATGACCATCTCGGGCTCAAGCTCCATAAGCTGGTGCGTGAGGTACAGGTTCCTCTCGAGGTTTGTGCCGTCCACAACGTTTATTATTATATCAGCCTGCTTTCCGGCTATAAAATCCCGGGCGACAGTTTCTTCGGGGGAATAGGCGTTGAGCGAATAAGTCCCGGGCAGGTCAACAAGTTTTATCCTGTAATCCTTATAATTCACGTATCCCTCATACCGCTCGACCGTGACGCCGGCCCAGTTGCCGACCTTAAGGTGGGTCCCGGCTATCGCGTTAAAAAGCGACGTCTTGCCTGAATTGGGATTGCCGGCAAGGGCTATGGTCATACTTTTCAATTTTTTCACCATATTATTTCTCCTTTGCGGCAGGGATCTCTTTTTCCACGACCACACTTTCCGCTTCTTTCATCCTTAACGCCAGCAGCGTGCCCCTGAGTTTTATCTCCATGGGGTCGCCAAGCGGGGCCTTGCGCACGACTTTAAATGACGCGCCCTTATGCAGCCCCAGGTCCATCAGCCTTCCCGTGGTCTCGCCCATATGTTCCACCTTTAATACGGTACCCTTGTCGCCTGGTTTGAGATCTGACATTTTCATATAAACACCTCCGGGTCAATTATTTGCACGAGTTGCATATTCCCTGTATCTCCAGTTTATGCCCTGTCATTTGGAACCTGTGCTTCCTGCATATCTCTTCCTGGTGCTTCTCTATCATGGGGTCGCTGAACTCGAATAATTTTCCGCACTTGACGCATATCATATGGTCATGGTGCGTCTTTTCAGGCCCGTATTCATATACTTTCCTGCCCCCTCGCAGCAGGGATTCCTTGATAATACCGGCTTCGGCAAAAAGTTTTATGGTACGGTATACCGAAGCCCTGGATACCTTTGTATTATTCCTGTTTACCTGTGACAAAAGCCCCTCTGCGTCAAAATGACCCGGTATTTTCTTGATTATCTCGAGCATAACCGCCCGTTCCGATGTCTTTTTAAGGCCTTTCTTTTCTATGTAACTTTTAAGCATCCCTGAAGAATCCATAAAGCCTCCTTGATATTGATACTGTGTCTCAATATCAATATACTATACAGTTGTGGTTTTGTCAATGTTTTTTTAAATTGATTCGGCTGGTTTTGAATGCCCGCGGCGTGGCGGATTATCCTTCGAAAGGCCATTCGACAGGCTCATGGCGGGCTCAGGATTGCATCCGCCCCTACAAGAACGAAGCGTAGCGGCGCATATCATGCGCCATCCTATGTCCGGCTTTTATACCTTAATTGGAAAATCCGCCTTCCGTCCCGTCTTCAAACCCGCACTGAAGCGAGATCTTGGGCATGTCATTTCTTTTGATCTCACCGTTATCTTCCGACCTGAACAGACTTTTTTTGATTGTCAAAAGTTCCCCGGCCTTCAACGATACCGCCTTATAGGTATAAACCTTTGTTTCCAATATTGAGCCGTATTCAACGGTAATCGCCAGGTCTTTCCAGTCATCCTTGCCCGTATTACGCAGCGAAAGGCCCACGCTGTTATCCCAGTTCACATTTGCCTGCATTTTCTTTGCGGGCGCAACTATGGCAGTCTCACGGTCTTGTACAGGGGTTCCGGGCCGGGCCGCGGGGGCGGATCCCGGCGGTACGGCAGTTTCCTTGCCGTCAAATCTTGAGTAAAAATATTCGATTCTATCCAGAAAATCAGGAAGCGTGTTTTTCAGCGAGCCCGAAGTTATCTCCGCCGCGCTCATGAGGATTTTTTCCTGCGCCTTTACAAGGACCACCGATATCAACGGATGCCTGCCGGCCGCGCCCACCCACGGCAGCACGATGAATACGCCTGCGTTAAGGTCAAAATAGGAATCCTTAAGGTCCTGCCCCGCTATGACGCCGTCGGCCTTATTGTGCTCGGTCAAACCGAAGTTGCTGTCATTTAAAGCCAGCATTGCGGCCGAGTAAAGCCTGTCGTATTCGTATGTTTTCGGGAACTCGTGCCTGAGAGAATACTTCGCGGCGCAGCCGGTCAGAAACAAAGCCGTAACAGCGGTTACCAATATTTTTTTCATATATCCTCCTGTATCTTTCTTTTTACCTATGTAGCCGCAACCTGAAAGTTGCGGCTACATAAACTAATTCGGAACCGTCACCTGCCGTACACTTGCTTAATTGCCGATTCGGCCCATAACTTCCTGTACATAAAAAGCCCGTCAGGCCCGGCCGGATGAACTCCGTCAGACGATAGCAATTTCGGATTTTCATTGAAATATTTCCTGAAGTCCGGGCCTTTTATTATGGACGGATATGCCCTGAAAAGCCTCTGTATTTCCCTGTCCAGTATCGCGCCGTTCAACTGTATCTGCTTCTGGCTTGACGACCATGGTATTGTCCTGGGAATGACCGGGATCTTTCCGGCAGCCAGGACGGTTTTTACCATTTTTTCATAATTACCGTAAAATTCCGCCGGGGCCATTCCGCTCCACGCGTCATTGGTGCCGTAACTCAAAACCACAAACCTGCCGGGAAATGACGCGGCCCATCTTTCAATATTTTTGGCGCCGTCAGCGCTGGTCATATAGCCTGTGCCGCCATTTTCCTGGACAGGAAAATATTTTTCATTATGTTTATTTATCAATTCCGCGAATGTGCCTTTGCCCGCCTTGCATTCAAAATAGCCGTGGTTCATAGCCATCTGCGTTATCGAGTCCCCTATGAATATCCAGTCGTCTTCGGCGCCTTTTGACGCGTCGTAAACATCCATATTCACAGCAATGCCTTCATTGCCTTTTGTGCCGTCCGACCCGTAGGCCGTGAACCTGACCCAGTTGCATCCTTTCATCCTGATCCTGTACTGCCCCGAATGGTCGCCGTTATTTCCGATGCTTACATACTTAAGCCAACCCTTGTCCGGCACAGCCCCTCCCGGGGCCATATTGAGCTCGATGCTGAAATCACCGGGGTTGTTGTATCCCGGATTTTTTATGGCCGTTATAAGGCCGTGCTCATAGGGGGAAGTGTCCTCGTTGTACCATACGAGCAGGATGTCCGAGCGTTTTTCATCCGGTGCTTTTGACAGGTCATAAGCCAGCCAGACGGGTTTTTTGCCGCCGGGTTTCGCGCAGGCGCGCCACTCGTCCCCATAGTCGGCGTTGTTTGCCATGGATGCGGGAGCCTTGCCGCCGCAATCGTCGTTTGTAAAAGCGGGGACATTCCTGCTGATAAGCTCCATGGGCGCTATCTTCGGCCCGCCAAGCAGTATTTTTAGCCGGTCAAGGAAACTTTTTTTATCGGTGTTCCCGGCGTTCAGGATGAAAGGCAGGATAGCGAATAATAGCAGAACTGCGGCTCTTTTTTTCATACGTCCTCCATATTCAGGTTTTTTATGTGTGTTATTATAACATAAAAAGCCTCGCTCTTCTTGCGGGCCCGCAGCGGGTGGGCACATGCGAAGTCACGCGTAGCGTGAGTCCGCCCCTACGCGATCAAATTCAAAAACATTCTAAATCTAACCCTGTGAATATTTTAAAACCTTTTCTATCGTCATCGGGTTTGCGTCCTTTATATCCACGGAACTCCATGCGTCCATCATGTACTTATTTATATATGCGTACGGCAGGTATCCGTAACCTTTGTCCCCCCATTTTTCCGTCCATGAATTCTTGAATTTGACCAGTTTTGTCGTGTCGTCATAACCCACCGCGCATATGGCGTGGCCTCCCAAGACCTGTTCACCCGCTTTTGGCATAGGCACTTTGCCTGTTTTGGTATCCATCATTCCCTGGTAAACTTCAACGCCTATAACACACGGGCCTTTTTGCGCGATGGCCATGCGCAGCTCGTCCAGGTCAAGTATCCTGGCATATGATAGTTCTTTGAATTTGGCGGCGTCCGCCTTTGCCCCGGTTTTGGGCTTGTCCTGTTGGTGCGGGATGTACGGCCAGAAACTTTCCCTGCATGTACCCAGCCCTTTTAACACCTGCATGGCAAACCTTATATTGGTCCCTTCGGAATCAGGGGAGCCGTCGATCTTTTTGCATTCGGAGTATAGGAACCGTGGAGATAACTCCATGTACTTTTTCCAGTCCTGCTGTTCCTGGTACTCCTTCATCCCGGCAACGGTTGAAAACGCCACGCAAGTCCCCTCGTCCCCCTGGTCGCGCACCGGCGTCATGGCCTGAGTGTAGTCGATTTTTGACGGGATTTTTTTCACCGTCAGGTAAGCCCGCATCAGGTGGTCACGGTTGTCTTTTTTGTCCCTCAAACATCCAAGCTTATACCTTTTTTTCATATTACCCCCCTATATTTTCCCGGGCATAATGATGCGGCAAAACGAGGCGTGATTATCCCGGATTTTCTTATATCGGAATAATATTAACATTTTGTGTTTTTGGATGCAATATAAAAGAGGTGGGACGTTGGGAGGTTATTTGGTCGATGCCATTCGGATATTTTGCCTTATCTCATTTACCTTCTGTAGGCGCAGGCCGATGGATCGTAGGCCTGCGACTACAAGTTCTCTTCCTTTGCTGGGATTTGAGTTAAAACCCCATGCTTATTCCAACTCCGATATTCAAGCCGGAAAAATCAAAAGGAACATTGGTATTTCCCGCGTCCCTTAAAGCCAGGCCTTTGCTGCCTATCTGCGTGGTTGTGATACCGTCAAAAGTGTAATGGACGTCTTTGGACTGGGTCACATAATCTATATTCGCGAGCCTGTAACCGCCGTTTATATTAAAATCTATCCCTTTTGAAAGCTTCAATTCAATTGCCGCGTTTAATTCGCCGCAAAACCCGAATCCGTCAAATGGCTGGACATAACTTACTTTCTGGCTCGCCGCGTTGGTGACGTCGACGCTGTTTGCCACGTGGGCCAGCCCGACTCCGGCGTAAGCGCCCGTGCTTATTGATACCGAGGTATCAGCCAGGTTGAACTTCAATGTCGCGCCTGCTTCAAGAGGTATCAGGGAAGCGTCCATGACTGTCTTGAAATTAAGCGGCCCGGCGTAATTACGCTCGTAAGACGCGGGAAAGCAGTATAAATACCCTGCTTTCGGCCCTGCAGTCAAAAACGAATTAACGACAAAACCCATATCCAGCGTGCCTATGATGGCTGATCCGAATTTATTGATGTTATAAGCGGCGTTCATCGAGTCATTGGCCTGTTTCATATTTACGGATGTATAATCCACATCAAGTCTCATGCTAAAGAACTGGGTGTCCGCAGCTTTTTCCTGCGCGTCAACCGGCGGCGTAACAATAGCCTGATCCTGGGCAACACCCTGTTTTGCGTCTTCCGCGGCCAATCCCAAAGGCATCATGCATAGGACCAGGACAAGTAAATTCATTTTTTTCATTTTTTTCTCCCATAACATATATTTTGTTTCCATTTATAATATATGCCCAGGGAGGTTGTTTACACAGGTTGTATTTCCGCTATTGATGGACTTTTTTCCAGACGATATCTTCCCTCGTCCCCTGGCTGTACGGCGGCCTTGGGAAGTTTTTTAATTAAAAACCCATATTACTTAAGGAATTGTGTTTCGCTCTTCTGTCTTCATGCAACCTGCGCCCCAAATTCCGCTTTCCCAACCCGGTACCTGTATTATCATCTTTCACAAAATCCTTAAAAGTCCCGAGCCAGCGGCGGTCGCCCTCTCTCCTGTCTTTTCCGGTCCTTCTGTCATTGTAAGCGGACATATAACTCACCGCCTTTCTTATTGGTCCAGCCTGCGTTTCGCTTGTCCCTCTTTCCTACACTATAAGTATACTTCACCGAAAAGGGTTTTGTCAAATCTGACAATTTATGTCGCTTTGGACTTACTATCCGGGCGGGCCGTTTTTTTGCAACGTTCCTGTTTAATGTCCGTTTTATTAATATAGGCTGTTGTTTTTATATTAAACCGGCACAACAAATACTTTTTTAAGGAGCTTAAATGATAAACCCCGCACGCAGGATCTTCACTTTATTGACTTTCATTGTTATTTTTTCCGCGGTTCCAACCATACATGCCTCTACGCAGGCTGATGTCAATGCCCCTGCCTACTGGCAGTCGCAGGCGATAAACAACCTCATACCGTTCTGGGAAAAGACCATTGATAAGGACAACGGCGGATTTTTTACCGACGTGGAAGAAGACGGCACAGTCTCCCCTTCAAGCAACAAATACACCCGCATGAATTCGCGTATTGTATACGGCTTCTGCGCGGCCTATATGCTTTCGGGCGACGATAAATACCTTGAATTCGCGAAACACGGCATGGACTTTTTGGGGCAGTACTGCTTTGACAAGGAGAACGGCGGCTGGCATACCAATGTGGATGAGTCCAATGAACCCGACTCCGGTAATAAAAACCTTTTTGACGAGACCTACGGCAGCCTCGGCCCGGTATTTTATTACCTGGTCACCCGCGACAAGGACGCATTTTCTTATGTCAAAAAAACGCATGAACTCATGCAGACAAAAGCCTGGGACAAAGAATACGGCGGTTATTACGCGTCCGTGGGCAATGGCTGGGAAATTGTCACGACCAATAAATCATTCAATTCGCAGATAGACACCTTCACGGCCTATCTGCTCTATTATTACATGGCCACCAAAGACCCGGCAATCCTCGCAGACTTAAAAGCCGCGGCCAACGCGGACGCCGCGCACATGGTGGACCCAAAAACTTCTTCTGTGGGCGAAACATTTTCGCAGGACTGGACCCGGACCGAATCAAACCTTTGGGTCGGCCATAACCTGAAGACAGGCTGGATCATGATGCGCATGTATAACCTGACCGGGGATAAAAAGTACCTCGAAACGGCGCAAAAAATTGCCGCGGCCCAGATGAAATACATGTGGGACAATAAATACGGCGGCTGGTACTTCAGATTTCTGGCGGACGACCCTAAAAGTTACGAGGACCAGAAGGACTGGTGGACGCAGGAAGAGGGAAATATGCTGATGCTCAATATGTTCAACAACACCCGCGACAACAAATATCTCGATAAGTTCGTAAAATGCGCGCAGTTCTGGGACAAAAATTTCCTGGATAAAAAGAACGGGGAATGCTACGCCGAGCTCACGCGCGACGGAAAACCCATGTCGCGCAAAAAAGCCGATTCCTATAAATCAGCGTATCATTCCATGGAACAGTGCCTCTTCTCATACCTTTACCTGAGCCTGTACGTCAACAAAACCGAAGCCACCCTGTATTTTAACCCGAGCGCGGATTCATCCGGAGAAAAAATGTATGTAAGCCTGCTGGAAGACAAATCTGTCGTCATAAAAAGCGTGGACATAGACGGCAAAGACTGGAAGGATTTCAGCGCGGAAGACGGGTATATAACCCTGCCTGCCGGGAAAAAAATGAAGGTAAAAGTTATTTATATGGTGAAAAAATAATATTGCCCCGGAATAAACTACCCCGCAGCAAGCTGCTTGGAATTTAACCCACAAATTATTAAAGCTGTCCGGTGAGCTTTTGGACCATTATGCCGGTCAATGCTACCGCAAACCACACTATGAGCCCGAGCAGCATCGGCTTAAGACCGGTTTTCATCATTTTCTTAAAGTCCGAATGCAGGCCGATCGCGGACAATGCGAGGACTATCATGAATTTTCCGGCTTCTGTGCAGAATTTCGCGGCGTCAGGGCCGATTATCCCGGTTGTATTGAGCAGGGAGGCCGCGAGGAACCAGAGGATGAACCATGGGAATATCTTTACGAAACTGTAATGGACATGTTTTTTTTCAGCGTCTTTTTCACGGTTGAAAAATACGACCGCAGCGAATATAAGCGATATGGGTATTATCATTGTCGTGCGCGTCAATTTCACTATTGTTGCGTAAGCGCCCGCGTCATTGCCGTAACTGTAGGCGGCCGCCACCACCGATGACGTATCGTTAATAGCGGTGCCCGCCCACAGCCCGAAACCGTGCTGGCTCAAGCCCATCAAATGGCCGAGCGCGGGAAAAACTATTATGGCGATTACATTGAACATAAAGACCGTGGATATTGCGTAGGCTATGTCCTGGTCCTCCGCCTCGATTATAGGTGAAATAGCCGCGATTGCCGAGCCGCCGCAAATGGCAGTGCCCATGCCTATGAGGCTGGTAAGTTTAAGCGGTACTTTCAACAGCCGCCCAAAAAGATACGCGGTGATAAACGCGGCCGACAGGGTAAATATCATAACGTATAGCGATGTCATTCCGGTGGCAAGTACCTGCTTTAAACTTAAACCCCCGCCAAGGGCTATGATGGCCCACTGCAGGACTTTTTTGGAGGTGAATTGTATACCATGCGCGGTGCCGTCGGGCCTGCCTATGGTGTTGCCGAATAATATACCGAGCAAGATCCCGAAAACAGCCCCTCCCACTATGGGAACCAACATACCGAGGAAAACCGCAGTCAATGCGATTACGAAAGAAAGCAATATACCTTTGATATTTTCCTTTATCCAAGCCATGTTATTTCTTTTCCCCTATCATGAGGAATACCGGGTACTTCTTTTTCCCCCTTGGTATTTCATAAGCGGTTGAAAACCTTATGTTCTTGAACCCGGCTGCCTTGAATTTTTTTTCAAGCCCGGGCCTTTCAAATCCATGGTGCTTGACGCTCGCGGAATCCTCGCCATGGAAAGTCCCGTCTTCCTTTTCCAGGTCGGCAATGGCCATACGTCCGCCGACTTTAAGCATTTTATAAACTTTTTTGGCGAAAGCAGCGGTGTCTTTGACATGGTGCATGGCCATGGAACTTACCGCAATATCGACCGGTTCTATGCCCGGCTCGTCCTTGTCAGCGTCAAAAACCGCGGTCTTTATATTTTTTATTTTATTGGACCCTATTTTTTCCCCGAGCACCGCAAGCATGCCCTCCGAGGAATCCATGGCCGTGACGCTTTTTACATGCTTTGCGAACTCAATAGTGACCAGCCCTGTTCCCGCGCCTATATCCACAGCGGTCATTTTTTTATCCGGATTCAAAACCCCGGTCATACACATGGAAATCGCGATTGAGAGTTTTATCTTATCAGGCTGGTCCCAGGCCTTTGCCCTGCCGTCAAATGTGCTCATTATTATTCCTCCTGTCAGGATTACGTCTTTTATAAACGCCAGATAGTTACAATACTCCTGCGCGCAATATTGTCAATTGTTATATTATAGATTTGAAATCCTCATTAGACGGCCGCCATTTGCCGGAAATTATGCGGCGCTCCGGAGACGGACTATATTTTATCAAGTATCAGATCAAGACCCGGCCCCATCTTTCATCGCAATTAACATTATTTTTTCTCCGCAAAAAAAATTTTAAATGCGCGTATTTAGTTTTGATTATGTAGCCGCAACCTTTAGGTTGCGGATCTTGTTTGGATCGTAGCAACGGTATTAATGCTGACACCGGCAGAACAAAATCCGCAACCTAAAGGTTGCGGCTACACATACAAAAACATTATATTTCCCTTTATCATTCCTTTGTATGCTGCCTTTTTTGGTAAACATAAAACCCAAGTCCATCATAGGCTTTCGGGGCTTCGCCGTCGTAGCCCATCATAAGCAACTTGTCCATGGCTCGGCCGAGTTCCTGTACGTCAACTGCAAAATCGTACACCCAGAAATCCTTTTCCTTTATCACGCCATGGGTCTTGAACAGGTCTTTTTTCGGGTCCTTGGCCGCTCCCACATACCACTCGCCTTTTGCCCCGCCTTTATGCGCGTTGTACTTCACGATCATTTCCACTATTTCCTTTTCGTCTTTCGCCACTTAAAGCCACCCCCGGTCATAAGTTTTTAGTCTTGAATGCTAAGTTTTTGCTATCATCCACGTCAGGCGCTCTTTTGGGTTCAGGCGCGCGGCCGGGTATCTTTTATCGCCTTTCAGGACACGCTCTAAAACTGCTTCCCTTCCTTTTTCTTCGGTGAGCATCAGTATATTCTTCGCTTTATTCATAAGTTTCAGTGTCATGGTTATGCGTTCCCTGATCGCCGCGTATTTCGGGGCCTTGACCGATGTTATCAGCTTTGTTTTTTCATTGAGTGCTTTTACGTCCCCGGGGAAAAGCGAGGCTGTGTGGCCGTCATCCCCCATGCCGCCGATAATAAGGTCAAACGACGGCATGGCTTTGCCCGGCCGTAAATGTTTGAATACCTGCCTTATTATAAGTTCATAAACCCATGCAGCCTTATGCGCTGGAGCGAAATTATCATGGGCCGGCGCGGGGTAGATATTGTCAAATGGGATTTTTGCGGGGGATATCAGGTTGTCGAATACAAGCCTGACATTGCTGTCTTTGTGGGAGTATTTGACGAACCTGTCGTCCTGCCAGAATATATAGGTTTTTTTCCAGGGCATCTTTTCCCTGACGAGCTTTTTATAGAAAGGGATTATGGTTTTGCCGCCGGACAGGGCAAGAGTGAAATAACCTTTTCTTTTGACCTCGGCCTTTGCCGCGGCATAAACGTAGCCGGCGGCGGCGGAGCTGAGTTCATTAATATCCCTGAATTCTGTAATTGTTTTTTTCATTGTTTCCCCGTTAGAAAAGCCGGCGGCGGAACGCATACGAAGTCCTGCAGAGCTGGATATGCGTTCCGTACGCGGATCGGATCAAAACCAGCAAGACAAGTTCAGATCCATTCACGGCCGTCTTTCCTGATGAATTCATCCGACTCTTTGGGCCCGTTTGTGCCTGCGGCGTAAAAATGCAACATCCTGTTCTTTTCATTCAAAGAACATGATTCCCACTTATGCAGGACAGGCGTTAAAAGTTTCCATGACGCTTCCACGCCGTCCTTTCTCCAGAAAAGCGTCTGGTCCCCGAGCATGCAGTCCAGTATTATGGTGCCGTAATCATCCGCTATGTCGGAGCCGAACTTGTCCTTGTAATTGAAATCCATGTCCAGGGGCGACAGGCACATTTTTGAGCCAGGGACTTTGGCCATGAACTTAATGGATACCCCCTGCTGCGGCTGGAGGTAAAATGTAAGGGCGTTAGGCTGGGGATCTGTGCCTGCATCGCTGAAAATATGGTCCTTAACAGGCTTAAAAACAACCGTTATCGCGGAATATTTTTTTGACATTCTTTTACCCGACCTGACATAAAAAGGCACACCCTTCCACTTTTTATTGTCTACGGAAAGTTTTACAGCGAAAAAAGTCTCGGTGCATGATTTTTCCCCGACGCCGGGTTCAGAGGTGTAAGCCGGCACCTTGCGCGCGCCTATGAAACCTTCCTTATACTGTCCCCTTAGTATATTCTCATAAATTTTATCGAGATCAAAAGGCCGTATGGAGTTTATGACATCTTTTTTCGAATCCCTTATTTCCTCCGAGTCGAGCGTCCTGGGCCGCTCCATAGCGACAAGCGAAACCAACTGAAGTATATGGTTTTGCAGCATGTCGCGTATCATGCCCGCTTCCTCAAAATATCCCGCCCTGTTCTCAACACCCGCCGCCTCGGCGACAGTTATCTGCACGTGGTCCACGTACTCATTGTTCCAGACAGGCTCGAATATTGCGTTGGCGAACCTGAAGACAAGTATGTTCTGCACCGTATTTTTACCGAGGTAATGGTCCACCCTGTACACCTGGGTGTCGTCGATATATTTGAGGATCTCATTGTTTAAATCCTTTGCGCTCTCCAAGTCCCGCCCAAACGGTTTTTCAACCATAAGCCTGTGGAACGGGCCTTCAATCCTGCCTTTTTCCATAAGGCCGCTTTTCCCGAGATTCGACACGACCGTCTTGTAGAGAGTCGGCGGTATCGCGAGTATGAAGACCCTGTTTCCGGCCGTCGAAAAGGTTTTTTCAAGCGCGCCGAGCCTGTCCCCGATGCTTTTATATGCTGTTGGGTCCGCGTAATCGCCGTGCGCATAAAAACATTTTGAGCAAAAATTATTTATGAGGCTTTCATTTCTTTCCCCGGCTGCGAACACGGCCAGCCTGACCTTTGCCCTGAATGAATCATCATCCAATACGGTGCGGCCGACGCCAAGGATAAAAAAATTGCCGGGTACGCTCCCGAGATTCACAAGGTTAAAAAATGACGGGATAAGCTTTTTGCCGGCAAGGTCTCCGGAAGCCCCGAATATGACCACTCCGGACGGGCCTGCTTTTGACAGTTCGCAGACACCGGACACTTTGAGTTCTATGCTTGGTTTGAATTCCATTTTATTTTCTCTTGTCGGCTTCGGCGTGTCTTATATGCCCGGAACCGGCTGAAAAAGTTTTTACGTTCTCGCCCTCGAAGGCCACCTTATGGCCGCCAAACTCATTTCGCAGGGCGGCCGTGACCTTATTCGAATATGTGTCCTTCTGCCTGGAATTGAACCTTTTATAAAGCGCGGTGGTGATAACGTCGGCCGCGACGCCCGTATCAAGCGCTTCCTTCACCGCCCAGCGCGTTTCGCCCGAGTCCTCCACATAGCCCTGTATCTGTTCAAGTTCCCGGGCGTCCTTAAAGACGTCTATAAGCAGTTCAAGAAGCCATGATTTCACGACCGATCCGGCGTTCCACATTTTGGCCACGCCGCTTAAATCCAGGTCCGCGCCGTATTGCGAGGCTTTGAGGATCTCAAAACCCTCGCCGTACGCTTCCATCAACCCGTACTCTATAGCGTTATGCGTCATTTTAACGAAGTGCCCGGCTCCTGTTTTTCCGCAGTACATATAACCGTCCGCAGGCGCAAGGGACCTGAATATTGGCTCGCCATACTTGAAAACTTCTTCATCCCCGCCTACCATTGTCGCGTATCCGTTTTTCAATCCCCATATACCGCCGGATATCCCGGCGTCAAGGTATAAGATCCCCTTTTCTTTCAATTCTCCGTAACGTAAGATGTCGTCCTTATAATTGCTGTTGCCGCCGTCCACAATAATATCGCCTTTTTCAAGCAAAGGTATCAGGTCTTGTATCTGTTTTTTTGTCACATCGCCGGCCGGAAGCATTATCCAGACGAGCCTTGGCGCTTTCATTTTTTTTACAAACTCATTTATGGTGGCGGCGGCTGTGGCGCCTTCCTTTTCAAGTTTCAATGACTTTTCCAGTGTCCGGTTATAAACGATAACATCGTGTTTGTCCTTGATGAGCCTGCGCGACATATTGGCGCCCATCCGGCCGAGGCCGATCATCCCTATCTGCATATAAAGTACCTCCCATTTTTTACTAATGTTGCGACGTCTAATAGTTGCGTCGTCATTGCGAGGAGGCGCATTAGTTTCATGCCGACGAAGCAATCTCAGTTCCACCGATAAGATCTTAATACCGGTCCTACAAAAGTACAGAGATTGCTTCGTCGCTGAAAATCTCGCTCCTCGCAATGACGGCGCCACTCTTAAAAATACTTTTCATTTATCCAGCAGTTTCACGGCCCTGGCTACCGTGTTGTCCACCGTGAAACCGTATTTTTCCATTACAACTTTCCCCGGAGCCGACGCTCCGAATGTGTCGACGCCAAGGACGTCGCCAAAATCGCCGGCCAGTCCCCTCCAAAAAGGAGTGGAACCGGCTTCTATGATAAGCCTTTTTTTAACATTTGAAGGTATGACCGATTCCCTGTACTGGTCGGGCTGGGCCATGAATATCTCATATGACGGCATGGAAACGACCCTGGCTTTAATGCCTTTGGCCGTCAATTTTTCATATGCCCCAATGGCAAGCTGCACTTCCGACCCGGTGGCGATAAGAAGTATCTCGGAGCGGCCTGCGCAGTCATTTAATATATAACCGCCATTCCGGGTGTTTTCAACAACATTGTATTTTTTTTCATCTATTACGGGAAGGTCCTGCCTGGTAAAGACCAGCACTATGGGTTTCTTTGTCACTATGGCATAATACCATGCTCCCACAGTTTCATTGGCGTCCGCGGGCCTGATGACTGTGAGTCCCGGGATCAGCCTCAAAGAACTTAAGTGCTCAATGGGCTGATGCGTTGGCCCGTCCTCCCCAAGTCCTATGGAGTCATGGGTAAAAATAAATATCGAATGCGTTTTCATAAGCGCTGCCAGCCTGATCGCCGGCCTCATGTAATCCGAGAATGTCAAAAACGTCGCGGAATACGGTATGACACCTTTATGCAATGCCATGCCGTTCACAATGGCGCCCATGGCGTGTTCCCTCACGCCAAAGTGCAGGTTGCGTTCAACCATGCCGGCTATGCCGAAACTGCCGTGACCGTTAAGCATCGTTTTGGTGGAAGGCGCCAGGTCCGCCGAGCCGCCGATGAATTCCGTCATGTAGATCTCGATCTGGTTCATTATTTTTCCCGATGCTGTCCTGGTGGCCATGGGCCCCTCTTCCGTTTTAAAAGGGAGAAGGTTGTCCTTTAAGTTCCTGTTTATGTGCCCGGAGACGTATTTTTCAAGCAGTTTTGCCTCTTTCGGGTACGCTTTATTATACGAATTGAACAGTTTGTCCCATGCGGCCTCTTCATGCGCCCATTTTTTTCCCATCTTCGCGAAATTGTCAGTGACTTCCTGCGGCACGTAAAAACTTTTTTCCGGGTCAAATCCGAAATATTCCTTTGTCTTCCTGGCGGCGTCCCATCCCAGCGGCTCGCCGTGAACCGAAGCGTCGTCCTGCTTGGGCGATCCAAAACCTATATGGGTCCTTATTATTATCAACGATGGCCTGTGCCTGTGCTCCCTTGCTTTTTTTATAGCCTCTTCCACAGCCTTTGTATTGTTGCCGTCCGTGATGATCTGTGTGTTCCAGCCATAAGAATCAAACCTTTCCTTCACGTTTTCGGTGAAAGCCAGGGAAGTATTCCCTTCTATGGAAATATCATTGTCGTCGTAAAGATATATGAGCTTGCCGAGCTTGAGTGTTCCCGCAAGCGAAGCCGCCTCTGACGCTATGCCTTCCATGAGGTCCCCGTCGGAAACTACCGCGTATGTGAAATGGTCTATAAGGTCAAAACCGGGTTTATTGAAACATCCTGCCATGGCGCGCTCCGCGATGGCCATGCCGACTCCCATGGCAAACCCCTGGCCCAGCGGCCCGGTCGTGGCTTCAAGCCCGGGCGTCAGCCCATATTCCGGGTGGCCGGGTGTTTTGGAACCGTATTGCCTGAAAGCTTTCAGGTCGTCCATTGTGAGTTGGAAACCCGACAGGTGAAGGAGCGAATATAAAAGCGCGCAGCCGTGTCCCGCTGATAATATGAACCTGTCGCGGTTGTACCATTTGGGGTTTGCCGGGTTCTGCCTTAAAAACCTGCTCCATAAAGTGTACACAAAAGGCGCGGCGCCCAAGGGCAGTCCGGGATGGCCCGACTTGGCCTTTTCCACCATGTCCACGGATAATACCCTTAGCGTGTCGATTGAGAGCTGGTCTATGTTTTTCTTTTTTTGTTTCATTGTGTTCCCTTCAAAATTAAGTTTTTAAGCCAAAAGCCAAAAGACAAAAGTTAAGTAAAGAAGAAGTTCAAGTGGAAGAGCAAGTGTCTTCCAAAAGTTATTACAACTTAACCACTTTAACCCTTTGAAATTTTACTTTTGTCTTTTGGCTTTTGGCTTAACAACTTATCATGGCCGTGAACGCCACTATTATAACCCAACAAATGCAAAATTTACATATGCTTTACGCCGACGATTCCTTAAAACGCTATCAGCCTCATCACAGTTATCCCCACAAACACATCCTGCGTATAAGTCCCCAGCATCATCCTTCGCGTCCCGATTTCGCCGGAATTGCCAACCTTGAAAATGAACTGGTGTCCGAATGTGTCAAATTTTAACCCAACGCTGTAACACCCGGTGCTTCCTATAACCGCGCCCGGATCGCCGCCTTTGAATACCGGGTAGTATTCGGCAAGCACCCTGACATGGGTCCTTATTTCATAGCTCGCGCCCAGCCCGAGCCCTATGTGCCCGTTAAAACCGTCATAACCAAGATCAGCCGAGATTGCCAGCCTTTCGTCCAATAACGGCACAGACTGCAGGGAAAGCAAATAAAATAAATTCTGGTCATATCTCGAACCCTGGCTTTCTTTGTATGAAAAAAATTGCATATCAAGCTGCGAATTAAAGAAAAGTTTCGGGGCCGGCAGCGTGTAGCTTAAACCGGCATATTGTTCCCTGTTTCCCGTTATATAGCCCGCTTTTGCCTCAATATTCAAACCCGCCATATACCTGAATTCAATCCCCGCGTTTACGCCTTTATCTAAAATAGCGTACAGGTCGTCCTTGGGATAATCCCGGAGAGTCTGTGCCGGCTTTACATTTATCATCAGATACGATTGCCCGCTCTCCAGTCCGGAAGGCACCGTCATATTTAACATTGGATTTTCAAACTGCTCGGCCCGCGCTGCGGCGCAGGCTAGAAATAAAACCGCCATCCATACCAGTTTCTTCATCTTTTCCCCCTCAATAATATAGTGAATCCTTCCCGCGTCCGTTGTGGCTGGGGATTTCTTTATGGCTGGCGCCACTAAAACCTTTATAATACCGGGCGTCCAATCCATAAAGAAATTCCCAGCCGCAACGGACGTGGCTTATCACCGGCTTTTAAGGCCGTATAATTTTTAAAGTTCCTATTTATCCAGTTCGGCGCTGAAAACATCCACTGAATATATTTCCTCAAGCTTCCTGCGCAATGGCCGTTCATTTTCCTGCGCAATCTGCTTTTCGCTCATGACCGGGTTGATCTTGTCCGATTTTTTCGCGACATTAATCAGGGTTATCAGCATGTTTTCCGCCGGGATGCCGAGTATTTCTTTGGCTTTTTCGGGCAAGTACCCGGCTATCGGGTGCGCAACAAGCCCCATCTCGGTCGCGCGCAGTATTATGGCGGCTGACGCCAATCCTATGTCAAAAAGATAATATTCCCTTTCCTGTATATTGCAGTCCTTTTCCTTTTTTCCGAATACGGCGATTATCAGCGAGTCTTCAAATGCCCATGCATTCCCTTTATTGAAAGCCTCCCTCATCTTAAAAAGCATTTCTTTGGAACGGACAAATACAAACCTCCACGGCTGGTTGTTGTTGCATGAGCACATAAGCTGCGCGGCCGTGCCGAGTTCCTTCAGCATTTCATCGGTTATTTCAACCGGTTCGAAGGACCTGTATGCCCTTCTTTTTTCTATTGCTTCTTTTACATCCATTGTTATTTCCCCTTTACCGCAGGTTTTGACATTTTTACCGGGACAGGATTATTCGATTTCACAGTCGATGCCTTACTTTCCTTGACGGTGGCCTCTTTTGTGAGGTCCCCGAACTTGACGCAGTCCGCGTCAACAGACACCACATCGCCGACTTTCAGGCCCGGTATGACATATACCAAAGTCTGGGACTCATTGCTTGTCTGGGTGGTGCAGGACTGGGTTATTGCCTTTTTCCCGTTCACCGTAATGACCGCCTGCGCTATATAGTGGTCCTTAACGTCCTTTACGTCATGCATTATTTTGGCCGTAACAGTGCTGTTAACCAGGTCAAAAGTGATGATAATATCGCTGGGCGGATGTGCCGATACGGTAAAACAAACCAAAAAAAGCAACGCAAACAACATCGTAATTTTTTTCATTGTTCTCTCCCGGTGTTTTTTTATGTTTAATTTGTAATTCGTAATTGGCAATTGGATCCTACTTGGACCCGTTTTTCAAAAACGCGACAAGTTCCTTTACGTCAGGCAGTTCCTTCATCGGGTATACTTTCATGAATATGACTTTTCTCTGCTCGTCAAGAATGATGTTTACCCTCTCGGAAAAACCGAATTTTTCAAGGAATATCCCGAGCTTTGCGGCTATCCCGCCGTGCGGCCAAAAATCCGCCAGCAGGTCAAGTTCTTCTATCCCGAGGCTTTCCGCCCATGCTTTTTTCGAAGGAGACGTGTCAATGGATATCCCGAGCGGAACAGTGTTAAGCTCCTCAAATACCTCGTAATAATCCTCAAGCGACTGCATTTGCTTCGCGCAAACTGATGTCCACGCAAGCGGGTGAAAGGAGAGCAGAATCTTTTTGTCTTCCAGCCCCTCTGTGTTGACTTCCAGGTCCAACTGGTTCTTCAATGTAAAATCCCCGAACTTTTCCCCTACTTTGATTCTTGCCATTTTTTCCTCCTCGATAATTTTAAATTATTTTTTGGCTTCAAGCAGTTCAGCTATCTTCGTCATATCCGTTGTCCTCTTGTACAAAGGTTCCCTGCTTGATTTATAGGCAGCCAGGTTATCCTCGAACACCGGCTTGTTTTCATTCACGTAGAAAATTCCCAAAGGCATCGGGTCCTCTTCGAGGGCGCGCTTGAAAGCCGTTACTTTGTCCTTCGGGTCATAATTGTCCTCAAGTTTGTAAGTGTGTTCCTTGAACCATTTGTGCGTATTGAGTTTATTGAACGATACGCAGGCCTGAAAAACATCGACAAGGGCAAACCCCTTGTGTTGTATCGCCTTTTTTATTATCTCTTTTGTCAGTTCCGGCTCGCCGGCCGTTCCGCGCGCCACAAAGGAGGCGTCAAGCGATATGGCCAAAGCCAGCGGATTTATAGGTGTTTCCGAAACGCCGTTAACCTGAATGGGCGTGGTAAAACCAAGCCTTGATGTCGGCGATGCCTGGCCTTTTGTCAGTCCGTAAACCATATTATTATGGACTATCACGGTTATATTGGGGTTCCTGCGGATAGCGTGTATAAAATGGTTCCCTCCCTCGCCGTACATATCGCCGTCCCCGCTTTCCAGAATAACATTGAGTCCCGGATTGGCGGACTTGATCCCGGCCGCCGGAGGCAGGCTCCTGCCGTGGAGGCCGTTAAAATAACTTACATTATAATATTGAGGCGCCTTGGCTGCCTGGCCTATGCCGGAAACGTAAACAACCTCTTCGCGTTTTAAACCCAGCTCCGCCAATGCGTTGAGCACTATATTGCGTATCCCGAAATTCCCGCAGCCCGGGCACCAGGCGGTTTCGCCCTTGCGGTCAAAAATGTTGTCCATGAAGAGCCTCCTTTATTTATGCGTCGTTGTTAAGTTGTTAAGCCAAAAGCCAAAAGACAAAAGTAAAGTTGACTTCAAGTTGTCAAGTTGTTAAGTAGTGCCAACTTACTTGCCTTACTTGCCTTACTTGCCTTACTTGCCTTACTTGCCTACTTGCCTACTTGCCTTACAACTTTACTTTTGTCTTTT
>PMTB01000156.1 GCA_003167475.1 candidate division FCPU426 bacterium | reverse complement strand
TTTTCGAAATACTCGAGCATTTCCGCGGGGTATTTACCGAGCAAAGCCGGGTCCCAGTACCACCTGTTCTGGTATAGGTCAGCCATCCTTGTCTTTTCAATGCATGAGGCTGTTTGTTCCTCGGGTTCAAAATGAAAAGCGCACTGGGCCGTCCCGATGGCGCCATTCCTTATGCTCCTTTCCCTGAATTTTCTTACCGCGGCTGCATGCGCCAGATTTGTTATGTGGCAGGAATCAATACCGTTTTGCACGCCTTTCATGCGCGGGGGCAGGAGCCCCTTTTTATAACTGCAAAATGTGAAGACCCAGGGTTCGTTAAATGTTATCCATTTGGACACCCTGCTCCCGAAATAGCCGAAAAGAAAGTCCGCATAGGCCTCGAACCCGGTGATAAACCCCCTGGATAAAAGGCCTCCCCTGTCCATAAGGTCCTGCGGCATGTCCCAGTGATAAAGGGTTACCATGGGCTCAATGCCGTTTTTCAGGAGTTCGTCCACAAGCCTGTCGTAGAAATTAAGCCCTTCCTTGTTCAGTTCAGTCCCGCCTTTGGGGAATATCCTTGGCCATGAAATTGAGAATCTGTATGAAGTCAGCCCCAGTTCTTTCATGAGCTTCACGTCGTCCTTAAACCTGTAATAATGATCGCAGGCCGTGTCGCCGGTATCGTTGTTTTTTATATTGCCCTGCACGTGGGAATAAGTGTCCCATATGGACGCGCCCTTGCCGTCCTTGTTCCACGCGCCTTCAATCTGATAGGCGCTGGTGCCGGCGCCCCATAAAAATCCATCAGGAAATTGAATTGGTGCCATTTTTTCTCCTTTTAAAATATCAGACAGTATAACAGAAAGGAAAGACGTGGCAAGGGGAGTTTTTCATACCTGAAATCGCAAAGGACGTTAAATTGAAAGTTTTCCGGCAGCGTCTATCTAAGGATAATAATTTTTCCTATTTTCGACCTTGCCTTGGTGCCGTTATCCGCGGTGCCTTCCAGGATATAGAAATACAGGCCCTGGGATAAGCCGTTGAACAGGCCGGAATTTATCTGCAATGTCTTTAATCCCGCGCTTACCTGTCCCGGAGCCGTAAGTTCCCTGACAAGCCTTAAGTTTGTGGTATATAATTTGAATTTTACGGTATTGGCGTCGCGGGTTAATTCAAATCCAATGACAGCGCCTGCGCTAATGAGGCACGGATTGGGAAACGCGACAGGATCGATTATTTCAAGCTTTGTTGCCGTGGGTTCCGGCGTTATCCCGGACGGGGTCGCGGTCGGGGTGTCTATGGCCGGCGTCTGCGTCGCGGTCGGCGTAAAAGTAGGCGTGGCGGACGCGGGAAGCGCCGACGCTGTAGCCGTGCATGTCTTTGTAAGGCTTGGCGTAAATGTGAAAGTGGCGGGCATTACTGTTGATGTCAGCGTAATGGTCTGCGTCGGGCTCGATATGGCCGTTGTGTTTGTAACAGTGAAAGTCATGGAGGGTACGATATTTGTAGCTGTATAAGTGTATGTGTATGTCGGTGTGTTAACAACCGTTGTTGAGGAAGGCGTTACCGTGAAAGTCTCCGACGGAGTGGAAGCGCACATGACCGGGCAGTAATTCACCTGCACGTCAAATGAGAACGCGGCTCCCGTGGCGCCGGTCATGCTGCCGAACGGCCCGTATGCCTGGGATACGTAATACAGGTCCGGCGGCGAGGCCGATCCGTTTTCCGCGCTTAATACAACACCGGCCGTCACCTGGAACGCAACCCAGTAAACCGTGCCGGCTCCAAGACCCACCTGCGGTATGCTTATCGTGTTCCAGCCCGGGTTTACAGGAGTGTCCGCTGATTCACACAGCAGATCCACCGGCACTCCCGGCGCACCTCCCGTGGAATTCGTGTACAACCCCACCCTCATGTTCCCGCTCCCGCTTGCCACATTGATCGAGATTGAATTCGCGTTGCCGTCCTCGCTTATTCCCCACCAGTTTGCGGAGGCAAACCCGGCGGGGCTCAATGTCCCGGCGCTTACATATGATTTCCCGAACATATTCGGGCACGCGCATGTGCCCACGTATGTAGGCGTCACGCTTATGCTGGCCGTGGGCGATATGGTCGGGCTTGCCGAGAACGTATATGTGGGCGTGCCGCATATCACGGGGCAATAGTCCGCCCTTACAGTGTAAAAGTAGTTCCACAGGCTTCCGGTCGTAACCGTCGCCGGGAACGCGCCGTAAGCGCTGGGGAACCACGCCTCCTCGCCCGAAGCGCCGTTATCATAACCAAGTATTGTCCCGGGTTCAACCTGCCACGCTATCCAGTATATCCCGGGCGGGAGCGTCTGCACGGGTATGTCCACCGTGTTCCAGCCCACGGTTGTAAGCTGGTCTCCTGACTCGCAAATGAGCGTGTCCGGATGGCCGCCGCCGTCGGTATAAAGCGACATGCGCATATTTCCGCCCGAAGTGGCGGTAATATAAAGCGAAAGCGTGCGCACAACTGCGTTCTCCACCAGGTTAAATTGGTTCGCGTCAACAACCCCCGAGTCGTCAATCGGCGGCTGCGAACCCAATGTTATATTCCCGAAATACGACGGGCATGTGCACGGCGCGGCCGTCGGCGTAAGCGTGGAAGTAAGCGTGTCTGTCGGGCTGCCCGAGTAAGGCGTATTCGTGGGCGTTACCGTAACAGTCGGCGATACTGTGTTTGTGTAAGTTACCGTATCCGTTGCCGTAGCAGTATATGTCCGGCTCGGGGTAAAAGTAGCCGTGAATGTCGTTGTGCGCGTGGTTGTGTTTGTGAATGTGGCGGTAAATGTGCGGGTCTGGGGATTTGTTGCCGTGAAAGTGGCGCTGCCGGAGGCGGTCGGTGTAAATGTCCCGCTTTCGGTTGCGGTGCGTGTCGGGCTAAACGAAGGCGTATTGCTCCTGGTTGGAGTGGCTGTCATCGTATAAGTGGAAGTGCCTGCCGGGTTAGTGGGTGTAAAAGTAATAGTCGGAGTATTAATAGTCAGGGTTGCGGTATATGAGATCGTGGCGGACCTCGTTGCCGTGAGAGTATTCGTTGGAGTGAATGAAAAAGTAGGCGTAAAAGTCAGCGTACTTGTCTCGGTGAAAGTAGGGGTAAATGACGTATTGGTCCCTGAAGGGGTGAAGGTCGAAGTGGCCGTACGCGTAAATGATGGCGTATTGGATACCGGCGTATTTGTGGGCGTCGTTGTTGCTGTATCCGACGGCGTAAATGACGCGGTTGCGGTCCTTGTGGAAGTCGGGGTAAAAGTCCGCGTGGATGTACCGGTGAATGTGAAAGTGGGGTTTTGCGGGGTAATAGTGGGGCTTGGGCTTGCGGTGCGTGTTTGGGTGGCTGTGGGTGAAAGGGTCGGTGTGGCCGTCCTTGTGTAAGTCGGCGTAAATGTCGGCGTGCCTGCGGCCGCGGAATCAACATAAAATATACCCCGGCCCTCGGCGGAAACATAGCACCTGCCGTAAATATTCTGGTCGCCTTTTATACAGTGCAGCCAGCCGAACTGTGTGGTGTTGTCATTTATCCTGGTCCATGTGGCGCCCGTATCATCGGAGCGGAATATCCCAAGTACCCCGCCTACGATGCCGTGAAGGTATATGGCCGGGTAAGCGCCGGAAGCTTTTCCAAAGCCTATCATATACGCTTCGGTTACGCTTCCGACCTTGGTTCCGGTTACACCGGAATCAATCGAGTGATAAAGTCCGCCCGCGCCGGTTGTTATCCATACGTCGCCTTCCCTGCCGAACACGGCGGCAACTGTGCCATTGCCGGAATTATAACTTGGAAGGCCCGGGTATGCCGTCGCCGACTGGGTAAAGGTCGCGGCTGAGGCTGATGTGTACCACAGTTTTCCGTTGATCGAATCGTAGACATAGAATTTATTTGAATTGACCCTGTCTGATTCAGGGCAGTACGCGCCGGGCACGCCGCCGCCGCAGGCTGTCCATGACGCGCCGTTGTTGGTTGAGTAGGATACGGCCGCGCCCGGAGGCGACCATACTATTGTATTGCCGTTATTTGATACGGCTATACAGGCACTCCCTCCTGCTGTCGCGCCTGCCGGAGCTGAACCGAAATTGGTCCAGTTTGCGCCGCCATTTACGGAATAAGCGCCGTAAGGCGACGGCGAGTTGTAACCAGCCGCCATTTTCGAAGGCAAGCCTTCGGCGTAATCAATGGAAAGCGCGCTGCCGACGTTCAAAGCCACTCCCAAAGGCGGCGACACGGTCAAAGAGTCATGTTTGAACACGCCCTGGTCGCCGCAAGCCGACAACAACGGCGCGCCTGATGGCGGTGCTATTAATTCAATGGGCACCATCTCTTCCACGGTTAAATTCCTGAAATACCAGGTCGTTGTGGCCGCCGCCAGGTTATCACAGGAAAAAATCCCGTAACCAGTGCCGAAGTCGGCCCTTGCCGAATTGAACGGGTCTATTTTAATGTCAGCAAGCCAGTGAGGGTTCCTTATTGAGCCCCATGGCGCGGAAGTGTAATCAAGAGCGGCTATGATGGCATTATTGGCCGGGTTCCACATCAGCGCGGTCCACGTGGTCCCGCCGTTTGCGGACTGCCAGACCTGGTCGTACGGGTACCACAGGTCAAGGGTGGATACGATCATATGAAGCGGATTTTGGGCATCAACTGAAATTCCGCCGTAACCGTAGGCGGGCCCGGCAACGGGTGAGATATTGGTCCAGGTTGCGCCCGCAATATTATATTTCCAGACGGCCCCTGCTGTTGCCCCGTTTGGCCCGGCCGCGTTGGCCCATGTTGTGTAGAGATTACCGGCGGCAATATCAGCGCGCATGGCCATTAAGCCGTTCGGCTGCCCGGCTACGACGGCCCATGATGTTCCGCCGTTTGCGCTCATGTAAAGGGATTGTCCGGCAGTATTGTTTACGCCCACAAATATTCTCTGGGTTGGGTTGCCGGTAGTAGCGCTGGTTTTGTCAAACATTACAAAAGTTATATTTGCCGTCGTATTGAAAGCCGCCACTTGTGTCCAGGCCGCTCCGTAATTGGTGGATTTCCAGAGGCCCGCGGCCACGGTGGCGCCGCCGCTGCCCATGAAAAGAATGGAGCCCAGGTTCGGGTCAACGGCGAGCCTTTCGCCGGCTCCCCTGCCGTCCTCGTTCCCTCCGACTTTAAACGCAAGGGGAACAATGGTCCAGGCCGCTCCGCGGTTCGTCGAAGTGAGCACTGCTCCGTTTCCGGCCCACGAAGCCGTATATTTGCCGGTCATGGCATAAACGCGCGTGCCGTCATTGGGGTCGACGGCTATGGAAAGAATGCCCATATAATCGGAATTTGTACGGTCGAGAAAGTCAGTGATCGGCGTCCACGGACCGCCCGCAACATCCCTGCGGTAAGCCCCGCCCATGTCGGTCCGGGCGTAAGCGAGTCCTGATACGGTGGGATGATAAATAAAGCCGGGCACAAACCCGCCCCCGCCGACAATGACGGATTTCCAGGTGTATGCGCCGATGATTGAAGGTAATAACAGGCATGCTGTTATAAAAAGGCTGATGAGGTATTTCCTGAATTTTAGCATCTGTACTCCTGCAATTTAATACTCCGTGCCTTTCCCTAAGCAATATAAGTATACAGCTTATAACGTTTAAAATCAATTAAATACGACGTTTTCCTTGGGTTTTGCGTTGATTTTCCATGTTAAACCGAACACGTGTGCAATTTGACAATTACCGCCTGAAACGGCAAAAGTTAGATTTGGATCCGTCCCTTAATTACCCGTCATTTTAAAAAACTCGTCTTCTCCGATTATTTTGATCGGCCGTTTTCCTTCGATGAGCCTTTTTGCCCTTTTTAATTTCCCGCTCTCGGAGGTTATGGGTTTTTTCCTGGCGTCGACAGGCCCGGTGACCAGGTAGTCCGTGCTTCCGCGCACCCAGTTTGAAAGCGTCCCTCCGGAATCGGCAACCGCCTGCATTGCGTCCCTGCGGGTCAGGCCGGTTGAAAACTCGCCTGTAAATACAAATTCCTTTTTATACATGGGGTTGGCCGGGTTGAAAGTCTCTGTTTTCGGCATTATATGGGCGGCATTTACTTTTTCGCCCGCACGTTCCGTGAGAAAATCATGGCTGAGCGTATGAGCTTCACCGGCTTTGAGCGTTTTCAATTTTACTTTGGCGTGTTCCAAAAGCGCGTAAATATCATTAATGCCGGTTTCTTTCATCGCGGAAACTATGATATTGGCGCATGCCAGAGCGTCCTCGCCCGCGTTATGGTGCTTTAGGACGTGGTTTAAGTGCGCGCTTACGGTATGAAGCCTGTAATTTTTAAGGCCGAGCCATGTGCTCTTTGCCAGTTCTACGGTGCAAAAAAACTCAAACCCGGGGATGGGCAGACCGTATACCGTCAGCACGTCCTTTAAAGCCCTGATATCAAAATCCGTATTATGCGCCGCGATAATCGCATTTTCCATATGGGGTTTTATTTTTTCATAAACAACGTTGAATTCGGGTGAGTTGAATACAGATTCTTTTGTTATGCCGTGTATCCTGACATTGTCCTTGTTGAAAATGCCGTATTTCGGATGGGGTTTTACGGGAATGTTCTCTGAAAATGTGACGGTCCCATCCTCTATCACCGCGATGCCCATCGCGCATACGCTGCCTATGAATGGATTGGCTGTTTCAAAATCAATGCATGTTATTTTCATAAAATACCTTTCGTTTTTTTTAATAAGGATATATTATACTAAAAAGAACGGTAAATTGGGATATATTTTACGGATTTTCTTGGGCTTATCGGATTAAGGGCGTTTCCGGATTATCGGAGGATGAGTATCTTATGCGTTTTTCCCTTCTGCGCGGGTTTATTCCTGTAGTTTATCTCTACCCTGTAGTAATAAAGTCCGCTGGAAAGTCCCTTCAGGCTGGATTTATCTATTACGCCCGTGTAGTAACCTGCCGGCGCGCCGGCCCACTGTATTTCCCTTATCAACCTGAAGCCCGTGCTGTAGATCCTGAATATTATCCGGTCGGCGGGGCTCTCCAGTGTCAGTCCCAGGTTTAAATTATCAGCGCCGGGATTGACGGGATTCGGATATATAATCTCCCCGGTTGCCTGCGGCGTATTCGTGGCGCCGGGTGTCGGTGAAAAAGTCGTGGTGGCGGCCGGCTGGGTCCGGGTGAATGTAGGTGAAGCTGTAACGGAGCCTGTCGGCGCTGGAGTCTGTGTCATCGATGGAATGGCCGTATTTGTGAATGTAAATGAGGCTGTGAAAGACGGCGCCGGTGACAATGAAGGCGAAGGCGTGATTGTCTGCGTAACCGTCATTGAAAATGTAAAAGTGGGGCTTTGCAGGGCGATTGTCTGCGTTTGTGTAACGCTCGGGGATGCCGTTGCCGAAGGGGTTTCCGTGAAACTCGGGGATACGGTCTCCGTAAAGGTCGGGCTCGCCGTATATGTTCCTGTGGCCGTAAATGTGAAACTCGGCGTATTTGTGGGGGTCGGCGTGAGATCGTGGCGCAAATAAACCGGGCATATCTCATTGGAGGCGTTTATTTCCACCGCGGTGGTGTTTGTCCCGTCGGCGTTCATTATGTACATATCAAAGTTGCCCGAGTTGTTATTTGTAAAAATTATCTGCGTCCCGTCAGGTGAAAAATAAGGGTCGTCGTTATCGCCCGGCAAAGAACTGAGCTTGGTGATTCCGCTGCCGTCATAATTCATGGTGTATATGTTATCGTTCAGTCCCGGCCCGTCCTTGGAAACAAAAAGTATTTTGTCGGCTGTCGGCGAGCATGAAGGGTACCAGTCAGGGATGGAATTATTTGTGAGCCTGCGCAAATTGCTTCCGTCCGTGTTCATGATGAAAAGTTCATCGGTAGATGGGTCTCCCGGTGTTAAACGCGAGGTGAACACTATCTGGGCGCCGTCGCGTGTGAAATCAGGGTCCCATTCTTCGGTTAAGCTCCTGGCCTGCGTGAGGTTTACCTGCGAGGTACCGTCGGCATTCATGATGAATATGTCACCGAACCCGTCGGCACGGGTGGATTTAAAGACCACCCTGGTATCGTCCGGATTAAAGGTAGGATCCCAATCAGATGCCGTATTATTTGTGAGCCTGACAACAGAGTTGTCGGACAGTTTCATTTTAAAGATCTGGTAGGTTCCCGTCCTGTAACTTGAAAAAACCGCGTATTGGCCGTCATGCGAGACATTTGGGTTGTAATCCCCGGCCCCGTTATTGGTCAGGTCCGTGTCCACTCCGGCCAAAGACCGGCTGAATACCTCGACATCGCCTGTCCTGTCGGTGCAGAACAGGATATCAGCGGCAAGGGTAAGGGCTGTTGTCGCGGTAAAAGTCGGGGTGAATGTCCCGGTATATACGGGGGTATTCACAGGCGTGGCTGTGTTGGTGGCAGTGGCGCTTTGTGTAAATGTGGGGACAGGGGTATTGGTATCGCTTGGGGCTATCGGAGACGGGCTTGCGCTCTGAGTATAAGTCTGCGTCGGCGAAAAAGTCGGTGACAGATAAGGGGTTTGAGTGCGTGTATTTGTAATAGTCGGCGTGAATGTGGCTGAAAATACCGGCGAGACAGTGGCCGACGCGGTGGCCGTATGCGTGGCCGTGAAAGTCGGCGTGTCAGAAAAAGTTACTAAAGGAGTTTGTGTCGGCGTGGAACCGGCCGTATTTGTGCGCGTTAACGTCGGCGAAAAGGTCAGGGTGACGGTGCGCGTGGATGACGGCGAGGCGGTATTTGTCGACGCAGGCGTCTGTGTAAGCGTGCAAGTGGCGGTATAAGTGCGTGTGGCCGTCGGTGAAGCCGTATTGCTGGAAACAGGGGACGGCGAGGCCGTATTTGACGCGGTATCAGTCGGCGTATATGCCGGAGTGTTTGTCCTTGAGTACGTCGGAGTGCTTGTACGTGTTCGCGTCGATGTCGGAACAAGCGGCGTAGTGGTGTATGTGGGCGTGTTTGTCGGCGATGTGGCCGGCAGGAGCAGCCTGATGTTATCCACCTGAAGGTCAACGGCTCCGGTGGAATTATTGGCCCATTGAAGCGCAATGCAGAGGTTCTGGGTGAAGACATCCGGGCCTCCGTATCTTTGTGACAGATCGGTAGCGAACATAACAGTCACTTTTGTCCATGTTGAGCCGGCTGTGAAAGCTTTCCCGAAAGAACTGCCTACGGAAGTTTGTTGGGTTACCTGGAACCAGTAACTCCCTGTTCCCTTCACGTAAAATTCCACGCCAATGTATCCGGTAAGGTCTACCGGGGTCCCTGCCGCGTTCAGATTGGTGCCTATGCCGCCATAGCCGCCGGCCCCTATCGTGCCGGACATTGACGCGCAATAGTTAGTGGAGCCCGGGCATCCGCCTGCCGTCATTACAAACGGAGTCGGGTTAAGCGTGGAAGTGGCGTCAGCGTAGTTATACCAGCCGCCGCCAAGATTGTTCGTATTATTGCCGTCCTCGCAATCATCCAGCAGGAAACTTACGGGTATGGGCGTCACGGTTGGCGTAAAGGTCGGGGTCACTGTTATGTTCCCGCTTGTGCCGTAAAATGTGACAACGCTTTGCGCCGGGAGCGTATACGTAAGAAATCCTCCCACAACCGCGGCAGCGGCTTGCTGAGCGAGGCTGTTTGAAGCGTCCGTCAGCCATGGTGTCACCGAAGTGGTTGTCATTGCGTTCAACTGAAACCTTTGCGATGTACCCGAAGTGTTTGTGTTGATCGCCACTATGGCAAACTCGCCCGTTGCGGCAAGTTTATAAGCGGTGACATAAACGCCGGCCGTAGGGTTGAGAGTGGTATCTATGCGCACATATCCCGGACGTACGAACTTGGAAAAGTTGCCGAAGCAGTACAGATTTTTCGGCGCGCACGCGGCCGTGGCGCAGCCCGACGGCAAAAGCCCGCCGTTGTCCGCGCCGGTTGATATCATCCACCAGTAGTGATAAGCGTTAAATTCGGCGATGCCGAGCGCGTTGTGCATCTGTAACGCGGTATTGAGCCCTTCTGTCATTCCTGTGTCGTACGCGCCCAAATGATTGTTGTAATATTCGGTTTCCCAATACTGTTTGCCGAGCGATACCGCAAGTGGATAAGGGTTCGGCGGGTGCGGCTCATCGCCGGGCAGCCCGTAAAGGTGCTCTCCGACGATCCCCACATATTTTGCGGCGTTCGCGTCATTGAGCGTCGTATCCGATAAAGCGAGATTGTCGCCGAAGGATTCGGGCATCATTAACTTGACCGACGGGCTGCTTGCCGAGAGCGCGGGGCCCAGGTTGTTCATTACGAAGTCATGCAGCTGCTGGGCGCTCCAGGTACAGCCTTCATATGAGCCGGGAGGCCAGTCTGCTTCGTTCTGAACTGAAAGCGCGTAAAAACTGAGCCCGTATTTGGTATACGCATCCTTGACATATTTGGTGAGATAGTTGGCATAGGCCTGATAACTTGCGGGAAGAAGCACTCCCGTGTTTACATTTCCCGTATTTTTCATCGCTGCCGGAGGCGACCATGGAGCCGCCCAGACTATTATATTGCTGTTCCTCGCCTGCGCTTCCTGCACGGAGGCAAGTTCCCCTGTCATAGTGCCATCGGGCGGGATACGCGTCCTATATATTGAGAGCCCGATATTCGAGGCGTCTGTCCTGAAAAGCAAATCGGCAATCGCCGCAGGCATGGCTGAACCGCTCCATGCCGAGCATGCGCCAAAACCGTCTATATTCTGGTGCGTAGTGCCCCAATCCACCAGGGCATCAGCCGAAAAAAGGCTGACGGCAAAAAGCACGGTAAACACCGCGCACATTGCCAACCTGAAACCCAGTTTTTTGTACATTTGCCCTCTGTTTTACCGGATTTAATAAAACTTAAAATAATTATATATTTAATGATTAAAAAATCAACGCAATAAAAACCTCACAAACGTTTGCAAGGCGGTATTTATTAGACAATATATATAATTTTTAGTTTCCCGGTTTTTGAGGAAATTGCCGGGTCTGTTATTTTGGTTGCTGAGGTTTTGAATTTGTGACTGATTTCAGGGTTTTAACGATCGTTTCCCAGACTATACCCGGCCTGTCAGAAGCGGAAGTTGACATCATTTCGCCGCCCCTGTATCCCCACACCCATAGCGACCTCACTCCGGCGTCCACCGCGGCTTTTATAGCGAGACGGGCGTTGCCTTCGGTCCCTTTTTTGTAGCCGAACCCCTGCAGCCAAAAATGCGGGGTTTTCCCGGACCGATAGGCTATTTCTTTGACGCCGGCCGCGGCGGAATAACTGAGTTTGTACACATCAGGATTGTTGTTCATCCAATACCAGTATGGGCCCACACCGAGCGAGTCAACCTGTTTAATGGAGGCCATGGAATCCATGCCGGAACACCTGTCAAGATCGCCGGCTGAAGTGATGAGTACGACGGAATTTTTTGTTTTGTTGTTTGATATGCGCTTTACATAAATGGACATATCTGAAACAAAAGATTTGACCGTGTCGTCCCTGAACTTAATAACAGTCTGGTCCATTTTTATCATAGGCATGGCCCTGAGGTTCTTCATCTCATATGACTCCCTGCAGTAAGGGCAGCGGCAGCCCCAGGCCGTTTTTTTGCCTTTATGCCTTATGGCCAGCCTGGGTTCGTCCCAAAGCACGGCGTCGACACCCATGTTTGTGGCTGCGTCCGACCATTTTTCCATATAACCGCGGAATGACGGATTGTTCAGGCACGCGGTGGGATAACGCCGTCCGTCGGATAAAAGCTGCCATGCAAGCGGGTTTTCAAGCAGAAAATTTGAAAGCGCTTCCCCGCCGAATACCCTGCCCACGGCCCAGGGGTTTATCCATGTTGTAAAACCATAGTCACGGCTTGCCTTGACCATATCCCTGACATTTCCGGAGCTGTAGAGCATGTCTTCCTCGGAAAAAGTATGCAGGATGGAGTTGAACCCGTCTTTTTTTAAGGACTTAAGGTCTGTAATAAAATGTTTTAAATGCCTGTTGGCGAAGTAACTCACGCCGAGCTGATTGAAAAATTTCATGCTTTTGCCTCCGTAAAATATTTCGATATAAAACCTAACGTAAAAACAACCAGACAACAAACCCGGTCAATAAAAAATACGGGACCGAATACCCGTGAAAATCCAGCCAAATCCTTTTATCTTTCGTTTTTATAAGCCGTAAAGCTATAATGTTGGCCAATGAACCTATTATAATCCCATTTCCGGCAATATCAACACCTAAAGTTATTGCCTTCCAGTTGGAGGTGAATTTTGCCATGAATATGGCGGCCGGGACGTTTGACATTATCTGGGATATAAGGGCCGATAAGATAAAAACATTCGTATTATTTGACAGGTCAATGCCTGAAAGGACGGATCGTATAAACGGGATCCTGGAGACCATTGAAAAATCCACGAACATGAATACAAAAGTGATTATCAGGAGCCAGTCAAGTTCCAGAAACACTTTTCTGTGGAATATAAGGTAGATAAGCGCAATGACCGGAATTGCGTAAATTTCCATTTTGAACTGAAGACAGATCAGGAACAGGGCCATTATTGAAATGGATAATAAGCCGATGTTCTTATTTATGGCGGGTTTTACCGAGTCTTCGTCGATCCTGAGCCGGTTGGCCTTAAACCCAAAGTAAATAAATACAGCCAGGACCGCTATCATTAGGAGGACTACGGGCGCCATGCGGCACATAAACCCGGAAAAAGATATGCCCCATTTGTTCCAGAGAAAAATATTCTGGGGATTGCCTATTGGCGTTAAAGATGAGCCGGCATTTACGCCAAGGGCCTCAAATATGACGATCTTTACAAGGTTTTTTTTCAGTATGGACTGCATGCACAGCGTGAGCGGCACGGTTATGAACAAAGTAATGTCGTTTGTAAGGAAAGTGGACAATATCACCGATAAAAAAACAAGAAAAAACGCGAGTGTCCGCTCATCGTGTATCTTCAGGAGTATGCGGCCGGAGATATTTTCGAGGTAACCGCTGTCCTTTATGCCGTTGGCAGTTATAATCAGGGCAAGCAGGGTTATTATGGTTCTCCAGTCGATGAAAACAGGATATTCGGGTATGTATCCGGGCATAAATGCCGTCAGAAATATGAACAGTACGATAAGAACGAATAATACGGTTTCCTCTACCACGAATGTCCTGAATATTTTATACATATTTTATACGGATCTCATTCCTTTAACTGCCTCAAAACGTCATAAGCCCCTTCGTAGCCCAATTCCCCGGCTTTTGTAAGGTCCTCGACAGCGCCGCCCCTGTCCCCGCTGTCGTCTTTCACGGAACCGCGGTCAAAATATGTTTTGCCGTTTTTGGGATCCAGTTCTATCGCCTTGCTGAAGTCCTTTATTGAGCCCTTGTAATCTTTAAGGTCGGCTTTCATTTTTGCCCTCTCAAGATAAGCCGCTTTATTTGATTTTCCGAGGTCAATTGCCGTTGTCTCGTCCTTAATGGCCCCTGCCATGTCGTCCAGTTCGGCTTTTGCCATTCCCCTTCCGTAATAAGCCTCGGAATTTTTGGGCGAAAGTTCTATGGCTTTATCGAAATCCGCTACCGCGGCCGCATTGTCCCCAAGCGACATTATTGCCGTTGCGCGCAGCAGATAAGCCTTCGCCAGTTTCGGGTCATTGTCAATTATCCTGTTTAATTCATCTATGGCCGCTTTTGTGTCGCCGTTCTT
>PMTB01000123.1 GCA_003167475.1 candidate division FCPU426 bacterium | reverse complement strand
CAGGGTCAAGCCTATGAGGAAAAGCACTGCCTGCGGTTTTGTCAGGCCTATCATCACCAGCCTCTGCGCGAGGTGGTCGTTCGTGCCGTAGATTGGCAGGATGCCTTTACTGAGCCTTATGACTATGAGCATAAAAGTCTCGAATATGGGCACACCCAGTATCAGTATGGGGCTGAGTACCGCTATGTAATTATTCCTTGAGTAACTTTCATTGAGCGCCAGCGCAGCCATCATGAAGCCCAGAAACAGCGAGCCCGCGTCGCCCATGTATATTTTCGCCGGCGGCCTGTTATAAACCAGGAACGCCGC
This sequence comes from candidate division FCPU426 bacterium, assembly GCA_003167475.1. Lineage (GTDB taxonomy): Bacteria > Oederibacteriota > PGYV01 > PGYV01 > Palsa-1178 > PALSA-1178. The sequence goes on along the minus strand of PMTB01000123.1, from coordinate 7,616 downwards.
GAGCGAACCGAAGAGCGCTATCGCGGGTATCATATCGTTAACCCTGCCCGAAAGGAAGGCCACCGCAAAAAAAGCAAGCGAAGCCACAAGCGTGACGCCGCCGGCAAGACCGTCCATGATGTCTATCAGGTTCACGGCATTGGTTATGCCGACCACCCAGATGACGGTGATTATCATGTTCAGCAGGTCCTGGTTCATGAACTTAATATTCATGTTCACAAAGAGTATTATGACCGCCACCACAAGCTGGACAGCGAGCTTGGTAACCGGTTTTAGGTTCCTGATGTCATCGATCAGACCCATAACCATCATGATGGTTGCTCCGGCTAGTATGCCTATGACCCCTTTTAACCCCTGATGCATCATGATCTTGGCCGCGATAACCGGTATCACAAAAGCCAGGTATATGGCCGCCCCGCCAAGGTAAGGCACCGGCGCCTTGTGTTTTTTCAGGTGCGTGTTCGGCTTGTCTATGATGCCCGTCTTAAAAGCGGCCTTCATGGCAAGCGGAACGAAAATAAGCCCGAGTATGAAAGAAGCGATCCCTATAGCTGCATACGGCATTTATTCACCCTTTGTATTCATAGATTTCACAGTTGTTATCAATATATAGTTTTTTGAAAAATTTGTCCATGATATTCTTGAACGTCTGCCCCATGTAGTCCGTATAAACAGCGGCAAAACCCGCTTCCTTTAACCTGAAAAGTTCCGTCCTGTTCACAACCAGGAACCCGGCATTTGACGCCCGGAACTTTTCCATGAAGCTTTTCCCGGCATCCGAATAGAATCCAGTAAGGATGTCGGGCTTATTAAAGACCGTGTACGCCGTAACCGGCATATTAAAGTAGTAGGTCCTCGCGTCCCCCAGGAAAAGGACCGGCCTTTTGTTTTTGTCATACACGTTAAGGAATGACGCGGCCTTATAATAGGTCACACGCTCCAAGGAATGCTCAGTCCCGGGTCCGCGCAGCAGCGTNNGAAAGGGTCCAGGTACTTATGAAGGAAATACACGGTTACCGTGGCCTGAAAAAAAACAAGCAGGGAGATGGCCAACACCCGGACCTTCGTTCGCGTCTGTGAATATATGACAGCCGCGATCACGGCGCATACCGCCTCCGCGGGCAGCAAAAACCGCAGCACCGCCCCGGTAAAATACCAGGCCGTGTAGTAAAACAGCAAAAAGAACAACGCGGTCCTCATTTTCCGCGCCAGGCCGCATATTACAAGTGCCATTGTCACAAGTATCAGCCCCGCCACCGCGTCCCCGCCGAAAAGTATCGGATGAACGTTCATGGTCCATGGTGACTTTATGAATTCCAGAATATTCCTGCCCGGCCCGAAGCCCGACACATGCGACACATAACCCGCCGCGTCAGCCGCGGCTTGCGGGTTTACTTTGAACAAATTCGAAAAGAAAGGGTAAACAGGGTCGCCTATAAAAACAAGGTTTTTTATAAGGTACGGGCTTATGACCAGCAGGGGTATGCCAAAAACCGCGGCAATCCCGGCAAAGGTCTGTTTTTTCTTTATCAGCATATAACCCATATATCCGCCAAAAAAAACACATATTATCGCGGCCGTATATTTTGCGGATATTGCGACCCCGAGTATCAGGCCTATGAATATATTGTCGGGCATCGTAAAGCCGTCCTCATATTTTGTCATGACAAATAAAAGCAGCAGCATGGCTAGGAACGCGACATGGACCTCAGTTCCGAGCCTTGTCGCGCTTAAAATAAACAGCGGCGACGTGAAAAGCAGCACGGCTCCTATGAATGGCCGGCCTTTATACTGCCGGGTTATCCCGTATACACAAACAACCGCCATTACCCCGGAAAAAAACTGCAGGATCTTAACGCACCCGCCTCCCTGCAGCAACAGGCACAGAAGATAATTCATGGTGGCCATCTGCGGGAAATAGGAGAATATATTCCCGGGCAGGTCCCGTATGCCCCCCCTTGCTATATACTGCGAGGCGCAGCCAAGGTGGTACGTCAGTGTGTCGTAATCTATGGGCGGCTTCAGGGCCGCCAGAAAAATGTATGCTCCCCACAGGGCAGCCGCAACCGCGGAAAATAAAGCGGCGCCCTTTAAGTTTATGCCCCGCGACATTTCCATGATCTCGCGGGCCATCTCCGCTATTTCCCCATATGAAGCCAGGCACATCAAAACAACAAGCGCCCACGCTGTGGCCGTGTAATACAGCCCCAGGAAACCCGCGATAACCATGAATGTCCCGGAAAAACAAAAACCAAGCGCGTATGACGCCGGATAGGTCACGCCCGGAATTTTCTTCAGGCCTATGGAATAATAGATCTTCCTGCCGAAAGAAAGGTAAGCCGTAAGGACTATGACAGCCGCGATTATGCCCGGCATATCATATCCCGAATCTCGAAACCCTGATCTCTTTCCATTTCGCCGCCTCCCTTGGCACGCCGCTTTTTTCAAGGCATTCGATCAGATAATCATAGGACTTTTTATAATCACCGTTAAGCTGTATCGCCCGCTTAAAACTGTCCTGCGCGGTCTCATAGTCGCCTTCATCCATAAGGCACTGCCCGAGATTATAGTGCGCGTCAGGGTCGCTCGCGTTGAGTTTAAGGGCCTGCTTAAACGCGTCTATGGCGCTCGTATATTGCTTCAACTCGCGGTAAACCACCCCGAGGTTATAAAACGCGGAATAATAATCGGGCCTGAGCGTTATGGCGCGCTTGTACATTTCTATGGCGCTTTCCTGCAGCCCTTTGTCCGAAAAACAATTGGCCAGTATGCAGTAACCGCCCGGGTAATCCGGGTTCTGTTTCAAACCCTCGTTTATCACTGAAATGGCTTTGTCGACAAAACCCATATCCCTGTACGCCATGGCCTCCCCGCCGTACGCTTCGGTATAGTTCGGAGACACGCTTATGGCCTGTTTGTAAAATTCAATAGCCTGGTTCAGGTTCCCGTTTAAATTCCCCTTAAAAACTCCTTTATAATAGTAGGCAAGACCTATATTGTAGTAAATATCCGCCATCATGGGCGAAAGCGCGGACGCTTTTTTATAGTACTCAATAGCGTCGTCAAATTGTTCCAGTTTCCTGTAGCATATCCCAAGGTCTATATAGACCGCCATGACCTTCGCTTCAGGCGCGGTTTTTTCAGCTGTAAGCAGGTACACGGCCGCCTGGGAATAGGATCCTTTATCCATGAGCTGCCTGCCCTGTTCGAAGGCTTCCTCAAATCCCGCGTACGCGGCAGCCTGAAAAAACAGCAGGCCTGCCAGTAAAAACATATTTTTCATCGGCTATTTTGCCGCTTTGGCGTCTGGTGCCGCCGTGTTGCCGGACGCATCCGTATCCGCTTGAGCGTCGGTGGTGTTCGTATCTTCGGCCGGGAGGTCCTCGGCGGACACTATTCCATCGGAAGACGCGCCCATTTTTTTAAGCCTTTTTTTCATCTCTTCCTTGCGCTTGTTCACGGGGAGCAGGTGGTCGTACTTTTTCCAGTACCTGATGGCTTTGTCCTTTAAGCCCAGCTGCTCCGAAAGTATGGCCGCGTTCACATAAGCCGCCATATCCCACGGCTCTATATTTATCGCCGTCTCAAAAGCCTCAAGCGATTCCTTGAATTTTTTCATCCTTAAATAGGCAACCCCGAGGTTGTAATAGGCATTTTCCAGGGTCACGTCGTCCGACGGGTTGGCGTCAATGACTTCTTTTAGGTAATTGACCGCGGCCGCGTAATCCTGCTTTAAAATGCTTATGGCCGAAAGGTTTTGCTTGGCCTCAAAATCATTCGGGCTTATCCTGAGCACGTCGAGGTAGTTCCTTTCGGCCTCGTCAAGGTTGCGTTCCTGGTAATTGATCACGCCCAGGTTAAAATGCGCTATATCAAAATCGGGTTTCACATCCACTATGCGTTCATACAGGACCTTGGCCTTGTCAAGTTTTTGTTCGTCTATGAGCACGTTCCCAAGGCTTGCCTGCAGGAGGGGGTTTTTCGGGTCCAGCTTAAGCGCCTTGTCCAGCACCTGCTTTGCCTCCTTATTGCTCCCCTTGTCCGAATAAACCACGCTCAGATTGTACATGGCCTTTACGTTCCTCGGGTCATACTTTATGGAGTTCTGGTAGGCGAAGATGGAGTAGTTGAACTCGTTCAACTGCGCGTAACAACTGCCCAACTGTCCCCAGTAAACCGGGCTCTTGGGGTTCTTTTTTAAAAGCGCCTTTAACTGGCTTATGGTCTCCAGGTAATCGCCGTCGTCATAGGCTGTTTTCGCGCTATTTTCCATCTTCGTCTGCTCGTTCACGGTCCTGGGTATATCCACAACGTGCTCCTTTTTCAGGGTCGCGCACGATGAAAGGATGAATGCCGCGGATAGAGCGGTTATTAAAAGCTGTTTTTTCATATTGTCCTCTGTTTTCCTTTATTTGGCCGCTTTTAAAATGGCCTTGTTTATGATCCTGCCTGTTTTATCCCAGTCAAAATATTTATTCAAAGTGGCCTTCGCGTTGGCTGCCAGTTTCCTGCCGATTGCGGGTTTATCCCTAAGCAGGTTTATTTTCTCCGCAAATTCAACCTTATTTTCAGCGATCATCATATTGTACCCGTCTTTTCCGTAAACGCCTTTGGCCGCGAATGGCGCGGCTATGACAGGTATGCCGCACGCCCAGCAGTCCATGACCTTGTTCTGCCTGCCGGCGCCGTAACGCACAGGCACCGCGCTTAAATCCCATGAAATTATTTCCTTTTCAACATCCTTCACATTATCCTTCAGCTCTATGTTGTCGCCCGCGAGGCTTTTGAAGACATCCGCGCCGCGGCCCGCTATTACCAACCTAATATTTTTATCATTATTGAAAGTTTTTTTCCATACATTTTTAACGAACCAGCGCACGGCCTCGCGGTTCGGGCCGTAGGGCATATTGCCCATAAAACCCACGGTGTAAACTCCGTTACGCCGGTCCTTCGCGGGCTTTCCGACCTTCATGGCGCCGTTGGCCGCCGTTATGATGTTTTTATTCCCCAGGTATTGCGCGTCCTCCTCGGAGTTGATAAATACGCTTTTAAAATCCGCCGCGACCGAACGCTCGTAATTTTCGACCCTCGGGCCGTCAAAGAGATAATACAGCTTTTTAAAAATGGAGACTTCGAAGCCCGCGCTTCTTTTCATAAAAAGCGCGAGCGAATCCACATAATCTATGACCTTTGGGACGGTATATACGGCGGCATACTGCGCCATCCTGAGCCTATATGTGAAAATAAGGTCCGGCTGGTGTTTTTCATAGGCTGTTTTTACAACGTCCTTCATACGGGCGTCATTATACGCGGCCGCATTAAGCGGAATGGTGCCGAATATTCCCGTGAACGCGCCGCCGATAATCTGCAGTTTGTCCAGCACGACCGTATCCACGGTCTCAAAATATTTTTCCAGTTCCGGTTTCAGGGCCTCTTCAAAAGGCCGGCAGAAAGTCACAAGGTGCAGCTTATGCTTCCCCTGTTTTTTTAGCTGGTTTACGATATTGAATATCCTTATCTTGTCGCCGTCGGCCGGCGGATAAGGAAAAACCGGGGACAACATAAGTATCCTCACTTTATCTCCCCCTTCAATATCTGCAGGTTCCTTTTTGCCATTTCATTTCCCGGGCTCAAAGAAACCGCCTTTTCCATCATTTCCACGGCCTTGTCCTTCATGCCTTTATTGAAGTAAGCTATGGCCATATTATTGTATGCCTCTGAAAAAGCCGGGTTGGACTTTATCGCGTCCGCGCAGGCGGAGAGGGCCAGGTCATATTCCTTATCAGTATTATAAATACCTGCCATATTGGAATAAGCCTCCACCATGTTATTATCGAGGTTTACCGCTTCCTTATAGTAAACCAGCGCCTGCTTATTATCCCCTGTTTTTGATTCCAGCACTCCCAGGTGTGTAAGGCATATGGCCCTGGTGCGGTCGTTTGAAAGCGCCAGCGCTTTCTGCAGGTAATTCATGGCCAAAGCATTATTATTGAGTGCCGCGTACGCGTTCCCTGTTTCCAGGTAAAGGCTGGAGTAATTTGACAGGCCCAGCCTTGTGGTTATGTTCATATAGGACCTGTCCTCGAGCAGCCCGCGGTATGTCAGTTCCCGCAGTTTTTTAGAGGCTTCCTTCAAAGCGGCCGCTTTGTCCAGCGTGAGTTTCAGCACCGCGCCGTACGGCACGAGCGCGGCGTTTCCCTGCGGGTAGTATTCCTCAAAATCCTTCCTGAAAACCGACGCGTAGACCGCGTTATCCGTATAATTGCTCTCCACTATATTCCTTATCTTGTCCGATATCGGAGCGTTCCCGCCTACGGTCATGCGCACCCCGGGGCACTCGTTCTTCAGGTTTTTAACGCTCCAGGGAACTGAAAGGAATGTAGTAGTCACGGGGCAGAAGCTGCCCCTTTTTTCCACGTACTTAAAATACATCTGCGGCATCACCGCGTAGTCGCCCTCAAGCATGGCAATCCCGGGTAAGTCCATGGATTTTATCATATTCATACCGTAATCATAAGAGTAAAAGTACTTTGACTGGTCGGCTTTCCTGAAGTTTAAAGCAAGCAGGAAAACCGGCAGGGCGCACGCAAGGACAGCCGCGGCCTTTGCCGCGTTTTTCAGCGCCGGGTTTTTTTCGTCAAAGTTGAACAGGTAATTAATGCCTGTGCCGAGGAAGATTGCCATGGTCATATAAGCGGGAATTATGAAAACATCCATTATCCACATCATGTCTTCCTTCAGGTTGAAGTAAAACGACAGTCCGCAGATGATGGTCAAAAACAGCACGGAAAACATTATGAACCGCTGCAGCCGGTTTGTTTTCAGGAAACCCCTGATGCCGATAAGGAATACGGCCAGCCCGCCGAAGCTGAACTCAAAAACCACAAGCTGTGCCACCCTGCTTACCTGCCGTATTATTATATGAAGGTCCCTTGCTTTCTCGGTCGCCGAGTATTCTGCGCGGGTCAAAACCCACAGGAGCTGTTTTAAACTTGACGGGTCGCCCCAGTTAAGGTAGGCGCCGCCCCTCGCCCTTATCAGAAGATATATATATATCGCGGGCCCGATAAGGCCGAAGCCCAGGGCCGTGAGGAACCTGGCCGTGGTTATGCTCTTATAATTATTGTCCTTTAAGAACACAAGCGCCACAAAAGTCATAAGCGCCGGGAATGCCACGGCCATGCTTTCCCAGTGGTTGCCCAGCGAAAGCCCGTAAAGGAAAACCGCCAAATAAAAGAAACGGTATTTTTTTGAACGTTCCCATTTAAAGAGGCTGTAAATTATAAGCGACAGCATGAGGCCGTTCAGGGCGTATATACCGCCCTTGGCCGACAAAGACTGGTTCCAAATCGTATAGGAAAAAGCCAGCGCAAGCGCCGCGACAGCGCAGGCAAGCCCCGCAAAGACAGGTAAACCGTCTTTTTTACGCAGCGTATCGAGTATGATAAAATATACCATCATGCAAAGCAGTGCTCCAAACAGGGCTGACTGGAGATTGACCCTGAAACCCGTATTTGCCGTGTTTAAAAATGAGAATATCTTTCCCGTGAGCGTGGGGAGCGGGTAGCCGGGCGGGTGCTGTATGCCGAGAGTGTAGGCGCACGCTATGGTCTCGG
>PMTB01000071.1 GCA_003167475.1 candidate division FCPU426 bacterium | reverse complement strand
CCCGTTTTTTTTCCTGTATTTTTTTCGAATCATTGATACCGCTTAATGAGGCGATCTTGTTTTTATCGAGTATGACCGCCGCCGCCACTACAGGTCCCGCCCATGGGCCGCGGCCCGCCTCGTCCACTCCGGCAAAAATCACTTCAAAAGAAGCGTCGAATTTTTTCAGTTTCTCGAATATGCGCATTTAATGTTTTTTCTTGTATGAATCCCCGTCAGAATCAAAAAGCATATTGTCCCCGGTATCCGTGTCAGGGGCGTCATCCGTTTCTTCCGTCAGGAACGAGCCCTTCTGCAGTTCTTCGGCCTCGAGTTTCTCAAATATGGCCTCTTCTATGAATTTTTCCATGGACATGCCGTTTTCCCTGCAGAAATTCTTGACGGCCTTCTCCGTATATGAATCCACTTCCATGTTCAGGACTATTTTTTTCATTTGACCCCTCCATTCAAACTTTTAATATACCTTTTAACGGGATTTCCGTCCTGCCAAGGGTGGTTTCAAGCGCGAAGACCTTCCTTGTTTCCTTCTCAAAGATATGTACCAGAACATCCCCGAAATCAACCACTATCCATTTATTGCCAGGATCCCTGTCTTCATGGGATTTAACAAAACCTTTTTCACCCATTTCTTTCTTCAGATTATCCCTTAAAGCGCTTACGTGCACGCTTGAGGCTCCGGAACATATCACATAATTTTCCCACAGCCCCGCGGTCTGCGATACGTCAAAAACCCTTATATCCTCCGCTTTCCTGTTGTAAAGGCTTTTTATTATCCAATCAACCCGCTCCGGCAGGACCGGTATTTCTTTGACCGCGGCTTTTTTTATTTTAACAGCCTTTAAGACCGCCTTCACAGCCTTAGGCAGCGCTTTCTTTATTACTGACGCCTTTTTGACGGTTTTTTTTACCGCCTTTTTGGATTTTGCCACGCTTTTTTTCAGGACTTTTTTTGTTTTTACCGCAATTTTCTTTTTCATCATTTTTGCACTCCAAATTTGAATAGCAGCACTCCAAGCTGTTCTTCTTCCGGCGCGCCGGCCGGCAAAGAATCAAACTGCATTTTTCTTACCTGTGAAAAAGCCGCCCTGTCCAGTTCCGGATAGCCGCTGGTCCTGACCAGTTTTACGTTCTTTATTATGCCGCTTGGCAAAACCGTTATCTCTATCATAAGTTCCGTCTCTTCCGGCAGCTTTTCCGGGAAACGCCAGTCCACTTTTTTATATTTGCGGGCGGCTATATCGCCTGTGATCGCGGGCGCGCCCCCGGCAACCGCTTTCTCCTCTGTATTTTCCGTGCCAGCATCCTCGGATGAGGCGTTGTTCGCCGGCTCGCTCTCGTCGCTTGTCTCCCTTAAATTTTCCCGGGAAATACCCATATCAAGTTTTGCTTTCTGTTCTTCTATTTTTTTTAAAAGGCTCTTTACGTCGGATGTGTCATTTTTCTTCAAAGGCGTCTGTTTGACCACTTTTTTCTTAATTACCGTGGCTATCTTTTCCTGTTTCTTTTCAACCCCGATAGTCTTTTTTTCTTCGCCTGTCTGGCCGGTGTCCTGCCTGGCCTCCAACAGGGTCACATCCGTTATGAGCGCCACCCTCATCGGCTCTTTTTGGACTATTAAGTAAGACAGGAGCAGGAGTATTGCGGCGTGTAAAAATAGCGATATGGCGAAAGACGCTATGTCCGTCCTGTCGGGCGTCATTTATTTTCCTTAACTGCTCCCGCGGTATCGGGGATGGTGGAAATGGCGAGCTTGTCGGCTCCGGCTTCCTTTGCTATTCCCATTATTTTGACTATGTTGCCGTGAAGGGAGTTTTTATCGCCCTCTATGATAACCCTTTTATTGCCTGTCTTAAGCATCAGCGCCTTAAGCTCGTTCAAAAGCATGGAGTCATCGGACATTTCATTGCCGTTTAGGAAGATCTTCCCTTCCTGCGTGACCGCGGCCACTATGTTATCCTCGAGCATCTCATCAGACGGGGCCTTGGCAGACGGCAGGTTTATCTTTATGTTCCCCTGTATTATAAAAGGCGTGGTGACCATAAAAATAACGAGCAGGACCAGCATTACGTCGGTTAAGGGCGTTATGTTGATCTCGGCTATGAGTTTTTCCTTTTCCCTCTTTTTAAGCATGCCTTACTCCTCCAGCAGATCCAGCATCTGGGACCCTGCTGTTACGGCTTCCGTTTCTATGGAATCAACGAGCCTCACGAAATAATTGTAGAAGATAACCGCCGGCACTGCCACAAAAATACCCATAGCCGTCGCCACCAGCGCCTCGGCTATGCCGCTGGCCACCACGGCCGGTCCGCCGCCTGACGTGAGCGAAAGGTCATGGAAGGCTTTTATGATGCCGAGCACCGTCCCGAACAGGCCGATGAAAGGCGTTACATTCCCTATGGTCCCGAGAATACCGAGCATGGATTGCATCCGCTCGGACTCTTTGTTTATGACGCGCTGCATGGAGCTCTCTATTTTTTCCCTGTCTTTTTTCTTGTTTTTTACGCCATCGAGCACAACTGCGGACACAGGACCCGGGGTGGACTGGCAGAGTGTTATTATCGCTTCGTAATCCTCAGACTCTGTCAGGTCCTTTACCTTGCCCATAAAGTCCCCTGCTTTTACGCGTATACGGGCAAACCTGATAAACCTGTCGATCACTATCCACCATGACAAAACCGATATCCCGAGCAATAAAATTACGGTCGCGCCGCCCTTCATCATCATCTGCCAGAAAGAAAGTTCTCCGAACATTTGTGTTCCTCCTCAAAAGTTTAAAGTTGCGCCGATCCCGAGATTTATATTTTTTTCTTTGTAATAATATAACAGATAATAGTTATTATTCAATAAGTTATTTATATAGCCGTTTACCGTGAGCATGGAGTTGATTTTCCGCGACACAGAGGCGTCCGCCGCCGCGTAAGCTCCGGCTTTTTCGGACCGGGTGCCCATAAAGGAACTTAAAGCCTTAAGCGCGAGGTTAAAGCTCCATTCGGAAACCTCATACGAGCCTTTAAGCGTGAATTCATTGTTCGGAAGGTATGTCTGCGTATACGCCCCGGTTTTTATTATATTTTTATACTCGTAGGACATATTCAGGCTGATGTTCTTTGTTTTCAATGTTTCCACGCTTATGCCGGCGCGGCTGTACTCGAGGTCGTTGTTCAGGAACGTATAATACCTGGATGAAACCGCCTCGTCGCGCATGAGCGAATTGTCTATTATCTTGTATCCCCAGTACGCGTCTATGAACACGCCCAGGACGTTCCAGTTCACGCCTGTCTTTAGGTCAAGCAGGTCCGTGGCCGGCGCCAGGGCCGGGTCAGGGGCAAGGAAGTTCCCCGGCATCAGGAGTGTATAATCCGGCACATGCATGGTCGGATCCATTGCCGCGTATACGGAAAGGTCCGGTATTATGTCGTAATCGGCTTTCAGGTAAAACCCGGGATAAAAATTATTGCCGGTCACCCTGTAATCCCGCAGCCTTAAACCCGCCTGCACCACCACCGGCTCAAGATACATTATGGCTTTTACAAGCAGGTCGGCGTTTACAACGCCCTGATAAACCTTCTGCTGCATGAACTGCTCGGCATCCCAGAAATCAAGGGTTGAGACAAGCTTTATTTTTTTTCCATTGTCTATGTCAAAATCCCTGTCCATGGACGCGGAAAATGAGGTCCTGTTCTCCTTGTATATCCTTACATCCGCGTCGTTCTGCGAATTAAAATAGGTGTAACCAAGGGTCCCCGAGAACCCGTATTCGGCCGCCTTGCCGGAAAAAGTCGCAGTCAGCGATACGTCCGAAGTGTCGTTTTCTTTGCCGAAAATATTCAGCGGAAAATCGGTGTACGGGTTGCCGTAAGAACTTACATCGGCGCTCACCCTGTACACGGCCTCCAAAAAATCATACTTTGTGGCGTAATAAAGGTCGCCAAAATTGAGGTTATCCGAAGTATCCCTGTTGTTGACCGTATTGTTTGAGAAATTATTGTGGGTGACCCGGAATACAGCCTTATTGTCGGCGTCAAAAACCTTGCCTATAATGCCGTCGGCCATAATGTCCGAATATGTTCCGGCGGAAACTTTCAGCTGCCCGATATAATCCCTGTCAGCCGGGATATCCAGCGCCTTCGGGGAGAGCGACTCCTCCTTCAGATAATAATCCGGCATGTATATTTTTTCCTTCTCATAAAGTATGTTCTTCACGCTCTGCAGGTCCTCCAGGGACGTCATCTCTCGCTTTAACATTATCTTGGTGTCAACCTGGCCGGTTATCCTGATCTCAGGCACCTTAAAATCCTGGCTTTCGTCCTTCTTGACAGTTGTGGTATTGCCTTCGTTGCCCGCGGTATAGGCGCCCTTCGCAAACGAGGTGTTTTCCTGTATGTCGGTTATGCTGTCGTCGCCTGTTTCCGGGGCGGCCGCGAGGCAAAAGCAGGCCGCGGCCAGGAAACCCATGGTAAATATTATTTTTCTCACTTTGCCTTCCCTTTCACAGGCCCCTCAGCGGGCGCCGGGTTTAAAAGTTTATACTGCTCTTCCAGGAGTTGTATCTTCTTTTTCGCGGTATCCGTATACTTTTCCTGCTTCGTGACAAGGAGTATTTTTTTGTATGTTTTTATGGCAGACTTGAGCTGGTTGTTCTTTTCATAGAGTTTGCCAACCGCGTCAAGCGCTGAAACGGCCCATAATTCCTCAGACTTAAAATCCTCATAAACTTTCAGATAAGCTTCCACAGCCTTGTCGTCGAGTTTTTCTGCGCTGTAGCAGTCTGCGATCCAGAACTGGGCCTCTACTGCCTTGGCCTTTTTCATGGCCGCCACGCCCTCAAAAACCGCTATCGCCTTGTCGTATTCCCTGTTGTCCTGGTAAAGATATCCCAGGTTCATGTTCGCCCGCTCGAATAATCCTGAGTCTTTGTATGTATTGATGAAGTTCAGGTACGATTTTTCGGTATTTGGGATGTCATTGTTCCTTTTATAGGACATTGCCAGGTTGAAACACGCCTCGGGAGCGTATTTTGAGTCCTTGTATTTTTCTATGAAATCATTATAGGACGCTATCGCGTTTGTAAAATCGCGCTGATTGTAATAACATCCCGGGATCTTGAACGCCGCCCTTTCGGCGAATTGCGTTTCCGGAAACCCGGCTATCATGTCCTTGAACGTGTTCACCGCGTTCCCGTAATCCTTAAGGTTCATATATGATATGCCCATCCAGTAAAAAGCGTTGTCGGCAAGGTCATTCTTAGGGTTCTTGTCAAGGAACCTGCGGAATTCGGCGATTGCCGTGTCGAATTTGCCGTTGTTATAGTAATGTTCCGCTATCCTGTACTGTATCTCGGGGGTAAAACTTGAGTCCGGATATTTGTCGACGAACTTCTTTGAAAGTTCAATGGCTTTTTCAGGCTCGTTGAGCTGGTAATAGGACCACTGTATCCCGTAAAGCGCCTCCCCGACGCGGTAATGCTCGGGGAAATTGTCAACGAGATTTTTATAATAGCCTATTGCCTTTTCATAATCCTTCTTATTGTAATATGAATCCCCTATTTTCAGCATGGCTTCCTGGTACAGGTGGGTGCTCTTGTACAGGTCCGTGATGACCGTGAAGGAAAGTATGGCCCTGTCAAAATCATTCGTCCTGAAATAGCACCAGCCTATGCGGTACTGTGCCTCGGCCTTTTTTACCGGGTCGGAAACCATCTGTATGTACCTGTTCCACAGCCCGATAGCGGCGTCGAATTTTTCCTCCCTGTAAAAGCACCATGCCCCGTAAAATACGGAATCCTCCCTCATGGTCCCTGACACTGATTTTTCGCCCATAATACCGCTGAAAAGCGCGAGGGCAGCGTCAAATTTATTCATGCCGTAAAAAGTATTGGCGCGCATGAAATCCGCCCTCATCCTGGTTTCACGGTCCTGGGACAGGGCCTTCACCCTGTCGAACATCGAAGAAGCTTCCGCGTATTTATCGGCGGCATAAAACAGCCAGCCCTTGCCGTAATAAGCTTCGGCCTTCAGGTCCTGGAATTTGGAGTACTTCTCTATGACCCCGTCATAAAATTTGGAGGCGTCCTCCGGCTTTCCCATATCATAATAATCATCCCCGGTTTTCAGGAGAGCTTTTGCCTTCATTTCATCATTGGCGCCGGGATCCGAGGCGATCCCGGAGTATATGGCTATGGACCCCGTGTAATCCGCGGATTTATAAAGACACCATCCCTGCATATACCGGGCAGTCAGCCTGTCGGCCGGATAAGTTTTTTCTATCCGGATATAGAGATCTTTTGCCCTTCCGAAATTCCCCTGCTTGATATAAATATCCGCCGACATGAAAAGGACGGCGCGGTTAAGCTCGTCAACGTTATATTTCGTGGAGACCTCGTTGAACTGCATGAGCGCGTCCTCAAAATCGCCCTGGTTGCAGTAATACTGGCCTATGGCGTATTGCGCGTACGCCGAGGGTATGGTATCCGGGTACTTGTCCGTGACCCGCTTGTACTGGATGAGCGCTTTTGCCTCGTCGCCCAAAGCCTCAAGGCAGAGGCCTTTCTTATATTCGCTCCATGTTGTCAGCATGTCGGAGCCGTAATCCGCTATGATGCCGTCATAAATATTGACCGCTTTTTTATACTGCTTTGTCATATAATAGTTCCAGGCAAGAAAATATTTCATAAGGACCTTGAATTTAACATCCTGTTCTTTTTCCACCAGCCCCGTTATGATATTGATGGAGCGGTCATAGTTCCCGAGCGCATAATACGCGTTGGCTTTCCTGAATTCCGAATGGCTGATTATTTTGCTCCCGGGGAACTCGTTTTTGACCCTGTCAAAGTACTTGATGGCTTCATTGCAGTCCTTTGCCAGGTCAGCCCCGTCGGTCATGGACCGCTCGTAAAAGACCCTGCCTTTTAAATAATACACATAATCAAAGTGCTCGTAATCGGTGAAGTCGTCCATGTGATTGAGCGCGTCAATGGCGGACGTGTAATTGCCCGTCAGGAACATATTCTCCCCCAAAAGCAGGTATGCGTCCCTGGTGAGGTAAGAGCCTGGATAGTCCTTAAGCAGCAGTCCGATATACCTGGTGGATTTCTCATAATCCTTGAGTTGATAATAGCATTCGGCCGACCTGTAATAGAGTTCTTTCTTGTATTTATTAGCGGCATTACCGTATTTTTCAATTATTGAAATATAAGATTCAAGGGCCTTTCCGTACTGGCCCGTTGCATACTCGGTCTCCCCCGCCATGAAACGGGCGCTCCCGGCGAGCGGATCCTCGGGCCGCAGCGAAGTAAAGGAATTAAAAAGCGCCTCTGAAAGCCTGTAATTGCTGTTCAAAAACAGCGAATATGCCATGTCATACTGCAGCACCGGCGGCTGGGCAAAACCGGTAGCGGACATGGCAATCAGTACAAATATAATAACTGCGGCAAACCGTATTTTCCTCATTTTACCTCGGGTAGTGTTATTATTGCGTACCGTTTATTATTAACAAAAACAGGCCTTATGTCAACATATTTAGACTGTTTGGGCATGTAAAAATTGTCCGGCACTTGTAGGGGCGGACTCGCGCTTTGCGTGACTTCGCTATGTGTCCGCCCCTACAAGAACAGACACCACTGACCGCTATTTGTTCCAAATAAAAAAGGCCCCTTATTCAGGGGCCTTTTTTAAAAACTATCCAACTATCATTTAGTACTTGATAGGAAGCGACTTTCTTGGTTCTGCGTGCGGTTCGAACGGCGGTGTTTCTTTCGCCTTGCCAACCGCGTCTTCTTCTTCGTCAGCCGTGAAATTCTTGCTGACCTTCAAAGCCTGCCTCGGATAAATCAAATCCGGGTCCTCGATGGACGCCCTGTTCGCCTTGAACACAAGCGGCCATTTGAACGAATTTCCATATACTGAATTTTTGCCTGATATACGCCAGAGGCTGTCTCCGCGCTTAACCGAGTATTTCGATACTCCGGCTTTTGGAGCCTTTGATGATTTCTTCACTACCCTTGCCGGAGCTTCTTCCGCTTCGGCAGATTTGGCTTTCTTAGTCGGTGCTTTTGCTTCTTCCTCTATGGGTGCGGGAGCCGAAACTTCTTCGCCCGGAGGCGGAGGGAGCGCGCCGCTTGCTTCTTCAGCCGGAGGCGGAGGCAGTTCCCCGCCTGCGCTTTCGCCCGGAGGCGGAGGGAGCGCGCCGCTTGCTTCTTCAGCCGGAGGCGGAGGGAGCGCGCCGCTTGCTTCTTCGCCCGGNNCCCGGAGGCGGAGGCAGTGCGCCTGAGTCATCGCCCGGAGGCGGAGGCATCTGGTCTGCAGATGCTGTTGCTGGTGCTGATGTTTCTCCCGGAGGAGGGGGCAGTGCAGCGTCGCCCGAGCCTGAATCGCCCGGCGGCGGCGGTAATAAGTCCTCATTAGCGTCCGGCGGCGGCGGCAAAGCAAAATCATCCGCGTGTACTGCTATAGGCATTACAAAAAATAGTGCAAAAAACACTGTTGCGAGAGTAAATAATCCCATTCTCTTTAGCATTAACCCTACCTCCTCAAGATATATTTATATCGTTCCATTATATAAAAATGGAGCGGGAAACGGGGTTTGAACCCGCGACCTTCTCGTTGGCAACGAGACGCTCTACCACTGAGCTATTCCCGCCTATCAAAAAACTGTTTCAATTATAATAATTTTTGCGATTTCTGTCAATGTTAATTTAACCCTCCACCCCGCGTATAGCCCATATTATAAGGTATTTTTTTAATCCCCTATAATATAACGCCCCGCCCCCAACCGGGTTGCATTTCCAGGCCTGAATTAAACCGTTTTGCCATCTCAATCTGCTCAAACTGTTCAACCTGCTCAACTGCCCGCAAATTTTGCTTAAGCAAAATTTGCTCACATTTCTTTTGTCAGGATATCCTTTACCTTGCCCAACAGGCTTCCCTTTTCTTTTATCTTGGACAGTATGTTCCCTATCACTTTTTCCGCGGCTTCTTCGCCCTTTTTTATTATCCTTTCCTTCTGTGAAAGGTCAAAAGGCCCGAAGTTCCTTATATCCGGCATTATCATAAAATCAGCGTCCTTATAAGACCTGAAACCGCTGTTCTCCTGTATCATTATGAGGAAACTTTGCCATACTATATTGAATATATCATGATTTTTTATTACGTTCGGCTTTGCCATGGCGGTCACATCGACCCCTATTATGAAGTCCGCGCCCATGTTCTTAACCACATCGATTGGCACATTATTTGTAATGCCGCCGTCAACATATACCCCGTCATCATAAATGGCCGGAGTGAATATGGCAGGCAATGAACAGCTGGCCCTTATTGCCGCTCCCATGGAGCCTTCGTCAAATACCCTTGCTTTGCCGTCAAGCAGGTTTGTGGCCACTGCCGCGAATTTTATCTTGGTATCCTCTATCTGGGTGCATTTTGAGAATTTTTCCACAAAAGTTTTCAGCCGGTCGATGGATATTAGCCCTTCCGTCGGTATGGTGACATTCACTATCTCCTGCCACTTGAATTCCTTTGATATCCTTTCCATATCGGATATGGGGACCCCTGAAGCATAAACACCCCCCATTAACGCGCCTATCGATGTCCCGGCGATAAAATCAGGTACTATGCCGTTTGCCTCAAGCACTTTCATGACGCCCAAATGGGCGTAACCGTATACGGCGCCGCCGCCTAATGCAAGACCTATCTTCATTATAAAAATCCTCCGTTTAAGTTTTTAAACCAAAAGCCAAAAGACAAAAGTAAAGTTAGGAGCAAGTTGTAAAGGTATTAAGGAAGGCTGTACTTGCCACACACCTTAACACCTTAAAAACTTTACTTTTGGCTTTTGTCTTTTGGCTTAAAAACTTTCCGTATCTACTTTGTCAATCCCAGATCCGACACCACGTTGTCGATGACCGCTATATCCACCATCTCCCGCTTCATCAGGAACGCCTCAAGCAGGGCGTTGTCGCAAATGGTGTTTATCAGCCTCGGCGTACCTTTTGAATACTGGTATATATTGTCCGCAGCCATGTCGGAAAATATCTTTCTGGAGGCCCCTGCTATTTTCATCCTGTGCTCTATGTACGCGATTGTCGTGGGCTTGTCCAGTTTTTTAATCTCAAAATTGATGGCAATCCTCTGCTGAAGCGGAGGGTCTATCTTAATATTTTCCTTGAGTTCCGGCATCCCTATAAGCACCAGTGTTAACAGTTTGCTTCCCGGCACTTCAAGGTTCATCAGGCCGCGAAACTCTTCAAATACTTCCTTTTTTGTGAGCATGTTTGCTTCATCTATTATTACAACCGCCTTTTTTCCGGAATCATGGATTTCCATGAGCCTTGTGTAAAGCTGCGGTATCAGGTTTTCCTTGTTCTCGGCCGGGTTTTCTATGCCTATCTGTATGGCCAGCCTGCGCAAAAGCCATGACGCGTTAACTTCGGAATGGACCATTACAAGCAGCGACTCGACAAAATTACCCTCATTACCGAGCCTGTCCAATGCCATCCTGGCAAGCGTCGTTTTCCCGGTGCCGATCTCGCCGGTCATTACCACCAACCCCTTCATAGTCTCAGCCGCGTGCATGATACGCGCCAGCGCTTCCGAGTGGGGCTCGCTCTCAAAAAAGTAACGGGAATCAGGGGCGTTTGAAAAAGGCTGCTCCGCAAGCCCGAAGAATGCTTCGTAACTCAAATAACCACCTCGATTAAGTTTGATTGTTCAATAAAGCCAAGTACCGGTTAAGTTTTTAAGCCAAAANNTTTTGGCTTAAAAACTTGATCTTATGGGTTAAATATATGAAACCTTGCTCCCCTTGCTGCCCTTATCCTCATCCTTGCCTTTTACCGGCTTTACTTCCTCTTCCGGAAAATCAACCAGAAGTTTTTTCAGCTCATCCAGCCTCATCCTGGCTTCCATATTTTCGGAGTCCTTGGCAAGTATCCTTTTGAGTATCTTATCGGCTTCGGTAAGCAGTCCCTGTTTCATGAATATTTCAGCCGTGGTAACGGTCACAAAATCATCGCTGAGTTCCGGTTCCTCTACGGTTTCTTCCGGCGCCGGGGCCTGCGCCGGTTTTTTTACTCCGGCTTCCGCCTTCTTTTTCGACGCTTCTTCCTCTTCCTTTTTCCTCGCAGTTTCCTCATCCTTCTTTTTGCGCTCTTGTGCCTCTTTTATATTTCTGTCTTCGTTTTCTTTCGCCGCTTTATCTTTTTCGGATTTTTCCCTGTCCGTTCTCTCTTTTTCCGCTCTTTCTTTATCGGCCTTTTCCCCGGCCTCTTTTTCCTTTTTATCCTTATCAAGTACTTTTTTCTTTTCATCTTCCTGTTTCATAATTTCTTCATATTCTTTCTTTCTTTTTTCTTCCTCTACCTTCCTTGATTTCTCTATTTCCAGCTTGCGCTTATGCTCGGCTTCCACAACCGCCGGGNNGCGAATATGCCATATTCAGTTTTGCCTTTATTTTCTCATTGCCCGGGTCCAGCGTCAGGGCTTTTTGATATGTCTCTATGGCCTCGTCAAATGAGCCCGTCTTTACCAGGCTATCGGCCATGGCTATCATCGAAGGCACGTCTTCTTTTGTCTGCTGGTCCGCAAAATTACCCAGCCCCATGGCGGATTCCATTTCCTTTATCTGCTCGGACGGTTTCTTGGTCGAATTCAGATCAAATTCAGGCCGCGGGGTCTGGACCGGTTTTGCTTCCGGAACGTATTTCGGCGCCTGAGGGGCGGTAGCGGGCACGGACGCCGGCTTTTGCGGCGGCGCTGCCGGGGGGGTATCCAGGCTGAAATCGGAAAGGTCGGGAAGCGAATTCAGGAACACATCCTGCTTCGGGGCCACATGCTGTGTCGGCGGCGGAGNNTGGAGGCTGCTTTGCCGCGTCTTCCGCCATCATATCCAGGTAGCCGCGCTGTATCTTCGGGGCTCCCGCGTCGGTCTTTGGCATCTGCTTTGGCGCGGGCTTGATTATGGTCTCAAGCGCGGACGCGTCGAATTTCGGCTGTTCCGGCTGGACAAATGTCGGCATCTTTTCCGGTTCGGGTTTTGCCGGGGGCGGCGTGATCCCCATCTTTTTTGCCTTGTCCACTATGGTCGGATGGGCCGGGAATATTTCCACCGCCTGCCTGTAGTTTTCCAGTTCTTTGTCCGGCATGTTCTCTTTACCGTATATTTCGGATATTTTCAGGTACGCGTCGGCCGCGTCTTTTTTCCTGTTGGCCTGCAGCTGTATCTCCGCGAGCCTTCCGAGGAGTTCTATATTGTCCGGGTCCTGCTCAAGCACTTTTTTTAACAGCTCGGCGGCCTTGTCCTTTTCATTTTTCTTTACAAAAACGTTTAC
>PMTB01000048.1 GCA_003167475.1 candidate division FCPU426 bacterium | reverse complement strand
TATCATCCTGGTGCAGGCGCTTGAAAAGAACAGGGTCCGTGGTTTCTATCCTTAGAAGGTACCTGTCCGCGCCAGCCTTCATAAAATCGCGGTAAACGGCGGTATCCCTTTCCCCGACCGAGAGCGTTATGGCCATATTTAGTTCCGTATGTATCTTTTTAACGGCTTCAATCAGGGTATTATCATAACCTTCGTCCTCGCCTGACTGCAATACGGCCGTAAGCGAACCGCACTTTTTCATGTACGCGGCGGCTTCAAGTATCTCTTCAAGCGTCATCCTGTAACGGCCGACCTTTTTATTGGACTTATTTATGCCGCAGTACTCGCAGCCTTTGCGGCAATAATTGGAGAATTCAATGATGCCTCTGATATAAACCCTGTCGCCAAAATGGCGTTTACAAAGCCCGGCTGATTCGTCAAAAACCGGCTTGAATTCCTCCCGCGTAGGGACGGAAAGCAGGTAAGTTAAATTACCTTTTGTAATGTTGCCGGACTTGATATCTTTCAACGCTTTATCAATTGAATTCATATATGTCTTCTCCGGATTATATATTATATTCCATCTATCCGTAATCCTAAATCCTCAATCAAGAAGTCCTTCAGTCTCCGGGAACGGCGCGATTACCCTTTTTAAAACCCCCTGCACATACGATATTGCCACCCCATAATTGGGGATCGGAATACCCAGGTTCCTGCAATCAACTATCCTGGCCATCATTTCCTGCCTGTTGATCATGCATCCGCCGCAGGCTATGGCCATTTTGTACTCTTTTACATCCTTATTGATGCTTGGCCCGGCATTGACCTCAAATGCAATGTCCTTGCCTGTGTACTGTCTTATCCAGCGTGGTATCTTGACCCTGCCTATATCATCTGCCTGGCTGTGGTGCGTGCAGGCTTCAAGCATTAAAACCTTATCACCGTCCTTAAGGCTGTCGATTGCCTTAACCCCTCTGACAAACTCCGTCAAATCCCCCTTGAGCCTGGAAAATAGGATGGAGAATGTGGATAACTTGATATCCGCAGGAACATCACCGGCAGTCTTTAGAACAACCTGGGAATCGCAAATTACCAAGGCCGGTTTTGTGGATAAGTTGTTTAGCGCAAACTGCAGTTCCCTATCCTTAACTATCATGGGTACAGCGTCATTGTCAAGGCAGTCCCTGAGCACCTGGACTTGGGGCAGAATTAACCGGCCTTTTGGGGCTCCAAGATCTATAGGAACAACCAATACGACAAAATCTCCCGTTTTTATGAGGTCCCCGATTATCGTGCTGTTCTCTACAGAAAGTTTCGAACCTGTTTTTACTATTATTTGTCGCGCTTCATCCATGTTTTTTCCTGTTGTACAACTTAAGGAAAAGTGAGTTATGCCTCTTTCTTTTAATGCATTTTCTTTTTGTTCATCCTTTGCTTCAATGTCTATTTTATTGAAAAAAACCACCACTTCTTTGCCCATGTTCTTAAGTTCTTTTATAAGATCGTCATCGAATGAATTGTAGCCCTGGTATGTTGTAATAATGATGCCCAGGTTGATATGCCGGATGATTTCCCTGCTCTTTGATACGCGTTTAACGCCAAGCTCGCCTTCATCGTCTATACCGGCTGTATCATAGATATATACCGGGCCCAGGCCAGCCACTTCCATGGCTTTTCCGACCGGGTCCGTTGTTGTGCCTGGAGACTTATCCACAATTGCCAGGTCCTGGCCGGTCAACGCGTTTATGAAGGACGATTTGCCGGCATTGCGCCTGCCAAAACTCCCTATTGCCAGCCTGTTAGCTATCGGGGTCTCGTTCATAGTGATAACACCTCATAGAGTGATGAAAATTTAAGTTTTTAGTTCTAAGTTTTAAGATGAGGTCCAAAACGGCCTTAATCTTAAAACTTCCCATCTTGTCTTTCAACCTCTTTTAAACCCCAACATCATCATCCTGTCGGCTTTGACCAATTCGTCATACTTTTCAGCGGTAAGGATTCCCTCTTCAACCAGTATTTCCCTGGCTGTTTTTCCGCTGTTTTTATGTTTTTCATACACATAGGAAGCTTTGTCATGGCCGATAAATTGGCTCAAATAGGTGATGATTGCCATCGAGTTTTTAAGGTTATGTGTTATTTTAGGCTCATTAAGTTTTATCCCTCTAACAACTTTGAGATCCAGTGCCTCTGCCGCCGCTTTGATCAGCCTGAAATTACTCAAAATCATATGCGCCACGAGCGGATAAAACTGGTTCAGTTCCAGGTTTCCCATAGCCGAGGCCATGGTCAGCGCCATGTCATTTGCCATGATCTGCAAACATGACTGCGTGACAAATTCCGGAATGACCGGGTTGACCTTGCCGGGCATAATAGTCGATCCTTCCTGCATTTCAGGCAGGATGAATTCGCCAAACCCGCCTTCCGGGCCGGATGACAAAATCCTGAAATCTTCGGCTATCTTCATCAGGTTAACCGCGGCCGCTTTTATTATGCCTGATACTTCCACGATCGGGTCCAGGTTCTGTGTGGCGTCAATCAGGTTCTCCGCTCTTGATAAGTTCAGTCCGGTTAGTTCCTTTAGTTTTTCCGAAGCCTTGAATATATACTCTCTGGGCGCGTTGAATCCGGTCCCTATCGCGGTGCCTCCGAGGTTAATGGTCCTGATCCTTTCCCTGCTCTTAAAAACCCTCCACCTGTCACGGCCGATTGCTTCGGCATAGGCCGAGAACTGCATGCCGACAGTCAGCGGCAGCGCGTCCTGCATTTCAGTGCGTCCGAGTTTGACTATGCGGGCATATTCTTTTTCTTTTGCCTGAAGACTTTCCTGAAATGAGGTAAAAACAGCCTCGAGGTCATTCAGATAAAACAGCATGGCTGTTTTAAGGGCCGTTGGAAAGGTGTCGTTGGTGGACTGATGCATGTTGACGTCATCAAGAGGGCTTAAGTATGAATACTCGCCCTTGTTCATACCGGCCATGGAAAGGGCGCGGTTGGCTATTACTTCATTGATATTCATGTTTATCGAAGTGCCTGCCCCGCCTGAAAGCGGATTCACGGAGATATCCGAGTATAATTGTTTTTCCAGCATTTCATCTATTGCCGATATGATTGCGTCAGCCTTATTTTGGTCAAGGCATTTGATATCTTTGTTGGCCTGCGCGCAGGCTTTTTTTACGAGAAGGTAGGCTTTAATAAAATACCGGTCTATTCCCCCTCCAAAACCAAAGTTCTCAAGGGCACGGGCGGTGTTAATGCCGTAATAACATTCGTCGGGGATATCTTTTGTGCCGAGAAAATCTTTTTCCTGACGCATGACGTAACGCTCCTTTTAGTATATCACAATCTTTGTGTTATATTAAAACCGAAAATTTATTAATTATAACCGAATTTTATGATATTTTCAAACTAATAAATCCCGGATCATACGGAAGGAAAATCCATGGCCGGGCCTTAAAGCCCGGCCATGGATGCATATGCAATATTTTTTACTTGTAGTACAAAGGCCTTGCTTTGTAATGATTGTGAAGCAGTTTATGCGCCTTTGGCGACAGAGGCTTGTCAAGGAAGTCCTTGTAAAGCAGCGCAACATCCGGGTTCTCGTGCGATAGCCTGAGCTTGGACTTCTTGTCATCGGCATAAATGCCTTCCGTCCTTTTTCTCCTGATCGCGTTCGTGACCTGGTAAGGCTGGCCTCCGCCCGCTATGCATCCGCCTTCGCAAGCCATAACTTCAATGAAATCATAAGGCATTGGTTTCCCCGCTTTTTTCGCCGCGCGCAGCTCGTCCATGACGGCGCGCACGTTACCGGTGCCATGGGCGACCGCTATGCGTATCTTTTTCCCGTTCACGTCTATTTCGCCTGTCTTGACGCCTTTTAATCCCCTGGTTATGTCAACGTCAATTTTCTCCAGATTCTTTCCTGTAAGCAGGAAGTAGGCTGTCCTGATCGCCGCTTCCATGACGCCGCCTGTGGCGCCGAATATGGTGCCCGCCCCGGTATATGACCCGAGTATGTTATCGGCTTCCTCATCTTCAAGGTCCAGGAACTGTATGCCGCTTGACTTGATCATCCTGACCAGCTCCCTGGTCGTGATGGATACGTCGACATCCTGGTAGCCCGATGAGCTCATATCCTCTGTCCTTGATACTTCATACTTCTTTGCCGTGCACGGCATGACCGACACAACGAACATGGAGGCCGGATCGATCTTCATTTTTTCCGCGTAATAAGTCTTCGCGAGCGCCCCGACCATCTCATGCGGCGATTTAGCCGAAGAGAAATGCTCGATCAGGTCGGGATAATACTTTTCCAGGAAGTCAACCCAGGCCGGGCAGCAGCTTGTGATGAGGGGCATTGCGCCTTTTCCCGTGCTTATCCTGTTTATAAGCTCGGAACCCTCTTCCATTATGGTAAGATCCGCGCCGAAGTTCGTGTCGAATACAGCTTTAAACCCAAGCCTGCGGAATAAGGCGTAGAGTTTCTTGGTAACTATGGTTCCGGCCGGAAGTCCGAAGGCCTCTCCGATGGCAACCCTGACCGCCGGGGCTATCTGCACTATCGGATAAACTTCGGGTTTGCCGAGCGCGTCCCAGACTTTCGGGATCTCGCTGAATTCCACAAGCGCTCCGACAGGGCAATGCGCCGAACACTGGCCGCATTTTATGCAGGGGCTGTCCGATAAAGATATATCCCCTGCCGGCGCTATCCTGGACTCAAACCCGCGGCTTACAAATTCAAGCGCGTATACTTTCTGAATGTTCTGGCAAACTTCGACGCAGCGTCCGCAGTGTATGCACTTTACGGGATCCAGCACAATGGCTTTTGTGGACGCGTCTTTTGGGCCGGGTTGCAGCATTTCTTTGTACGGTCTGCTCCTGATCCCGAATTCCTCGGAGAGCGTCTGAAGCTCGCAATCCCCGTTCCTCAGGCAAGTCAGGCAGGCGATAGGATGCGAGGACTATATCAGGTCCAGCACATTCTTCCTGACCTGGTACAACTCGCCGTCATGGGTTGTTATCTCCATATTGGGCTCCACATATGTGCAGCAGGCGCGGAGAAGCTTCCTGTTGTTCTTGATCTTCACAACGCATATTCCGCAGGACGCCGTTGCGGGAAGATCGTCATGCTTGCACAGAGTGGGGATCTTTACATGGGCAAGCCTTGCCGCTTCCAGAATGGTCATACCCTGGTCCACTTTAAAGTCCTTGCCGTTTATCTTAATATCGATCATTTTTCCCGTCACTTTTTCCATATACATGATGGTTATCCTCTCTTGACTGCGCTGAACTTGCAGACATTGTAGCATTCGCCGCATTTGATGCAGGCCTTTTGGTCTATGATGTACGGTTTTCTCTTTTCGCCGCTTATACACTTAACAGGGCACCTGACAGCACAAAGGCCGCAGCCTATGCACTTATCCGTGATTATAGTGTACTCAACCAGGTCGCGGCACTTGCCGGTAAGGCATTTTTTGCCGTCGATATGCATCATATACTCTTCCTCAAAATACTGAAGCGCCGAAATTACCGGGTTAGGCGTTGTCTGCCCGAGGGCGCAAAGCGAGGCCTTCTGCATGGCCACCGATATGGAACGCATTTTTTCAATGTCAGCCTTCTCGCCGTTGCCTTTTGTTATCTTTTCGAGCAGATGCAGAATCTGGTTGCCGCCGATCCTGCAAGGCGAACACTTGCCGCAGGATTCGTCGACGGAAAACTGCAGATAAAACTTATTGACGTCGACCATGCAGTCATCCTCGTCCATTACTATCATACCGCCGGAACCCATTATCGAGCCTATCGATTGCAAAGATTCATAATCAATAGGCATGTCCAGGTACTTCTCCGGGATAACGCCGCCCGAAGGTCCGCCTGTCTGTACAGCCTTGAATTTCTTGTTGTTCTGAATACCGCCGCATATGTCATAAACAATTTCCCTTATGGATGTTCCCATGGGCACTTCGACCAGCCCGGGATTTGTTACTTTTCCGGTAACTGCGAATACTTTCGTTCCTTTTGATTTTTCAGTACCGATGGAAGCGAACCATGCCCCGCCTTTTTCAATGATTACCGGAACATTAGCCCATGTTTCAACATTATTTATAAAGGTCGGCTTGCCCCATAGTCCCGACACTGACGGAAAAGGCGGCCTCGGCCTCGGATTTCCCCTCTTGCCTTCTATTGAAGCGATCAACGCGGTTTCTTCGCCGCATACAAAAGCCCCGGCGCCCCAGCGCAGTTCAATATCAAAAGAGAAATCCGAACCAAGTATATTCTGACCCAGCAGGCCCTTTTCCTTGGCGGCCGCTATTGCTTTTTCCAGCCTGTCAATAGCCAGCGGATATTCGGCCCTTATATATATGTAACCCTGGTTCGCGCCGATGGTGTAGCCGCCGATCATCATACCTTCCAGCACTGAATGAGGGTCGCCTTCAAGAACGCTCCTGTCCATGTACGCGCCGGGATCACCCTCATCCGCGTTGCATATGACGTACTTCTGCGGTCCAGGCTCCTTCTTGGTCAGTTCCCACTTCAATCCCGTGGGAAAACCCGCCCCGCCCCTTCCCCTTACGCCCGAGGCTTTCATTTCCGTGATGACTTTGTCGGGATTCATGTCAAACAGGGTTTTTTCAAGGGCNNTTATATCCGCCCCTCATGATGTATTCGTCAATTGATTCCGGGTCCATATATCCAATATTACGCAGGACTATCTTGAACTGTTTGCTTGTGGTGTCCTTTTCAGCAACAGGCAAATGTTTGTTGTCGTAAGTAAGCACAAATTTCTCAAGCCTTGTCCACTTCAGGTGCGCGTCAATGATGGCTCCGACATCTTCCACCTTAAACTTTGTGTAGATTACGTTCTCCGGCATGACCCTGACTATGGGCCCGTCCGTCGTAAAACCTATGAACGGGCTCCTTATGACCTCGAAACGGTCCGTTATATTCTTCTCATTAACAGCCTTTACGAGCGCGTTATATACGGGCCTTTCCTTCTGGGTTTCAGGCTCCCATACAAAAATATATTGTTTATTCACCGTAGGCCTCCTAGTCTTTGAATATATTCTTGCCGGTGTCTTTTGACGGCATGAATATAACATAGTTGTTCAGAATGTTTTTCTTAATAACGTGCTCGCTCACTATCGAGTGGGCCGCTTTTTCATCGACGTTCCCGTATAGTATCTCAGGCATGCCCTCAAGTTTAACGACAAGGTTAGGTTCGCAGAAACACATTCCGAGGCAGCCCGTTTTTTTCAGTTTTACGTTGTTCTCCAGCCCCTTGTTCTTTATCTCATCTTCGAATATCTTATATATCGTGTCCCCGCCGGCGGCTATGCCGCAGGTGCCCATGGATATCATGATCTCGCCTTTGTGCTCGGGCTTAAAAGCCTTCCTGAATTTTTCAAGGTCTCCCTTTTTCATCTTTGCCATTTTATTTCGCCTCCCCGGCTGATCTGTATTCACCGAGTATTTTCGGAAGTTCGGTTTTGGCCACGTTGCCGTATGTCTTGCCGTTGATCACCATGACAGGCGCGAGCCCGCAGCAGCCGACACATCTTACTATCTCGAGGGAAAACTGCCCGTCGTCGCTGGTATTGTTTACGCTTACACCGAGAATATCCTCGATATCCTGGATTATGTCGTTTCCGCCCTTTAAGTAACACGCGGTCCCCATGCATACCGAGATTATGTTTTTTCCCGGTTTCTTCAGCTTAAAAAGATGATAGAATGTGATGATCCCGTATATCTTGGCAAGGGGTATATCAAGCTGAACAGAAACTTCCATCGCCACCTTCCTGGGAACATAACCATAAATCTCCTGAATTTTGTGCAATATCATGATCTCTTTTCCGGGTTTGTCTTTCCACTTGTCCATAAAGTCGAGCAAACCCTGGTCTAACTTTACAGCTTCCTTTTCCAGCATCATCTGCTTTTTACCTCCACAGTTAGTATGTGAAATATTTCACTTGCTCGTGCAACAAAAATAGAGAGCTTGTCAAACGCTCTCCCTTTCGCCCGCAAGTTCATATCCTCAATATATTTATACACGTACAGTATATAATTGTCAACAAATATTTTTTGCTCCGATTTTAAGCCTTTAAAATATGACCTAAAAAAGGACAAATATATATAAATGCAACTGAATTGCTTTCATATTATTTTTCCTTGTGAAAAAAGGTTTTTGAATAGAACTCAAAATGACATATAAGTCAATAATTACAGGTGTTTTATAATGGCAATTAAATAAATAGCAATATTGTTTATGCTGTATAAAAGTCCAGCTTTATATGGTGCTTTTGGGGGTCATTTTTAACTCTCAAAAATACCTGAAATAAAAAAAATCCCTCGATTATTCCCTGCTCAAATACGTGTCCATAGCTTTTGCAGCTTTTTTTCCCGCGCCCATGGCGGCTATGACCGTTGCCGCGCCTGTCGAAATATCGCCGCCAGCGTAAATGCCTGGCAAAGAAGTCTCCCCCGTTTCGGGATCAGCCTCAATGTAGCCCCACTTGTTAAGTTTTAAACCCTCGACATTTGTGGTAAGCAATTCATTGGCTTTTGTCCCAAGCGCCGGGATTACCGTATTTACATCTATAAAAAACTCGGTGCCGGGTATGGCTTTGGGGCTCCGCCGTCCGGAAGAATCCGGCTCTCCGAGTTCCATTTTTATGCATTTTATTTTTGTCACAAATCCGTTCTCGTCGCCTACAAGTTCAAGCGGGTTTGTCAGCAGGTTGAATATAATGCCCTCTTCCCTTGCGTGTTCTATCTCTTCGTGCCTTGCCGGCATTTCCTTGTCGGACCTTCTGTAGATTATGTGAACCTCTTCCACGCCCTTGAGCCGCTTGGAAATCCTCGCCGCGTCCATGGCCACGTTTCCGGCACCTATGACGGCGACTTTTTTCCCGATTTTCACAGGCGTGTCATATTCAGGGAAAAGGTATGCTTTTAAAAGGTTCATCCTTGTAAGAAATTCATTCGCCGAATATACACCCTTGAGGTTTTCTCCGGGTATATTCACGAATGAAGGCGTCCCGGCGCCGACGCCGATAAACAGCGCCTTATAACCCATTTCAAAAATATCCTTTACAGTGTATGATTTGCCTATCAGAACGTCGGTCCTTATTTCAACACCGAGTTTTTTAAGATAATCGACTTCCCTTTTAACTATTGCCTTGGGGAGCCTGAATTCCGGGATGCCGTACACGAGCACGCCGCCCGCCAGATGGAGCGCTTCAAATATGACCGCCTTATACCCCATTTTTGCCAGCTCGCTGGCGACCGTAAGCCCGGCCGGGCCCGAGCCCGCTATGGCGACGCTTATCTGTTTTCCGGTTTTGTCAAGTTTCGGTGTTATTTTCACTTCTTCAATTTTGCCGTTTGCGGCTTCCCAATCCGCCGCGTAGCGCTCAAGCGCCCCGATATTTATGGGCTGCCCTGTTTTAAGCATTACGCACTTTTCCTCGCACTGTGTTTCCTGGGGGCAAACCCTGCCGCATACCGCCGGAAGGCTGTTGTTTTCCTTTATTATCCTGATGGCGCCCTGATAATCCTTTGCCGCGATCAGCCTTACAAATTCCTTGATATTGATATTTACCGGGCATCCGTCAATACATGTCGGTTTTTTGCATTGTATGCATCTCGAGGCCTCTTCAACAGCCTCGGCTTCGTTGAACCCGAAAGGAACCTCGTCAAAATTTTTAACGCGCGCGGACGCTTCCTGCGTCCTTACTTTTAACCGTTCTTTTTTAGCCATATGGTTACCTGCCCACGAGTTGTATTTTGCTGTGATGTAAAGATGCTTTTTCTTCTTCCTTGAAAGTGCCGAGCCTGCTGGTAAGTTCGTTAAAATCAACCTGATGCCCGTCAAAATCAGGCCCGTCAACGCATGAAAACTTGTTTTTTCCGCCTATCGTAACCCTGCATCCTCCGCACATCCCGGTGCCGTCCATCATAAGCGCGTTCAGGCTTACGATCGTCTTTATGTTGTAATTCCTGGTCAGTTCGGCTACCGCCTTCATCATGATCACCGGACCGACAGCCACACACAGGTCTAACTTTGGCCCGGAGTTGATCATGCCCTGCAGCACATCCGTGACAAGGCCCTTTTGCCCCTGGCTGCCGTCATTTGTGGCGGTCAGAAGCTTGTTTGAAACCGATTCCATTTCTTTTTCGAGAATTATAAGTTCCTTTGTCCTGAACCCCATTATGGAAGTGACATTATTACCGGCCTCTTTTAACGCCCTTGCTATCGGGAATATTGCCGGAACCCCGACGCCGCCGCCGACTATGGCCACATTGCCGAATTTTTCCACATGAAAGTGCTTTCCCAGGGGACCCGCTATTGAGAAAATGGAATCGCCTTCATTGAGCATACCGAGTTTAGCCGTGGTCACCCCGACTTCCTGGAATATGATGTAAACAACGTTTGTTTTTTTATCCCAATCGTAAATGGTGAGGGGGATCCTTTCGCCGTTCTCGTGCGGGATCAAAATAACAAAATTTCCGGCTTTGGCGTTTTTTACAACGTGTTCCGCCTCAATGCCCATCAGCTTTATGTCTTTGGAAAGCTGTTTCTTCAGGGTTATTTTATACATTTAGCCACCTGTTCCGCTGAATTTTTGTATAAAGCAGCCGGGCGCTTAAGCACCCGGCTGCCAATACACAATTGTAACACAAGTTTGGTGTTATTTAAACAAAATAACCTCTTTTTGTATATTCGGTATGGAGCAGTTCGTGTGACAGGTGCCCGAGCGGTTCTTTCAGGAACTCGCTGTAAAGCGTCTGCACTTCGGGGTTTTCATGGGATTTACGCAGGCCTTTGTTCCTGTCCTCTGCGTAGATCGAATCCGCCCTTTTCTGCCTTATGGCCCAGGTGGTCGGGATCGGCTGTCCGCCGCCGCCCAAACATCCTCCGGGACACGTCATGACTTCTATGAAGTGATACGGGGACTCCCCTTTTTCTATCTGTTCCAGGAGCGTCCTGGCATTCTTAAGTGTGTGAGCCACGGCCACCCTGACTTTTGTGCCGTTGAGGTCAAGCTCGGCTTCTTTGATGCCCTCAAATCCCCTGACAACTTTCAGGTCGAGGCTTGGAAGCGGCTTTCCCACAACCACTTCATACGCCGTCCTTACCGCGGCTTCCATAACGCCGCCGGTTGCCCCGAATATTACAGCCGCGCCGGTTGAAGCGCCTAGGGGGCTGTCAAATTCCTCTTCAGGCAACCCGGCGAAATTTATGCCTGCTTCCTTGAACATCCTCGCAAGTTCCCTCGTGGTAAGCACATGGTCTATGTCGTAGAATTTATCATCCTCACCCAGGTTCATTTTGGCTTTCCAGTAATCATACCCGCCCATCATCTCCGGCCTTTTTGCCTCATATTTTTTTGCGGTACATGGCATTATGGATACCACGGATATTTTTCTCGGATCTATGTGCATTTTCTCCGCATAATATGTTTTTGCCAGGGCGCCGAACATCTGCTGCGGCGATTTACAGGAAGAAAGATGGTCAACCTGGTCCGGGAAGAAATGTTCGACGAACTTGATCCATCCCGGCGAACATGATGTGATCATGGGCAGCGTACCGCCTTTTGTCAGCCTTTTGATCAATTCATGTCCTTCCTCCATGATGGTTAGATCGGCGGTGAAATTCGTGTCAAAAACCTTGTTGAACCCCATCTTCCTCAGCGCTGACACCATCTTGCCTGTTACAAGCGCGCCCTCATCCATGCCCATGGCCTCGCCTATGGCAACCCTTATCGCCGGGGCGGTCTGTACGAGCACTACTTTGTCTGTATTCTGCAGGTCATTCCATACCTCGCTTGTATTATCCACTTCCGTAATGGCGCCTGTCGGGCACACCAGGGCGCACTGTCCGCAGTTGGTACACGCGACGTTCCCTATGCCTTTATCCATATAGGGAGCGACCTTACTTTTCAGGCCCCTGTTTATTATATCTATGGCATAAACAGTCTGCGTATTTGCGCAGACATTGACGCAGCGTTTACAAAGTATGCATTTGTTAGGGTCCCTGGTTATTGACAGCGAGGAAGAATCAATCAGGTCCATGGGTTTGGTGCGGACAAAACGGCCTTCTTTGATGCCCATATTTGCCGCCATGGTCTGAAGCTCGCAGTTCTGGTTGCGCAGGCAGTTAAGGCAGTCGTTCGGGTGGTTTGCAAGTATCAGCTCCAGGTTCATCTTCCTGGCTTCCCTGACCTTTATGGAGTTTGTCGATATTTCCATGTTCTCGAATACTTCGGTGATGCACGAGCGTATGAGCGATTTCCCGCCCTTGACTTCGACCACGCATATCCCGCAGGAGGCGTTCTGCGACACTTCTTCCATAAAACATAAGGTCGGCACATCCACTCCGGCTTCCTTGCAGGCCTTAAGTATGGTGGAGCCTTTCGGCACTTTATACGAAATTCCGTTGATCTTTACGTTTAACAGGTTTTTGGTTTCCATATGTTTTCTCCTTGGTTATTCTTCGTTGTGGTCTTCGTGCCCGGGCTTGATGTCGCACCTGAGGCAGCGTGTTGCTTCGCACATAGCCTGCTCGCCGGAATAACCGGAAAGTACTTCCTGGAAATTTGTAACCCTTTCCCTGACCGCCATCTTTTTGGGCTTTGTGTTCTTTCCGCCCTCGGGCTTTAACGCGACCTCGTTCTTATAAGTGAACTGCCTGAAAAGTTTTGAAAAACGCCTTTCTTTTGTGAGCTCGAAATCAAGCGCTTCCGCGGCTTTTTTCGCGATGCCCATGGCCTCCGCCGCTGTCGCGGGTCCCGTGACCGCGTCGCCGATGGCGTAGAACTTGTCATTGGTCGTAAGGAACGTGAACGGGTTAACCTTAAATGTGCCGTTCTTATTGACCGCTATGCCGTATTCCTGCGCGAATTCCGATTCCACTTTTTCGCCTATGGCAAGTATCACCGTGTCGCATTCCACCATATCGTACTCTCCTGTGCAGACGGGTTTTCTCCGGCCTGTTTTATCAACGGAGCCCAGTTTCATCTTTTCAACTTCCAGGCCCTTAATGCCGCCTTTGCCGTCCCCGATTATCTTACTGGGCCCGCACATGAGCTTGAATTTTATCTTTTCGGCCTCCGCATCCTCTATCTCGTGTATGTTGGCGGGCATTTCATTCCTATCCCTGCGGTATACTATGGTGACATCACAACCAAGCCTGAGCGCCGTCCTTGCCGCGTCTATCGCCACATTGCCAGCGCCGATTATAGTCACCTTCTTGCCGATTTTTATTTTTTTGCCCATTGCAAAATCCTCCAGGAACTCATAACCCGGCATGACGCCCTTCAGGTCGGAACCCGGAATATCGAGCTTCTGGTCTTTTTGAGCGCCTATGGATATCATAACCTTGTCGTAATCCTTGGCCAACGTCTTGTAACTTATATCTTTTCCCACCAGCGTGTTCATGACGAACTTGACGCCGAGCTTCTTTATCATATCTATTTCCTTTGCCAGCAGGTCCTTCGGCAGCCTGTAAGCCGGGATGCCATACTGCAATATCCCGCCGGGCAGGGCATGCGAATCAAAAACCGTCACAGTGTGCCCGAGCCTGACAAGATAAAAGGCCGCGGTCAACCCTGCCGGGCCGGCGCCAATGACGGCAACCTTTTTGCCGGTGGGCGCGAGCCTTTCTTTTATGAATTTGTTGTATATCTGCTTTTCTTTGCCCATTTTATACATGGTATCCGCGAGATAGCGGTGTATCTCGCCCTGCGCGACTGATTCGTCAATGGAATCCCTGCGGCATCTCATCTTGCAGTGGAAATGGCATATCCTGCCCATGGTGCCCGGCAACGGGTTGTCACGCAATGTCGATTCAAAAGCCTCTTCGAGCCTGCCTTCCTTTACCATCTGGATGTAAGCCGGTATGTTCATGTGCATCGGGCAGCTGTTCTCGCACAGCGCCACGAACAGATCCTCACAAACGCCGGATTTGCACCTTTTTTCGACGATGTGAGCCTTGTATTCGTCCCTGAAATAACGCAGTGTCGTAAGCACGGGGTTTGCGCTTGTCTGTCCAAGGCCGCACAGTGAGGAATCTTTTATTACATTGGCAAGCCTCTCAAGTGTCTCTATATCCTCGAGTTTCCCCCTGCCTTTGGTTATCCTGTTCAATATTTCCAGGGACTGTGAAAGCCCTTCCCTACAGGTCGTGCATTTGCCGCAGGATTCCGCGGCCGTGAACTCGACAAAGTACCTGGCCACGTCAACCATGCAGTTGTCCTGGTCCATTACCACCATACCGCCGGACCCCATGATGGCTCCAAGCGAGTTCAGCGATTCATAATCCACCAGCGTGCCAAAATGCTCGACAGGTATGCAGCCGCCTGAAGGACCGCCTGTCTGCACGGCGCGGATCTGTTTGTTCTTGCCGGCGCCTTCGCCCATTTCGTAAATTATGCTTTCAAGCGGCGTGCCCAAAGGCAGTTCGACAAGGCCCGTATTTTTAATTTTTCCGACTAGCGAGAACACTTTTGTTCCCGAGCTTTTTTCCGTGCCGGTCTTGGCGAAGAATTCCCCGCCCCTGGATATTATCACGGGGACGTTGCACCATGACTCCACATTATTGATATTGGTCGGTTTTCCCCAAAGGCCCTTCTGGGCCGGATATGGCGGACGCGGTTTGGAACGTCCCGCGTTGCCTTCGATGGAAGACATCAATGCCGTTTCCTCGCCGCACACGAACGCGCCTGCCCCTTCCACGCACTCAAGATCAAAACTAAAACCCGAGCCGAATATGTTCTCGCCCATTATCCCAAGTTCTTTCGCGGCAGCGATGGCTTTATGAAGCCGCTGTACCGCGAGGGGATATTCAGCCCTGACATATACCACGCCTTTGCTTGCGCCCATGGCATACGCCCCTATTATCATGCCTTCAAGCAGCGAGTGCGGATCGCTTTCTATCTCGTTCCTGTTCATGTAAGCACCCGGATCCCCCTCGTCGGCATTACATATGATATACTTCTGGTCCGCTTTCACCGCATTCATCAGTTCCCATTTCCTTCCAACGGGAAAACCGGCGCCTCCGCGGCCGCGCAATTTTGACTGTTTCATTTCCTCTATAATACCGTCCGGTTTCATGTTCCGTAAGGCCTTAAACAGCGCCTGATAACCGCCGATTGCTATGTATTCCTCAATATCTTCTGGGTTAATAAGACCGGCTTCACGAAGCACTATCTTCTTCTGGCCCTTAAAGAATGAGATCTCATCCCATGAAGGAACTTTTTCAAGTCCTTTGCCGTATGAAACCTGGGAGGTAAGGAAATCCCAGTTTTCTATCTTGCACATGGCTTTTTTCAGCGGCATAACGCCTTTTATGACGCTGTCCACAATAGCGGCCGCGTCCTTCGCCGTTACCTTAGCCAGGATAAGGAGCGGCCATCCCGGCATGTATACGTTTACAAGGGGCTCATTCGCGCAAAATCCGAAACAACCCGTCGCGTTGAGCTTTATATTATTCTTTTTACTTTTGATGGCTTTTGCGAGCGCCATGTAAAGTACGTCCGCTCCGTTTCCAATGCCGCATGTTCCCATTCCGACAGAAATAACCGGATGATCCGGCAGTATTTTCTTCATGGACTTTTTCTGGAGGGCGTTAAGGTCGGTAATTTCGGTGATTTTCATGGTCAGTTCCTCCCTTTCGAAATCTTGCTCACAAGCTTGCGCAACTGCAACGAGGTCACGTTGCTGTATATCACGCCGTCAATGGCCACGACAGGAGCCAGCGCGCACTGTCCAAAACAGGCGACGGTCCGTACCGTAAATTCATTGTCCGCGGTTGTAAAAGACGGCTCCCCGCCTTCAAGCTCTTTCTCGCCGCCCATTAAAACGGCTACATCATCAAGCAGGGATTTTGAGCCTTTAGTGTGGCATGCGGTGCCCCTGCAAACAATGATATTGTGCTTGCCCTGCGGCTTAAGGTTGAAAAACGAATAAAACGTGACAACGCTGTAAATACGGGTGAGAGGCACCCCTGTTTTAAATGAAATATAGCTCAAAACATCCTCGGCTAAATAACTGTGCTTGTTCTGCTTCTGTGTTTCCTCAAGTATACCCAACAAAGAACCCTGCCGATCCTTGAATTTCTTTACTATTGCGTCTATCTTTGTCTTGTCCGCTGCTGCAAGTTCCGGTGCAATTGCCGTGTTCGCGCCCATGACTTCCTCCTTGTTTAAAATGATATTTTTAGCAATTTATTATTATTAAGGGCCGTATGTGATTATTTTCACCTAAAGCACTATAATCCTACTATTCAACTGCCATTTAGGCAGTGTTACCAAGCCCATGTGAAATATCTAACTATATGGCAATATACTGCCTTTGTTTATTGCAGTCAATAAAATTGTATATTGACAATCTAACAATTGTTAGGGTATAATCTGTTAAAAGCAAAGGCCGTATTTGCTAAAAAGTCTATAAAATCACTTATTTCCGGAGTTTTTTATGCTAAAAACAAAGGTAAGCGAAACCGAAAAAAACTGCCAGGATACAAAAGAAAAGATTATTTCAGCGGCCGTAGACTTGTTCTCGCAGGCAGGATACACCGGAGCTTCAATACGCGATATAACCGGCGCCGTCGGAATAAAAGAAAGTTCCCTTTACCACTACTTTAAAAGCAAACAGGAGATCCTTGACGTAATTTACGCATCGTTCAAGGAGTCGTTGGCCGGCGAAATGCAGGCGCGCGAAGCGCTCCCCTCTGTCATTAAACCCTATGATTCATATTTATTGCTCCAGAACAACCTGATATTTTTAAAAAAAATGTTTGACAAGCCGTTCATCAAAAAGGTATACAGGATAGTGTCTATCGAAAGGTACAGGGACAAGCACGCTTTTGAAATTATGTCGTACGACATACACAAATCAATAACGGCCGCTCACGAAGGCATGTTCAAAAAAATGATAAACGCAGGGATCATAAAGCCCCTTCTGGACCCGGAAATATTATCCATAGAATACACCTATGCTGTTTTGGGGATATTCAGCGATTATAACATTCTTAAACATTATGATAAAAGCACCACTGCTATAGAAGACCTGATGTTCGAATATGTAAAATTCTTCTGGGAGAGGGTAAAAAACAGCTGATATACACTAAAACAATCCAAGTGAAGAGTTTCACTAGCATGTTCAAAAATCGTCATAAATCCTTTAAAAATCGAATAAATCGCGCCTAAAGCGGCAAAGCCTAACAATCGTTAGGCTTCGCTTGTTATTTTAGCCTTGTTAATATGATGTTTGTTTTTTAGGTCATGTGAAAATACACTCAAAGCCTATGTTTTTGGTAGGGTTATAATTGACCACAAGTTGATTGCTTAAGCCTTCCCGCTGCTAAAAGGCATAAATACCGCGGGTATTTCAATCTTTATCTTTGTGCCTTTACCTTCTATCGAAACAATCGATATATTCCCTCCCGCCCTTTCGATAGCCTGTTTTACAATCGACAACCCCAGACCGCTTCCGCCGGAATTGTTCTCAATCTTCATCGCATTCGTTGCCCTGTAAAATTCCGTGAATACCTTTTGAACCTCATTTTCCGGAATACCTATACCGCTGTCGGATATTTCAATAATTGTGATGTTATTTTTTAGCGACATATCCAATGAAACCCTGCCTGATTCAGGCGTGTATCGTATGGCGTTTGAAAGCAGTTCTATGAGCACGGCTTGTATCTCGGATTCAGAAGCGTCGATATCAGCGCCCTGCGCCGGGAACGCCGTTTTCAGGTCTATTTTTTTTGCCGCGGCATTTGGCCTGACGAAATTAACGGCCTTAGCCGCGGCTTCAGCCGCGTTAAAATGTTTCTTATCCACATTGCTGTTCAATTTCATAATGGTCAGGTTCAACAGCGACTTGGTAAAAGTCATCAGTTTTTCCGTCCTGTCGTCCGCCCTGCCAAGCAGGTTCGATTGTTTGTCATTTAATGGCCCGGTTATACCGGCACGGACCGGATGAATACAGCTTTGTATCGCGGCAATGTGCCCCTTGATATCATGAGTGACCCTGAGCACATATTCACTTTTAATCTTATCTTTTTCTTCAAGCATCTTATTTGTGGATACAAGCCTCTGTTCACGATCTTTAAGGCTCTGGGATATGGACGAAGCCATATACAGCGATATGTACACCGTTGTTATGAATATGAAGGAANNAGGAAATGCTGGCGGCATAGAGGCCGTTATTGTAGAGCGGAAGTTTCAGGTACCCACCGACGGGCCAGTGCTTTATCAATCCGGAAAATTCCGCCAGGATCATGGAGTTTACAAGCAATACGGCCAAAGTGGCCTGCATTATAGCCTGCGCCCGCGGAAGCATGATGCCCGAAATAATAATATGGAATATGAAAAAGAAAATGAACGGGTTCTCGATACCGCCCGCGTTATGCAGGATGACGGTAAGCACGACAAGATCAAGGGATATCTGTATATTGTCAATCAGCGTCAGCCTGCTCCTGATGTTTTCGGACCTTCCCGAAATATACATGACATAATAATATATCAGCACGTTGTAAGCGAGTATAATGACGGCTGAGATCACTATGGGCCGCAGATTGACTTTAAGCGAGAAAAAATAGGTGATAAACGCGGGGAAGGCAAAAATCCCAAAAATAGCTATCCATCTTAACTTTATAAGCCAAAGCGTCCTCTCTAAAAAACCGGACCGCATTTAAGCCGCCTTTCTATGATTTTTCAAGCAGTTGTTTTATTTTTTTCAGCAGTTCCCCGGGTTTTACCGGTTTTTCATAAAAAGCTTCCACCCTCAGATTGTCAACGGTTGTATTTTCGGAATTTCCATTACATGAAAAATAATCAGGG
>PMTB01000127.1 GCA_003167475.1 candidate division FCPU426 bacterium | reverse complement strand
TACAGACCCCTAATGCGATTTTAAAGTTGACTTATATATAATTAATGTTATTATTATTAAGATTTTAAGGCGCTTATAACTGGAATAAAAACCTGGAGGTTTTGAATAATGAAGAAAATACTTATTATTACGCTTTTGCTTATGTCGGGCGGGCTGCTTTTTGCCGGTCTTCCTGATACTTTCACGCCCACGGTTACCATGACCGTCACGGAAACAGTTACGCCCACCCTCACGGAAACGCCCATGGATACCATGACTTCCACCATTACGGCCACTATCACGGAAACACCGACCAATCCCGACACTTTTACCGTAACCCCCACATTCACTATAACACCCACGCCGCAGAGCAAGGCTTTCGCCTTCCCTAACCCGGCAAAAAACACCACATGGGTCGGGTTTGCGTATCCAATGGACAATGACAGCAAGGGCAATCCGGTCCAGATGGTGACGATCATAGTGAAAGCCATAGACGGTGCGGAAGCCGGCCGAGCATATGACCAGACTCCAAACGGTTATACGCACGTGGATATCACAAAATATGCCCGCGGTATTTACTTCTATCAGATCGTCGTCCGGTATACCGACGGCACTGAAAAGAAATATCCGCTTGATACCAAATTCGGCAAGTTTGCGGTGATCAAATGAGGAGAACCCACATGAAAAAAATCACGTTTACCGTCATCCTGATAGCTATTTTTTCCGCGGCAGCTTGTGCCGCGGTCATAGACTCGCCTGATAATTCATCCGGCGTTGCGGGAAAATATTCGACCATAGGCATCGGAGCGGCCGCCTCGGGCATGGGTAACGCCTACCTTGGCGCCTCGCAGGACGCGGTTTCCATATTCTGGAACCCGGCCGGACTGTCAAACATGAAGAGAAAAGAGACCGAATGGAACATGTTCTTCGCGCACAATATGTGGCTGTCGAACATGAACATAGACAACATAAGCGTGGCAAAGAGCTTCAAGAACATCGGCGTTTTTGCGGCGGCCCTTTCCTATTACAGTTATGACAACATGGAAGCTTACGGCCTTGATTACGCCCAGAATCCGGTCGACCTGCACCAGACATTTTCAGCGTATGCCGCAAACGCTTCCATAGCGTATTCAAACACACTTGATAAGGATATAGATTACGGTATCGTAATGAAATATTTTTACGACAACATAGACGCCTCCGCGGCAAACGCGCTGGCTTTTGACCTTGGCTTAAGATATTTTTTCTCGCCCTTAAAAGGGCTCTCTATCAACCTGGTGGCAAAGAACTTAGGCGGCCAGCTTGGCGGAGATACCATGGATAAGGAAATTGCTTTCGGCGCGCTGTACACTACCGAGATAGAAAAATGGACGGTAACGGCCGATTATGACGTGGTTGGAAAGATCAGGAATTCGGCGATTCAAAGGGTCGGCGTTGAATTAAAAACCCCGTATTTTGTGACTTTACGCGCGGGTTACTCTACCGATAACACGCTGGTTGAAAACGGCTTCAGGAACGTATGCATGGGCGCTGGCATTAACGTGGACCAGAAGTATACGGTTGACTTCTCATTTGAACCGTACGGGGACCTTGGGAACGTTTACAAAGCATCATTCGGGGCTGATTTTTAAAAGCCGTAACAGATATCAAAAAGGCGCGGTTTCCCCGCGCCTTTTTCTATTTATAAAGGCTTTAAACGTCTATTTTGATCTTATATTCTTTCATCTTGCGCCATAACGTCGACCTGGAAACGCCGAGAACTTCCGCGACTTTCGTGTGATTTTTCCCGAATTTCGCAAAAGCTTTCAATATGGTTGTTTTTTCCACTTCCGACAGGAGCAGTTCCGGATGCTCCACGACCCTCCCCCTTATCCTGGGTTTTTCATTCTCGTGGGCCTCAAGCTGGAAATAAGGCGTCAGATTATGCATATGGACCGGCATATCCTCAACGCTTATCAGGTCGGTTGAGCTCATCGCAAAAGCGTGCTGTATTATATTATCCAGTTCCCTTACGTTCCCGGGATAATCGTAATACACGAGCATGGCTTTTGCTTTCGGGTCTATGCCGACTATCGAACGGTTATTTAACTTGTTGTATTTTTCAATATAGAACCGCAGCAGGAGCGGAATATCCTCTTTTCTTTCGCGCAGGGCCGGGATATGGATATTGATGACGTTTAGCCTGTAAAAAAGGTCCTCCCTGAATTTCTTCTCCTTTATCTGTTCCTTTATATCCTGGTTTGTGGCGGCTATTATCCTGATATTTACGTTCCTGGAGGATTCGTCGCCCAAAGGCCTTAACTCCTTGTACTCAAGCACCCTGAGCAGTTTAGCCTGCAGGCCCAAGGATAAATCCCCGATCTCATCCAAAAATAATGTGCCGGTATCGGCAAGCTCAATAAGCCCCTTTTTATCGGCAACCGCCCCGGTAAAAGCGCCTTTCCTGTAGCCGAAGAGTTCGGACTCAAGGAGATTTTCAGGTATGGCGGCGCAATTAACCGCTATGAACGGCCCTGAGGCCCTGCCGGAGAGCTCATGTATGGCCCTGGATATGAGTTCTTTGCCCGTGCCTGTCTCTCCGGTCACCATAATATTGCTGTCGCTCTTGGCCACCTTAAGCGCCAAAGCCATTACCTTCCTTATCTTCTCGCTTTTGCCGATGAAGATATTGGTGAAATATTCATGCGGGCTTAAAGCCGCCTCTTCCTTGACGCCGAACGCTCCCAATTTGTCCATGATAAATTCAAGCTCATGGATATTCACGGGCTTTGACAGGTAGTTAAAATTTTCCTTCCTGGCGATCAAAATGGCATTGTCAAGTTTATCTTTTGTGGAAGCGAGTATGACCGCCAGCCGGGGATTTCTTTCTTTGACAAACTTGACAATGTTAAGTTCAAGTTCCGGTATTATATCCGTATCCAGTATCAAAACATTGAATTCCTGCCTGCCTATCTTCTCCAGTAGTGACGATGAATCTGTGGCTATATAAGGGGTATCGCCCCTGTCTTCCAGGGCATTGTTTATCTTTATCGCGTCATCGCGGTCCGTGAGAGCTATCAGTGCTTTTGCCATTTTTCCGTGACTCCTTTATTGCCGTCAATAAATCACTTAGGACCCTGTCATTGGGATACAATTTCACTGCCTTATTCAACCCGCTGATGGCTTTTTCATGGTTTCCAAGCTTTTCATAGGTGTACGCAATATATAACGAGGTTCCCGGATCTATTGTTTCATTTTCAGACAGCAAAAAATACTTCAAAGCTTCTTCAGTGCCGCCTGTTTTAAAATGATACACGCCCAAATTCTTATAGATTATATCATTTTTATAATGTTTTTCAAGCAAATAATCAAAAATCAGCCCCGCGCCGTCGATATCATTGGAAAGAAGTTTTTCAGAGGCCTTTTGCATGGCTATTTCATACCGCTGTTGCTGATTGAACCCGTTTATAACCGAAATTCCCTTTTCGACATATGGAGCCTTGCTCCCGCGTTTTAAAGCCTCGTCAAAAGCCGGCAAAGCCAGGTCCAGCATCCCTAAATTATAATATAAAAATCCCAGCCTTTCATATACGGCCAATATATCCGCGCCTTTATCTTTAGCCTTCTTAAGATAGCGGACTTCATTGATATTGTCATTTATTTTGCTGCAGGCAAAAGCAATATTATAAAGAATATTCCCCTCCGGCTTATCCACCGGAAACTCAAGAGCCATCTTATTAAGCCCGATAGATTCGGCATATCTGCCCTCTCCCATAAGCGCGTTAGCGGCGTTCACCATGCACACAGGGTACCAGGTAACCAGGGATATGTTCGCGTCGTTGTTAAGCGCGGTCCTTTCAAAGATGCCCCTGTAATTATACATTTGGAATAATCCAGCATCCGTTTTTTCCTTGACCGTATTGACTTTCATGAGTATGCCGTACTGCTGTTCAATGTATTTTGCCGGGTCCAAAGCGACCGGGTTTTCCCAGTAAAAATTCCGGAATATGCCCGTGCCCGGCGCGGACGCGCTTATGATGTTCCTTATGTTCGCTTC
The DNA here is from genome assembly GCA_003167475.1 of candidate division FCPU426 bacterium. GTDB lineage: Bacteria > Oederibacteriota > PGYV01 > PGYV01 > Palsa-1178 > PALSA-1178. The sequence continues at coordinate 11,421 of PMTB01000127.1, read as the reverse complement.
CCTGTTGTACGGCGACATGACGGCCGGCGAACCCGTTTCCCTGATGAATTCATCTATGCCCCACTGGAATATCAAAAATGAATCCGTAGCGAACTTTATGTCCCTGCGTTTTTTCTCTATCTCGCGTATGTAATAAACCGGCATGGCATTATAATCCCCGGACGCGAGGTAGACGCTGTTTTCCGGGATCCCCTGCAGCAGGTTATAACCATAATCATATGATATGAAATCATAGCGTGAATCGTTCTTTTTGAAATCAATGACGGCCATGGAAACAAGGACAAATGCGGCAACCCCAAAGGCCGCGTAGAGCTGTGTTTTATCGCGCAGTATACCCCGCAGAAAAATGATACCCGGCGCGATCAGCAGCAGCACAATGTACTCGGCCGGCATAAGGAATATATCCATCAGATATAAAACGTCCTTTTTGGTCCTGTTATAAAAAACGACCATGACAACCACGGTCAGGAACACCGCGAGCATAAAAAAGAGATGCTTTTTTGACTTTTTCAGCAGAACGTAACCGCCCGCAAATGAAACCAGGAAGAACAGCAGGTAATTCGCAATAAACAACTTTGCAAACTCAAGAGCCTGGTATAAATACACCTCCACAGCGGCTTTAACCGGGTATACATACGCCTTCCTGAGTATAACCCATATCATTTCTTTCAGTCCGGAAGGATTCCCCCAGTTCAACACGGGCGCGTTATGCGCCCTTAGCGGCAGATAAATATAGGCGCTTACACCCGCAATGAAGAAAACAGCGGTATAAAGCCATCTTACGGGCTTTAACCTCTTAAAATAGAGGATAAATAAACAGGCAAAAACAGGAGCGAGGATAATAGCGCTCGGCCAATGGTTTGTCAGCGACAATCCAAAAACATATGAAAGCAGGTAAATATATTTCGGCTGGAATCTTTCGAGCAGTATGACGGCAATATATATCATAACCGATAAGAACAGCAGATTGAGGATATATATACCGCCTTTTGAGTCCATAGCCTGGTTCCAAAATATATAACTTAAGGCGAGTATCAGGCAGGTAAATACCGAGGTCCATGAATTCGTATCATCTTCCGCCGGATCCGGCGCTGAGGCAGGATTTATGGCCTTAATAAGGCGCATGCATATGAAATAAGTCATGACAAGCACCAGCATGGAAAGAAGCACGGCAAAAAAGTTGACCCTGTAAGCCGGGTTTGCCAGCGGCACAAGGATACATATCTTAGCGGCCATGGCATAAAGAGGATAACCGGGCGGATGCCCTATACCCAGGGTGTAAGCCGCGGCAGTGGTCTCCGGCGAATCATTATTCTTAAATACCGGCGGCATGGCGTACAGATAAAGCGCCAGTATACCGGCCAACAAAAGAAACTTAACGGCTGAATTGATGGCTTTTCGACGGTCCATTTTACCTCTTCCCCGCCTTATCAGCGGCGTCAACTGCCTTCAACATATTTTCAAATTCGGGTTTTGACCCGTTTTTTTCAATGAATTTTTTCAGCGTACGCCTGGCGCCTTCATGGTCATTTTTGGACATGTATGCTGTCGCCAGGTTTGTATAAGCCGCGTCATAATGCGGCGCCGCAAAGACCGCCTTTTCAAGCAGCCTTATTGATTCATCCGGATTGCCCAGCTGCCCTGTTACGGCGCCGAGCATGTTGTTTACCTCAGGGCAGTACGGGTTAAGCAAAAGGTCCTTTCTGTAATACTGTTCGGCCTTTACCAGGTTGCCTGTCTTCCTGTAAGCTTCCGCGGCGTAATAATACTGCGCCACATCGGTCTGCGGGCACAGTTCCACGGGATTTAAGGATATGACGCGCTCGTAATAATCTATGGCCTGGGCCATCATGTCCCGCTTTGAGAACGAATCCGCTTTTTTCAGATACATATTCGCGGCCAGTGTCCTGGCGTCGCCATTGATCAGGACAAACAATAATAAAATAGCTGCCGCCAAAAGCGCCCTGGCAATATTACTTTTCGGCACATATCCGGCCCGGCTTTGGGCAAAAGCCTGCTGGCAAAACAGAATAAGAAAAAACATGAAAGTTGTCGCCGGTATATTATAAAATGTATTGAACAAGGAAGCGCCGAGCAGAGCCGCCATGGACGACGCAAAACCGACGGTAATATAACCAGACCTTGAAGAACTAATGATACCCTCAGTCAGCTTATAAAAGGCAAATACAGCCAGAAGGAACAAACCAAGCCCCAGTAACCCGGTCTCGGAAGCTATCAGCAGATACTGTTCATGCGGCATCCACGTGACAACATAATCATAACCAAAGTTCTTTGGGTCGTTCAATAAGATACCCTGGTAATGAGGATAGTTCATCCTGAAACTGCCTATACCCTTGCCGAGCACGGGCGACTCTTTGATCATGAGCAGGCTTGATTCCCACATGATAAGCCTGTGCTTCAGAGAGCGACCCTTTTCACCCGCAAAACCTTTAATCTTCCCGGCCATAAAAGGCGTAAACGCCCCAAGGACGATTATAACCAGCAGTAAAGCCGCAACCGCCTTTTTCCTGTTTTTCGATATGAACCCAGCTATCTCCCCGTGTTTTATAACAGCGATTATAATAATAAATGCCAGCGATCCAAAAACCAGCCCGATGAAAGCGCCCGCGACCCTCGTGTAATAAATACAAAGCGCGTGTATGGCGAGCGCAACGACGGCCAATAATCTGAACCTTTTTTCAAAAACCGCGTAAGAAAGCAGGATGAAGAAAGAGACAAGCAGCTCGCCCGCAAAAAAATCCGGGTTCCCTATGGTGCCAAGCGGCCTGCCGGCAAAATCCGTGCTCCACTGGAAAATATCCGCCCCAAAATGCTGGGCAATGCCGTAAAGCGCCATTAGCGTGTGCGAAAACACAATCATAAAGACGATCCGTTTTATGCCTTTGACCCCGGATATGGCGTATATAAGATAAGAGCCAAAGGCCATTACGCCCAGTTCCACGGCGTATTTAAGGCTTACTGATGGGTTGATAGAAGCAAATACGGAAATAAAAGTGACGAGCAGGTATCCGGCAACGGGTAAAAACACAGGGTTGGATTTGAAGACCAGCCGCTCGTTGTGAAATGACCGGATGATGTAAAGAATAAGCAGCGTAGGCAGGAAAACCCTGGCCAGCATCATCTCAGGCGGCCCGAACGGGTCCAGCGAGGGCTGATAAAATACCACGGGGATAAAAAAAACAATGAAATTCACAATATTGTTTATTAAAAGGTCCAGCGGCTTTTTTAAATTCATTTAAGGTTGTAAAATTCGCCTTCGTTTATGACAACGCCGGCCGCGCCTATCGCGCCCGCGAGCTCACCGAGTTTCGCGGGGACTATTTTTGCCGCCGAAAATGTCAGGGCGAATGTCTGTTTTCTTACGGCTTCCCTTAAAGGAGTGAAGAGTTTTTCTCCGGCATTGATTACCCCTCCCGCGATCACAACCACTTCCGGGTTAAGGCCGTTTATCTGGTTTCCGACCCCGGCCGCGAGGTACTTTATGAATTCATTCCAAACCGCTATGGCGGTTTTGTCATTTTGCGTCATGGCTTCAAATACTGTCTTCGAGGTTATCTTCGAAAGGTCACCTTTAACCAGTTCGGTCATCATGGAGCTTGCGCCTTTTCGTATCGCTTCGCGGGCGGATTCGGCTATTGCCGAGGCGGATGCGTACTGTTCAAAGCATCCCTTTGCCCCGCATTTGCAAAGCCTACCGTCCGGATTTAGCGATGTATGGCCTATCTCGGCCGCGTTATAGTTTGCCCCCCTGACGAGCCTGCCATCGATGATAATACCGCCCCCTACGCCCGTCCCAAGGGTTATTCCGACCACATTAGAAGCTCCTTTGGCCGCGCCGGCCCACTGCTCGCCATAGGCCGCGCAATTGGCGTCATTATCGACCCCAACCCCCACTCCAAGCAGCTTCTCAAGGTCAGCCTTGAGGGTGACGCGCTTCCAACCCGGAAGGTTGACAGCCCCGATTATAATGCCTTTTTTGGAGTCCATGGGCCCGGGAGAGCCGATACCTACGCGCCATATATCTTTCATGGTAAGGCCGGATTTTTTGACCAAAGCCTTCACATTGTCGGCGATGTTCTTTATTACATGCTCGGGCCCCTGCTGGGCCTCTGTCGGGAAATGAACGTAGGACTTAACCTTGCCGGAAGTGTCGACGAGGGCAGCCATAACATTGGTGCCGCCGAGGTCTATGCCGATGACGAGCTTTTTGGATTTTGCTTTTGCTTTTTTAGCCATTTTATTTGTTCTCCCTGGGTTTTGTGGTACAACATAACCACGAAATTATACCATAAAAAGGAATAGCGGGAAGGGAAAAGTTGGGTGGGGATTCTATAATACCTTCCAAGCTTGCTGATCCTACGACTTTCTATAATACCTTCCAAGCTTGCTGATCAAATCTCGACTCTCGACTATCGAACGTTACGGAGAAGGCCAACAGCTTGGTTTAAACCCGGAACAAAGACAATACAACTTCCTTCTGAGAGACTAACCAAGCGTTCGATAGTCGAGAGTCGAAATTTGACCGTATAAAATCCATGTGATAATTATATATTATCACATGGATTTTATACTAGACCAAAATTTTCCCCGGGGAAAATTTNNGCTAGTGCGTCTACCAATTTCGCCATCCTCGCATCTATTGCGTATATTTACTTTATTACTTTGTATTCCGCCTTTATGCTTTCCCTGCCCTGCTGGCCCTGGGACCTCATAAAAAAACCGGTGACCATCGTGATCACCGAGTAAAGCAGCGAACCTGTCAGCGCTCCCCAGAAACTTTTTACCTCAAAGCCCCTGATCAGCCAGCCTGTCATAAAGAAAACAACCGCGTTTATCACCAAAGTGAATAGTCCAAATGATAATACATTCAGCGGTAAAGTCAACAAAATAATTAAGGGCCTTATAAACGCATTCAGCAATCCAATCACTGCCGCGGCCGCGGCCAGCGTCAGGACGCCTTCCATTCCTGTCGCGCTGACACTCAAACCCTTGACCGTCTTTACTATGACAAAAAGCACGGCTGTATTTACCAGCCACTTTAGCAATATTGTAAAAAAATCAGAGCGCACCGATTCCCGACCCTTCCTTAACAAGCCTTTTGTCCGCCTCGCGCAGGCGCGTAACAAGCGTCTTTATAAATATCTCGTTGAGTTTGACCACTATGGACGGCTGGGTTTTCTTAAAATCATTGTAATCCCTGTCTGTGAGGCGTATTAACTTGGAGGGTTTGATGGTAACGGCTGAAGCCGACCTGGGGGCCGGATACAGCATGGACATCTCCCCGAAACAATCCCCGTCCCTCAAATTCGCTAGGAATATCTCCTCTGTCTTGTTTTTCTTTACGATCTTTACGGCGCCCTGGACTATGATGTACATGGAGTCGTCGCCTATCTGGTTCTCGTTAAAAATAGTTGCCTGGGGTTCGTAATCGCTTAAGTTAAGCCTTTCGGAGAGCACCTTGAGTTCTGCTTCGCTGAAAGCCTTGAAAAACTGCTGCTGTTTTAAAACTGCCGCGTCAACCATTTGCAACCTCCCTCTTTTTCAGGCATAAAACAAAAGTATCGCCGTATTTTTTCTCTTTCATGACGTTCCATTGCTCCAGCCCGCCCTCTATCCCGCGTTTTTCGTCCAGATGAAGCTCAAGGACTACAAGGCCGTCATCTTCTAAAATATCATTAACAAGTATGCTTTGCAAGAGGATTTTTATATATCCTTTATTGTAAGGCGGGTCCGCGAATATAAGGCCGGCCTTTAACTTCATGTTTTTGAAAGTTTCACAGGCGTCCTTAAAATCCCCTCTGATGAACCCGTAGGAACCTTTTTCAACCTTAAGTTTTTCCGCGTTCTTTTCAAGGATGTCGCCCTGAAGCTTGTCGACAAAGTAAACCCTCATAGCGCCGTTGCTCAAGGCCTCAAATCCCAACGCCCCTGTTCCGGAGAAGAAATCAAAAACCAACCGGTCGCCGATATATGGCCTGATCATATTAAATATCGCCTGCCGGGTCTTGGCCAAAGTCGGTCTTGTTGAATCCCCCTTGGGCGCGCTGATGGGTATTCCCCTGTATTTTCCGCTTGTAATTATCATTTCAGCCATCCTGTTTTTGGAATAAAGCATCTCCGCGGCGAAACTGTCGGTTTATTAACCTTGCCTTACTTACAAAATCCGCAACCTTTAGGTTGCGGCCTTTGTTCTAACGCGGCAAGCGGCGGGGAATTTAACCCGTGTACTATTAAACCGGACAAAAAAAATTCCGGGAGATTTTCTAAGCCTTCTTTTGCGGTATCAGAAGAATTAAAAAAACCTCCCGGAAATATAATAGCCTATTTCTTCTCGGCGCCGGTCTGGCACTTTATGCAGTTCTTTGAGAAAGGTATGGCTTTAAGGCGCTCTATGCTGATATCCTTGCCGCATTTGTCGCACTTGCCGAACCTTCCTTCCTCTATCTTTGACAGCGCTTCCTCTATATCCATCAAAAGTTTCTTGTTTTTTTCAGTGAGGTCCTGGTGCAGTTCTTTGTCGTAAATATTGGTCGCCGTGTCGGCGAAATCCTGGGCGTCGTTCTGGTAGCCGTCGGCGCTCGTCATTTCGTCCTTATTCTGCCTGATCTCGGCGATTTTATCGTTTTTCATCTCGACCAGGATCTCTTTTAGTTCTTTTTTCCTCTTGGCATCCACTTGTAAATCACCTCGTTGGTTTTTGAAAAACTTAAGCGGTAGTCTTCACTTTCAAATTCGGAAGGTCCAGCAGGCCCCTTTTAAGTTCCATAGTGGTGTTTGACTCTGCCTCAAATTCCCTGTTCAGGTAGAAGAACGCGTCCCAGGGATCCACTGTGTGTCCGCATGTGAAAACGTCGACCGCGGCGTAGCCGTATTCCGGCCAGGTGTGTATCGTAAGGTGCGACTCCTGTATGACAACGACCCCGCTTATGCCGTGCGGGTTGAACTTGTGAAAAACCTCGTCCACAACCGTAGCTTTCGAGTACTCAGCGGCGCCAACCATGGTGCGTTCCACAAATTTCAGATCATCCAGTTTCGATTTGTTACATCCGTAAAACTCGACCAGGATGTGCCTTCCGAGGTTTTTCAATTCTAACTCACCCCCGACAAATTTAATTCCATTTATCATTAAAGGCCCTCTCGGGCCTTAAATTTATCTGTGTTTCAAGCAATCTCTGATAAAAAATCCTTTTAATGTAGTAATATTTATATAACAATGCAAACAATTTGTCAATATTTTTTTGGGCCTTTTTTGATATTTATTTAAGCCGGGCTAAATAATTAAAGATTATCATTGACAGGTATCTCCACTTTTGGGTCCTTATCGGTTTCAATTGGGCCTTTTTCGCGGTTCGGCACGTCAAGGCCGATGGAAAAGAGCATTGTGTCCGGATTATCGGGTTTTAGGCCGGAAAAAGCCGACCTTTCTGCCGCCCTCAAGCCTTTTTTGTAAAGAAAATTAAGCGAAAAATCCCCTATCGCAATCGTGGCTCCAAGGTTCATAAAGTCGACATCGCCCGGAAAATCCCCGAGTCCGTAATTGTAAAACTGCTTTGAGTAAACATATTCATTCTTAACCTTGCTGTAGCCTCCTATGGCCGTAAGAGAAACGTTTCCCCAGCTCTTTGAGAACAAAGCAAGACCGCCATACTCGTACAATTGCGCGACAAACCTGGGATCCGCGAAACCGCAGGCGGCTATGCTCCAGCCGTCGTCATCCAGGATTTTTATCTTTAAATAAGTATTTATATCCATAAGCAGGGCCAGGTCGGTCTCGGCGCCGGCCTCAAAAAAGCCGTTTCCGTATTTCGCGCCAAGGTATATGTCCATGCCGATCTTTTTGTCTTTGGTGGAGTAAGAGTCGTAGTCAGCGTGGCCGTAAACCTTAAGGCCGTCGGTGGTCTCGATGCGGGCGTCTTTGATGTAAGGGATGGAAAGGCATGATGAGAGCAGCAGTAAAGGCAGTAAGGCGATGATGAGTTTTTTCATGAAACACCTCCTGTCAGTTTAATATTAAAAACGGCATTTGTAGAGAAGGGGCTCGTCCCCTTCTAAAACAGTGAAGGGTGAAAAACGAAAGCACTGTGTTAGAGAGGGGGACAAGCCCCCTCTCTACAAAAACCGGCTTGCCTTCATCCATAAGAGCTTTAATGGATAATTTAATTTTTATGAGCTCAAGCTCATAAAAATTAAGGCCATACCGCTTGTCCCGTCGCAGTAGCGCCGGGACTTGAGCGGGTATCGATGGTTGTAAGCTTTTCGTCGCGGTAGCTCCTCAAAGCTAACAACCATCGAAATGCAGAAGCCCGGGTTCGCACCCGGGCTTCTGCGGTATAACAAGGGGTAACACATCTTTAAAGGCTCTTAAGCCTTGTTTGTCGCTTCTTCCATCAGGAGCAGCCTTGCCCATTTGGCGTCATAATACGCCTGGATAGAGGCGATTGCGGCCTCGTCTTTGAGCAGGGCTTTGAACCTTGTCTGTGTCTTGTAAAATTCCGTGATGGGCAGTTTGGTGCTCGGTTTATAATTTATCTTGTACTTGCCGTTCTCCACTTCATATATCGGGAACATGCAGGTGTCGGCAACAAGCTTTGAGATCTTTATTGTCTGTGAATTGTCATATCCCCATCCCGGGATACACGGCGCATAGATATTTACGAACTTGGCGCCGGTTATTGAGAATGCTTTTTCAAACTTTTTGGTAGCATCCGGCCACATTCCGACCGTAGTCTGGGCCACATAAGGGATGTTGTGGGCCACCATTATCTCGGTCAGGTCCTTCGGGTTCTGCTGCTTGCCGTTTATGACTTTTCCGGCGGGAGATGTCGTCGTGCTTGTGCCTTTGGGGGTGGCTGACGAGCGCTGGACCCCGGTGTTCATGTACGCTTCGTTGTTATTGCAGACATAAAGCATGTCATGCCCGCGTTCCATGGCGCCCGACAATGACTGAAGGCCTATGTCGTACGTTCCGCCGTCGCCTCCGAAAGCGACAAACTTGATATTTTTTGTGATCTTACCCTGTTTTTTCAGTGACTGATACGCGCCCTCTACACCCGAGCATGTTGCGCCCGCGTTCTCAAAAGCATTGTGAAGGAAAGGCACCTTCCAGGCTGAATAAGGATATATGGTCGTCGTAACTTCCAGGCATCCTGTCGCACTGACCACCACAATGGGGTCCTTGCATGACGAAAGGACTTCCTTTATAGCTATGGGGAAACCGCATCCGGCGCATGCCCTGTGGCCGCCGTTTAATTTATTTTCAACTGCTGCTGCTTGTTTTGGTGATGACATATTTTTAGCCTCCTTATTCTTTCAGGCCGATGTACTTAGCCTGTTCAGGTTTGGACTTTCCTTCAGAGATATTCTTCAGTTCCCTGTAAACATTCTTCAGGTCCTCTATGTATATTTCCCTTCCGCCGAGACCGTATATATAGCTCGCAAGGGGCACTTTAACACCCGCGTCGTACAATCCGGATTTCACTTCCACGGCTACCGGCCCGGCCTGGTTTGACATTGATTCGCACCTGTCAAGCACAGCCACGGCTTTTGCCTTGGACAATACTGCCGCTATTTCCTCGGCCGGGAAAGGCCTGAATACCCTGATCTTCAGCAATCCGGCTTTGATGCCTTCCTGCCTGAGTTCCTCGATAGCGGCCTTGGTGGTTCCGGCTGTCGAACCCATGACCACTATGATAAAGTCGGCGTCATCGGTCTTGTATGTTTCGATCAAACCGTATTCTTTTCCGAATGTCTTTCCGAATTCTTTTCCGACTTCCAGGATCACCCTTTTCGCGGTTTTCATCGCTTCGTGCTGCGCTTTTTTGTATTCCAGGTAATAATCGGTCAAAACCAGCGAGCCTACTGTTATCGGATGGTCGGTATCCAGTACCGTGTACTGTGCCTTATATTCTCCGACAAATTTTTGTACTTCGGCGTCCGGATACATTTCCAGCCTTTCCATGCCGTGGCTTATGATAAATCCGTCCGTGGTGACCATAACGGGCGTTTGAACATCCTTGTGTTCTGCGATCCTGTTGGCCTGAAGCATAGAATCATACGCTTCCTGGGTGTTCTCGGAAAAAATCTGTATCCAACCCGAATCCCTTTCAGCCATTGTGTCCGAGTGGTCGCAATGGATATTGATAGGCGCCGATAAAGCGCGGTTTACGTCAGCCATTACTATCGGGAGCCTTATGCCGGATGCTATAAAAAGAATCTCGTGCATCAGTGCCAGGCCCTGTGACGACGTCGCCGTCATGGTGCGGGCGCCCGCAGCAGCCGAGCCTATGCAGGCGCTCATTGCCGAGTGCTCCGATTCAACAGTGATCAGGTTTGTCTTCACCTTTCCGTCATTTACAAAACCTGCGAATATCTGCATTATTTCCGTGGCCGGCGTTATGGGATAAGCCGCGCAGACATCCGGGTTTATCTGGCGCATGGCTTCCGCCATGGCTTCATTTCCGGTCCTTGCCGTGATTGTTTTCTCCATTATATGTTTTCCTCCGTTACTTTATATTGAATTTGTCTTTGGCTTCTTTAAGCCCGACAAACAATATTGCAGCCTTCTCGTTAAACCCGGGGGTCCCTGTAAATGTTGACGGGGATCCTTTCAGGTTCGCGTCTTTTGCCTTAAGTTCCTTAAAGATCTTGTTGTTCTGCGGGCATTCTTCCGGGCATATGCCGCAGCCTTTGCAGAAATCATAGTCAAACTCGCCGCGTTCTTTGCCTTTGGCGCCGTCAACCACCTTTATGGCGTTATCCGGACAGAACGCCCAGCATGTCATGCACTGTATGCAGTTCTGTTTCTGCCATACGGGAACTTTGCTTCTCCAGCCGCCTGTGTGGAAGTGCTCGGAAGTTCCGCTCTCCACCACGCCGCCGAGGGGTATATCTTTCCATACCTTTAGATCGGGTTTTTTTGTTGTTGTCATGATTTCTTTACCTCCTCATAAGCCGCTCTTATAGCTTTCAGGTTGCCTTCGATTACTTCGGGTTTTGACTTGAATTTTTTCTCGAGTTTTTTCTTTGTGTCTTCCATGAATGCTTCCAGCGGAAGTATGTCAACGGCCCCGAGCAGTGCGCCTATCATGGGCGTGTTGGGGATGGCTTTTCCGATATGGATCTGGGCTATTTTTGAAGCGTCTATCGTGATTAGTTTCTTGCCGTTCCATTTCACCCTTGACTGCACTTCTTCCTTTGAGTAAGGGGTGTTTACGATGAGGACGCCTGTTTCCTCGGATAAACCGTGTGTCATGTTTACCGATTCTGTGAGTGTCTCATCGAGGATAAGGACCACATCCGGCTTTAAGACCGGCGAGTGGATCGTGATTTCCTTCGAAGCGATCCTGTCAAACGCCGCGACAGGGGCCCCCATTCTTTCCGGCCCGTACTCCGGGAATGCCT
>PMTB01000257.1 GCA_003167475.1 candidate division FCPU426 bacterium | reverse complement strand
TATCGAGAGTGAGTAATTAAGCCATTTATTATGATGTAGATATGGTAGGCACGACTGTATTCGAACCAGCGACCTCTTCCGTGTCAAGGAAGCGCTCTAACCAACTGAGCTACGCGCCCGCATAGTGCTTGCTTTAATTTAACTTAATGATTTTATTACATTTCCTGCAAGTGTCAAGGTGTTTTTACGGTTAATACGGATTACTTACTCGCGCGAACTGTCGCGCGCTTGTGCCTATCAAGTCCGCATCTAGGCGCACCCCGGTGGATCGAAGGGGTGCGACTACAAAACACAAAATCGCGTCGGAAAATATAACCTTCATTTGCCCCAAAATATCTTGACTAATTCCATAAAAACTATTAAAATAAAGCATATTTTTAATTTTACTGCTTTATATCCTCGTTTTTTATAAGGAGTTTTATTTTGCGAAAACATGTTATCTTTTTTGCTATGTCCGTATTTATCTCTGTTTTTCTTGCTGTCCTGATATCCGGGTGCGGCAAGGCCAGGTCCGGTTCTGCCATGCTCAATAAGATCGCCCTTGTCAATATTAACGGCGAGATATCCGACACAACCCATATCATGGAACTTTTGAACGAGTATAACGACATGTCCACTGTCAAAGCCATAGTGCTCAGGGTCAACAGCCCGGGCGGCGGTGTCGCCGCATCCCAGGAAGTTTATTCGCTGGTCAAAAAGATAAGGAAAGAAGGCAAAAAAGTCGTGGTTTCCATGTCGGACGTGGCGGCCTCCGGCGCTTACTACATATCATCGGCTGCGGATAAAATTTACGCCAATCCGGGCACCATTACGGGTTCTATCGGCGTGATCATTAATTTCATGAATGCCGAGAAATTACTCGGCAAGGTCGGGGTTAATTTCACAACCATAAAAAGCGGAAAATACAAGGACACAGGGTCATTTTCACGTCCGGTGAACGCGGACGACAAGCTCCTGATGGGGGATATGATAAAGGACGTTTTAAACCAGTTTGTCGACGACGTCATATCGGTGCGCTGCGACAGGCTTGCCGCGGCTTTTGGAATAAAGGAAAAAAGTGACTTAAAACGCGCGCGCCTGGTCAAGGAATATATGCTGGCCAATATTGCCGACGGAAGGATATTCACCGGACGCCGCGCCAAAGAGCTTGGGCTCGTGGACGAAACAGGGAACATAGACGACGCTATACTCGGCGCCGCCGACATGATAGGGGTAAAAGGCAGGCCCATGGTAATCTCCGAGAGAAAAAAGCAGGGTTTCGGACCGTGGCTTGATTCAAAGATAGCGGACTTAAGCCCGCAGAGCAGTTCCATGGTGATGCAGTATAAAATGAAATGAAAAGATTGGCGGGGAACGCCAGTTTTTTTATATTTAAAAACATATAAAAATATATTTACTTATAAATAACGGGAGGCTGATGATGGCTGAGAATCAAAATGAAAAGAAAGATAGCCCCAAAGATATAACCCCCAATCCCATGGCAGCGGCGGAGCAGAAAAATGCCGCGCCCGCCGAGGGGCAGCCCGGCGCGGATGCGCCTGTTGAGCCGGCCGGGGAAGAAGGGCCGCAGGACATGAAAGGCGCGCTGAAGGCTTCATTTATAGATTCCCAGACCATGAACAGGGCTTTACAGTTTGTATTTATTTTTGCGGGACTTGTCGGTATGTTCCTCGGGTTCAGGGGCCAGATTCTGTCGCCCATACCCGCCGCGTCAGGGATGTTTGCGTTGATTTTGGCGGCTTTATTGGATATTTATATAGGAAAAAAGTTTACAAAGGAAGAGGGTATAGGGACCCTTACGAAGATAATACTTGCCGGTGTCTTTGCCGCGCTTATGGTCCTGTTCATAGTTGAGATCTTCAGGAAGCCTTTCGGATTGCCGCTGAATGAACTCGTCGTTGCGCTGGCGCTTGTCGTGGTTTTAATTGCCGGGTTGGTGCGTATAATACTTTACATCAGAAAAAACAGGGGGCAGATAGTCGCCGATATTCAGCTGCTCATAGCGTTTGTTCTCGCTGTGGCGGCCGCGCTCGCGTTTAATTTTTACCTTGTGGTGCCGTCTTTCCTGTTCGCGGCGGCCGCGCTTGTCCTTGTAATAATGTCCGTCACAAAAGACCCGATAGCCGGCGACGACAGGTCCATGTGGAGGATGAGGGGGATAATAACCATCGCGGTTATTTTTCTTGCCATACTCGCGTACGCTTCCACAATCTTTTTCTCCAAGCCGGTTGATGTGGCACTTTACGGGAAAATATCGCCTACATATAAGACACTTCCGGTTAATCTGACATGGTCAGGAGATTCCTGGTCGTTTGCTTATAACCTTTCGGGAAAAAATAAGAACGAGAGCACGGTTAATGTAATCAATTCCCTGTCAAGGGGCATCAACACGCTGCCTCCCGACCGGAGCCAGGAAGCTTCGGAAAGCGGCATATCGCTTTCCATGCCGGTGATAGGCAAGGAAAACAAAAAGCAGGCGGAAGCGAACCTCGCGGAGAAAAAAGCGGATAAGGCCGAGACCTCGGCGGAGAAGGAAGCCTCGGAAGATATCAAGCTGCCCAAATACCTTGACCCGCCTTTGTTCAACAATAAGGGCAATTTCCTGATATTCAGCGGCAGTGATACGGAGGATGGACCAAGGAATATTTGGGGAGTATCATTGACCCTGACTTTGATGGAAAAAGAACTGAGCAAGGAAGAAAAAGCCGAGAAAGAAAAAGAAGCTGACATGACCCAGGATGAACTGGTAAATTATAAAGCAAAGAAAAGGGCGGAACTTGACAAGGAAAACGAGCCGGTTGGAAAACCAAAACTGGTTGTGGCCGATATCAATAAGGTCATTGATATGGACTGCAAGCCTTTGACACACAAGACCGCCTGGTCGCCTGACGGGAAATCATTCTGTTTCGACGCCGCGAACAAAAAGGGCGTTTATAATGTCTGGTCGTCGGATACGAAGGAACAGACCATGGGCAAGGTCACAAAAGGCGACGAGAAAGTCATGCCGCTGTGGTCGCCAAATGGCGACAAACTGCTGTATTGCAGCAAGACGGACAGTTATACATACCTGAAGATAGCGGATATAGACGGCAAGCATTCCCATGAACTTAACATACACAATGCCCGGGATAAGGCCCTTTTCCCGTTGTGGAACGCGGCCGAAAGCAAGGTCATATACCTGAAAAAAGGGAAGCTCATCATAATGAACGCCAGCGCCACGGACCAGAAAGAATTGGGCCGCGGAACACTCACGCCTTCGCCTTATTGGCTCACTGAAAAAAAGAAACAGATAACACTGCAATACACGGAGTCCGGAACCATTTGGCGCATATTCACCATCAAACCCAACGGCAGGAAGAACAAGCAGATATTCGAAGAGGTCTGTGAGAACCTGGCCCAGCCCAAATGGTCCTACGACGGTTCGTCAGTTGTGACAGCGGCGAATTATAAAGAAGACAGTTCCATGTGGAGGCTGGATAAGGACGGTAAGTTCAAAACACGCATATATACCACAAAGCATAAAATATCCGAGTTGGAGTGGGATTCTACATCGAAGCGCATCGCTTTTATTGTGAAGAAAACAAATGTATCGTCGGTATGGTGGGATGTTTTTAAGGAACTGTTCTTCGGCGCCAATCCGAATACCGAGGAACTCTGGGTTGTAAATAATGACGGCACAAACCCCATGGACCTTTATACGGCAAGAAAAATGATCAATCATATGTCGTGGAACGACCAGGGGACAAAGCTTGCTTTTGACGAGACGTATCACGTCATATATTTCCAGCCCGACATAACCGTGGTGAAAATAGTTCATGCCATAGGCGGCGAAAAGTGGGACCTGCTGCCGTATGAGTTCTACGGGCAGTCCCCGACCTGGTCGGCCAACGGCCACGTGCTGGCGTATATATCATGGCGCGATTTTTGGAAGATGTCGCTGGTTGATGAGTACGGCCTTTGGGTGGCGCAGCTTAAGTAGAGGTCAAAGTCATTAGATAGTAGATAGTTGAGAGTAGAAGGGTTTTACGGTGCTCTTAATTATATTCAGTCAAATGACCTTGTAGAGGCGCATATCATGCGCCAAAGGCCGCAACGCCCGCTTTATTATACGGTCAAACGGCCGACAAATTTTTGAGTATTAAAACCCGAAATTTCGTGCTTTTCAAAAGATTTATATGAAAACTTTTGTTTTAAACGGTTTTTGGTTTATCGATAAACCTTTATTCTTTACTTTTTGGCTGAAATGTTTTATTATGACTCTTTACAGCGGCCATGAAAAAATAACTTTGAGGCTCTCGGAAATAATCAAAAGCAAATCGCGTTTAAAAGAACGCGTATAAATTCAGGAGGTTTTATCATGAAAAAAGTTTTGATAGCGGTGTTTATCTCGCTGGTAATGTTAATCCTGGCCATTTCATGCAAAAAGCAGTCTTCGCCTTCAGCACCCGGGGCGACCGCCACTACCGCCGCAACCGCTGTTATTGCGGACACGGCCGTTTATCCCTTTGAGGATGGCACTGTTATGGGCTGGGCCAATGACCTCGCCGGCAACCTGGTTATAACTTCTTCAACGGCGCAGGCACACCGCGGCACGCATTCGATCATGCTTACCGGAACTTTTCCGACTTCGCAGACAGGGGCATCGGTAACGCCGCCGTCAGTGACGAACATAGTCGGCAAGGCCATAGATATGTGGTTATGGGTCCCTTCGGATTTTCCGGGAGGAGGCGCTGAAATTTTTGTGCAGAGCACGGCGACAATGTTCTGGCAGAACGGGCCGCTTATAACCATTACAAAAGGCGGCTGGACGCGCCTTACATATGACCCGCTTAACCCGGCTTATGACACCGCGGGAGCGGACCCGGCCAACATCACAAGGCTGGGAGTTAAGATAGTCGCGTCGGCGTTATATACCGGCTCGGTTTATCTTGATTCGGTGAACGTATATGTCGTCGGTACGCCCACGTCAACAAATACGCCTTCTCCGACATTCACCGCGACCAGGACGCCGGGAGGGCCGACAGATTCCTTTACAATGACAGGCACTATCACTCCGACATTTACCATCACAAACACGCCTACCGCCGCTATTCCGGATAACAGTATTTATGGCTGGGAAGACGGTACAAATATGGGATGGACTTTAAGAGCCGGGAACATTACAGCGGCAGTCAACACAACACCCATGGCGTATTACGGAACTCATTCGCTTGCTTTGACATGCGCTCTTGTGGCTTCAGGTTCTGGGAGCATTGGGGTAAATCCGTCGTTAATCACCAATATAACCGGCAAATCAATCGCGGCAAGGGTATGGATACCCGCGGGTTTTCCAACCGGAGGAGGAGCTGTATATGTGAAAACCGGAAGCGGAAACGTTTATTCAAACGGGCAATGGCTTAATTTTTCACAGAACAGCTGGAACACGATGTACCTTGACCCTTCAAACCTGGGTTACACCGGGGGCGGGGCTAATTTTGCGGATATAAGGGAAATAGGGATAGGCATCGGAGGGTACAGCGCAGGATGGAACGGCACCATAAATATTGACGCGGTCGAGGTCTTTGACGCTCCGCCGACATATACTTACACTCCGACACCTACAGCCACCGGCGGGCCGGTTTATACGGCCACAAATACGCCGGTTCCAACTCCAAGCAATCCGGACGACCCCAATATAGTTTATTACGGCCGGTGGGACAAGTCGGATCGCACAAATTACAGGGCGGACTGGGGATCGGTTTACATAAACGTTAACTTTACGGGAACCGGAGTCGGGATCAAACTCCAGGATTCGGCTTTCCAGGATGCCTATCAGTATTCGATCGACGGTTCCGCGTTCGTGGAACTGCAGGCGAATACGAGCACGGTCTACGTGCTGGCGGCCGGCTTGGCCGATACCACACACAGCCTCAATTTTGTAAGGCGTACGGACAACCTTTTCGGAGTTACCAACTTCGAGGGCTTTTACGCGCCCGCCGGGGAAACTTTCTCGACCATTGCGCCGTCGCCCAGACCTTTGCACAAAATAGAGATAATCGGAGATTCCATTTCAGTTGGAACAGGTGATGAAGGCGTGAACAGCAACACGAGGTACAATGAGAACGGTTATA
>PMTB01000152.1 GCA_003167475.1 candidate division FCPU426 bacterium | reverse complement strand
GCCCTAAAAAAGTATTTGCGTGGGAACATTACAGAAATGGAACTTGTATATTCCGTACCGTTGTTAGGTTCTATATAATCAATAATAGCATAGGCGTTGTTTTGCCGTTTGGCAATAAGTACTATTGGGTTTCTTCCGCCACAACCATTATTATTATTTCTGTCATCGGTGTAATAAGATTGCATATCAACGTAGCCGTAGATAAACATCAAGTCTTTCCGCTTTTCAATCCCAAATATTTCGTGCGATTCAAAATGCTGCTTTGGGTTGATATTTGACCAATTAAAATACTTATCCAAAATATAGGAAGAGAACATTGTATTTATTTGCTCTCTTTCGTTTTTGTTTATAAAGGCATAATCTACAACAATTCCCAATCCCGGTTTCTTCAATTCCTTCAATTCAATATATTTCTTTGCATCCTTCGATACTATTTGAAAATAAACTGCGCCTGACAAAATGACCAATAAAGTAAATACGATACTTATCAAAGCAATATCTTTCAGGCCCAATTTAACAAACTTTAATATGAGTAAACAAAAGAAAAACGCAATAATAGTTGCAGAACAAGAACCCAAAATTAGTTCTCCAATAATTATACGTCCGTATTGATTGTTAATCCAGAAAATATAGGATATTATTACCACGGCTGAATTAAGTATCAAAATATTTATTACCGTAAGCCCGATATTATGTAAAATGTATTTATATATCACGGCAAATATTAAACCAATCGAAATTAAGAATAGCCCTGTGATAAATAGTCCATTAATCATTCTGTTATTTAGCAGAAAAAAATCTGCCAATTCATATATTTTGAATAAAAAATATGCAATAGTAATATCATACAATGCCAAAATTATATACCGTTCAAATTCCCCAATATCAGAATATATTTTTTTATCCGGATCCACTAATTGCCCCTTAAAAACGTATTTACCCCCTAAAAGCCTTCACCACGTTCTTCTCCAAAAAATCCATCCTGTCCTTCAATATCTGCGCGTATTTCGCTTCCGCGGGTACGTTTATCGGTATCAGTTCATCTACTGGATCCCCTCGTTTTACCGCATTTATCCACATTCTCATCTCGATAATGTAACTGTCCAGGACGTTTATCGGGGTTGGGCAGTAATCCGTAGAAAAATACGCCGGGGGGAGGTCGCCCGCTATTATCCATATTTCCGAGTCCAGTTTTTTGGATTTCGGCAGGACCTCGAAGTAGAATATGCCCAGGACGCCGTCGACGCCCTTGACCAGGTAGCCGTCGAAGACCCTTTCCACCCACTTGTGGCTGTGGATGAAGCGCTTGGCTTCCTGCGCGAATTCGTAGAGGCTGTATTTGTCGCCCTTCTTGGGCTCCAGGTTGATGATATTTTTCATGGCTGATGTGTCGAGTTTCATAACGGCTCCTGTAATTTTCGTTAACGATATTCTATCATGTTTTTGAACAAAATCAATATTTTGTAGTCGCACCCTGCCTTGTCCGCCAAAGCTTTAGCGGAGGCGGATACGTTTCACCGGGGTGCGCTTGCGGGAATTCGGTGTTTTATATAGTGGTGTGGACAATCAATCCTTTTGCGTATATCAAATCCTTATCTAGGCGCGGGCCGATGGGACGTAGGCCCGCGACTACACGATCCATAACCTAAAACCGCCTTACATCTTTCTGTAAATCTCCCGCCTGTGGCCTATCGAAACTATTATTACCCTGCCTGCCTTATCATCGACCTCATAAACCACCCTGTAATTCCCCTGTCTTACCCTGAAGTAGCTGCCGGTCATGCCTTTGATCTTATCGCAACCGGCCGGCCTTGGGTCGTCGGACAAAGTCATAATCCTCGTCTTAACGGCCGCCATGTCGGCTGCCGGGGCTTTTGGGTTTTTCAGCCATTTGTAGGCTGTCGCAGATAATTCAATCTTATGCATGCTTCTTTTTTCCGTAACGCATGCCAATTTCCTCGGCCACCTTGTCCAAAGGAATGGTGGTTTCCTTTTCGTACTTCTCGTAGTTCTGTATGGCAAGCAGATCTTCCTTGAGTTCTTCCTTTTCGATCTCGCTGACTATGGCTTTTTCTATGAAGGACTTCATCAGAAAACCCCTAGATTTGCAGAAATCCTTCATGAGGTCCCTGACATCCTTGTCCACTTTCATGGTAAATGTAACATTCTTGCCCGGCATATGGCACCTCGCTTGTTTTAATAAGTATAGCGGAGCAGGCCGGGTAAATCAAGTATAAAATAATACCAAATAATATTATTGTACTTGTATTGATTTGAATACATAACACTGTAGAGAGGGTGCTTGCCCCCTCTCACCGCAGGCCGTAAAACATAGGATCCCGCGGGGAGAGGGAGCAAGCACCCTCTCTACAGATTCTAAAAAAAAATGACCCACTGCGCTCCAACCGGGCATGCTTACTGGGATTCTTTTTACATTTGTTTTGGACCCGGCCTTTTGGCACATTATATGCGCCGCTACCTGCGATAAACAACTTTCACTACACCGGGATGGTGAAATAAAACGACGCGCCTTTGCCTTCCTCTGACTCCACCCATATCCTGCCTTTGTGGTGCTCCACTATTTTTTTGCAGATGGCCAGGCCTATTCCTGAACCTTCGTATTCATCCTTTGTGTTGAGCTGCTGGAAAACCACGAATATCCTGTCGAAATATTTCGGTGCTATACCTATCCCATTGTCTTTTATGCAGAATATATACTGGTCCTGCGACTTAAAGCCGCTTATTTCAACCACGGGTTTGCGGTCCTTGAAAACGAACTTTAGCGCGTTGGCTAAGAGGTTCTGCAGCAGTTGTACCATCTGTACCCTGTCCGCTTTTACCGCGGGCAGGTCCCCGATTATTATCTTCGCTTTTGTCTTTTCTATCTTTTCTTCCAGTATCTTTTTTACCTCTTCCGCAGCTTGCTTCATATCCACATTCTCAAACGATTTTTCAACCCTGCCCATTTTGGAAAGGTCCAGGAGCCCGTTGATAAGATGGCTCATATGCACCGCGCCCTTGACGGCCGTGTCTATGTAAAAATCCGCGTCAGCGTCAAGTTTCCCCTTGTACTTCAGTTTTAGCAGCTGCACGTAGTTTGACACCATGCGCAGCGGCTCCTGCATGTCATGCGACGCGGCATAGGCAAATTTTTCAAGCTCGTTGTTGCTTCTTTCGAGTTCCTCCACTGTCACCATTAGCTTTTCCTGCGCTTCCTTGATATCACTGATATCCACCAGTGTCACCATATCCGCCGGTTTGCCGCCGTACATGATCGTCTTGGAAAATATGTTCACCCATTTCTCAGACCCGTCTTTCACCACAAACTTGACTGTGTAATTATTTATAACGTCTTTCCGGGCCGCCTGTTTCTTTACAGCCTGGTCCAGCACCTGTTGCCTGTATTCCGGGGAGGCCATTTTAGCGAATTCTCCCGGCCCCCACGACAGTATCTCTTCCCCGCTGTAACCCGACAGCGCCCGAAGGCCCTTATTCAAATATTTTATGACATCATCCTGGATAATAAGTATGGCCACCATGGACTGCTCGGAGAGTGTCCTGAACTTTTCCTCGCTCTCCTTAATTGCATTTTCTATTGCTTTTCTTTCGCTGATATCCCTTGTGATGGAGAGTATGTGAGGTTCATTGTTTATCATCATTGTTTTGGCCGACATCAGCGCCGTTGTAGTCGAGCCGTCTTTTCTCCTGAATACGGCCTCCAGGTTGTCGACAAACCCATTTTCCTTCATGCCCTGTACAAGCTTCGCCCTATCATCCATATTTTCCCAGATCTTTATTTCAGCCGAAGTTTTACCGGCAACATCCTCCCGCGTAAAACCCGTCAGCCTGGTAAATCCCTGGTTCAAATCGATATAAAGCCCGTCGGAGAGCCTGTTTATATTTATGGCGTCGGGACTGGTGTCAAAAGCCAGCCTGAACTTCTGCTCGCTCTCCGCCAGCACTTTTTCTATTTTTTTACGGTCCGAAATATCCCTGACTATCGCAAGGGAATGCTTCTCGTTATTAATATCTATCACTACCGAAGAAAAAAGCGTGGTTATAACCTTCCCGCTTTTGGATTTAAAATCAAGTTCCAAATTGTTCACGGACCCGTTTTTCACCATCTCGGCGGTCACCTTTTCCCGCCAACCCGGGTCGGCCCAAAGTCCGATCTTTGTGGCGTTATTGTTGATCGCCTCTTCCCTTGTATATCCCGATACTTTTGTGAACCCCTCATTGACCTCGACAAAAACCTCGTCTTTAAGCCTTGTTATCATGATCGCATCTGGGCTGGTTAAAAAAGCCATCCTGAATTTATTCTCGCTCTCGGCAAGTATCCTTTCCATCCGCTTTCTTTCGGTGATATCCTTTGTTAGGGCTATTATGTGGTCCTTGCCGCCTATCTTGATCAGCCCGGCCGACATCATGCCGGAGAAAAAACTCCCGTCCTTCTTTACAAATTCCGCTTCAAGGTTCTTGACAAAGCCATTTTCCTTAAGTCCCGCGATAAGCCTCTGCCTATCCTCAGGGTTTTTCCAGATGTTCATCCTTGAAGCCGTGTTTCCGATGGTTTCTTCCCTTGTGTAACCGGACGTCCTGGCATACCCGTCGTTGCAGTCGATTGATTTTCCGTCAAGCGTGCTTATATTGACCGAATCAGGGTTCATCATAAAAGCCGCCCTGAACTTTTCCTCGCTCGCGTTGAGTTCCCCTATGAGGGCGTCCTTTTCCAGCGATTGTTTTTCCAGCTGGATATTCGCGGCAAGCAGGTCCGCCATCCTCCTTTTCACTTCGGCTTCAAGTTCTGCGCTGTACTTTTTCAGCCCCTCTTCGAATTTTGACGCTTCGCTTGTGTCGGTAATTATCCACGCTATGGCAATCGGAAAATTCAGCCGCCTGATCAGGGATGCCGTGATGCTGGCCGGTATCAGGGCATCGTCGGTATATAATACCCCTTCCGCAGACTGTATCACGCCTTTTTCAAGGCAATCCTTTATTACGGAAGCCACCGCTG
>PMTB01000099.1 GCA_003167475.1 candidate division FCPU426 bacterium | reverse complement strand
CCTACCGCGAGCATTTCATTTAAATTGTACGAATAGCTGAATCCCGTCAAAAGCGCCGTGCCGTACTGCAGTGAGATCTGGTTCGGCCTTTTGTCCCTCGGCGCATAGGTACGGTCAAGGTTTGACTGGTTTGAATCGATGAGTTTTTCGACCTTTGAAGTGACGTCCCCGTAAGAAAACACTGACAGACCAAAAACAAGCGTTAATGCGGTAAAAACGGTTAAAATCCTTTTCATTCTCACCCTCCTGATTTTCTTTTGTAAAATATACCACAGATGCGGTCAAAAGTGAAGTTTCTTTTAAGATTGGACGTACAGGGGCGGTGTTTGGTTTACAAAAGTTTGTATTTAATCGCGGCTGGTCTAAAATCCTGCGGCGGGCGCCCCCTCACTCCTTCGCTGAAGCTTCGGCGTGTGAAGCGGGGCCTTCACCGCCCCTACGCGTCATTTAGGACCGGGACTGTTGGAAGGCATTTCCTTTAAATACAACTTTTCATGTTCCTTCACCATATACTTCACGTCGAATTTCTTCAACGCGGATGTTTTGATATTTTGCTTTTTCTTTTTACCTGCCGCCCTTAAAACCGCTTCCGCCCCCGCTTTATAATCTTTCGGCGGGTACAGTTCCCCTGAATTGGCCAGCTTTATAAACTCGCTGTTGCCCGCTATATCGCTTGCCACCGCCGGCACTCCCGCAGCCGCGGCCTGCACCAAGGTGCACGGCAGGCCTTCCCACAGCGATGTCAAAAGGAAAAGGTCTATGCACTTGAGCATTTTTTCCGGTTCGTTTATCCAGCCCAGCAGTTTCACCCTATCTCCAAGCTTATACTTATCTATGAGTTCCTGCGCCTCTACCCGCAATGGCCCCCCTCCGGCGAATATAAACTGGAGGTTTTTATTGTCAACGTTGGAGAGTTTAGCGATCTTCACGAAACCCACCGGGTTCTTCTGCTTTTTTAGGTTGCCTATCATGCCCACCGTGAAAGCTTCCGGGTTTAATCCCAGGGAGGACAGGTATTTTTTCCTGTCGGCCTTAGCCTTTTTAAACTCCATGACATCCACAGCGGCCCTTATGACCGCGTACTTGTCCCGCGTGCCGACGCCGTTATTGAGACCGTACTCCAAAACATCGGCGCCTACGGCGATGAATTTTTTGGTGAATATCCCCGCAAACCTTTCCAGCCCTATATACATCAGCCGCGCGAGTGGGTTCTGATACTCGTGGAATGGGAAACCGTGCACAGTGTGAAAAATAACGGGCTTGTTGTCCGCGGTCGCAGCCGCCAGCCTGCCCAGGAGCCCGGCCTTGGATGAGTGCGTATGCACAAGTTCTATATGGTTTTTCTCAAAATAATGTATGAGTTTGATATAAGCCATAAAATCCGCCAGAATATGGATGGGGTGTATAAGTTCGGGTATAAAACCCAAGGTTATGCCTTTGATGTTTTTCGCGTCAGCGTCAAGGAACCCGCCCGTGCCGCATATAAGGTGGACATTGAACTTCTTCTTATCCAGCCCTGCGGCCAGCTCAAGGGCGACTTTCTGCGCCCCGCCAAGGTCAAGCCGCGTTATTACAATCGCGATATTTTTTTTCATTTTTCCGCCTTAAGTTTAGTCAAGCTTGAACAAACCAAAAATCAAACCGCAATCAGCTCGTTTTTAGTTCCTTCCTTAATATGGTATTCGGTCTTATTTTTTTTACAAAAGGCAATAACCTTATCAGAAAGTTCATTATAATATTCAATCCTGTTTTTATATGACGAAACGAGTTTGTTATAATTTAATCTTCCAAATATTATCTTATCCACAAATCCAATAACCTTGAGTATCTCATCAAAATCCTGCTCGATTATGTTTGGTGTCGGGTATGGTTCTATGCTAACCCACGTCTTTATGCCATTGTCATGAAGGTATTTTAGGCTTTTTATTCTTTCAGTATAAGGCGCGGAGTTCGGCTCCCATTTCTGCCGAAAACTTTCATCCAAGGATACCAGTGTAATGCCATATTCATTATTTTCGCTTAGTGTTGCCAATTCTTTAGGCAAGATTCCTTTCGAAAGGGCGGTGCATTTGATGCCAAATCCATTAACAGTCTTTATGAGTTCCACCGTTAGATCGGATATTTCTTTATACCCATACATAAACGGGTCAGTACTAAAGCACATATGAACAAACTTAATCTTATCCCTTTGTCCCGGCAATTCCGCTTTTAACAATTCTAAAGCATTATTTACCAGTTTCGGTTTTATCCATTCTTCATATGTTTTAATCTTACCAAACCTCTTTGCCATCATCATGGCATAACATGGATATAAACAACCATGCGAACACCCTTCCACATGATTTATTGTATAGTCACCATATTCAACCGCCGTTTTATAAAGAAGAGATTTTCTAATTATTCTTTTCACGGTTACATCCCCGGCATATTTTTAAATTCAAATTTTACTTTTAATTGATTGTTATCACTATAACTTACTAACGCTTCGTGTTGAATCCTGCCTACCACGATACCAGGATGTATTCCTGTTTTATTAGCAAACCTGATGATTCCGGAAAGAGAAAAGTCATTCATTTTGATAAATTCCAAGTATTCATTTTGCGGAATCATAATATTGGCCGAGAAGTCATTTGCGTTTGTTTCCTGCTCAGACTTATCTGTTTTTTTACTATCAATAAAAATATCCTTCTTCCCATGCAGCAAAATGTGACCCGCTTCATGAAAGAATGTAAACCAAAAGTGATCATTTGTTTTATATCTTAGGCTCATCAAAATCATTGCTTTATCCGTTCCAATCCATTTCGTAATTCCCCAAATATGTGTTTTATCGAACTCCGGAACAAAAACCAAAGCAACGCCTGCATCAGCACAAAGCTTTACCATCTTATTTTCAAAAGTTTCAACTTTTTGAACAGTAAGACCTCTGATGATTTGTATTTGTTTTTTTAACAAATCTTTTGAATAGGGTTTCGTGGTTATCTTTTGTGCCGCCAATTCCCCAGCTCTCATCCAACTGGCCATATGATATATATTGTCATGGTAGACTTCGGATTTTTTGCAACAAACATTTTTAAGCATTCGTTTATAGTGCAAGTCCCACACTTCAGGACTCGATACTCCAAAAAAAGCAAGCAACGCCTCTAAAATATCTTTCTTATTTGCAAAATCCGGTAATAACCCGTAATGCTGCAGGTCCTTTATGGGAAAGCATTTTAGCCACGAAACATTTTTTTCAAGTTCCTTATTTTCATCTATCCTTGCTTCGAAAAGCCTGTAGGAGGAGCTCATGTTGTTCCAAATACTCGCCGAAATACCAAGTACGCGTTCGAATTGAAGAGACATTTCCGGGGTAATATATGCCTTCCGATTTATTATTTGGCTTATTGTTTTCACAGTTATATCAAGTCTCTCCGCTATATCCCTCTTTTTCATTCCACGCATTTCAAGAACTTCTTCGAGATAATCTCCAGGATGTGCACAGTAATCAGGGTTATAAGTATATATTGTTTTTTCAGCCATTAGTGATAATCCTCCACTTCTAAAATGATTATTTCTGTTATCTTTTCAAGATCCAATCCTTTATCTTCCTTAATCGGTAATGGATCGTGCGCTGGCTCAAATATTAACCTATAAGGTTGTTTTAAATCAACTGCAAACTGCCCTGACCTATCACCATGTAACTCGTGCCTATTTTCAGGCGAATTTGTTGAAATGTCATTCAAGTTGTTAGCAGCTACAAGTACTCCCATTCGCAGCATAATCTTAACTGCTTGTTGTTGTCCAAACACTCTTTTCAATTCTTTTTCAGAATTGAATATTTTTTGAAGCTTCGTTGTTTTAAATGATATCTTCAATGCAATATCTCCATTATAAAACACTTTACCTAAAATGTAAAGACTATTTATTATCTAACAGACCATTGCTTTTTCCGTTTTAGTTAGTAATTATTCCGCACTCGTTCCGCCGCTCCGAACCCTTCTATAATAGCGTCCTCCATTGACCCGTACTCCCAGCTGCCCCACCTGCCCGCCGTATATACTCCGAAAGATTCCAGCCTCTTCCTCATTTGCGGCACGACGGTTTCCCTTTCCTTGTCATATATCACGTACGCATCTTTAAGCACCATCGGGTGTTTTAAGACTATGTCTTTTCTATTGGCTATGATCCCCATGTCCAGGAGTCCTTTGATTATTTTTGCGTCTATGCCTTTTGGTATGGCGCCGTTGTACGATACTTCCGTGAATACCGAGCTCATGCCCGCAGGCGCGCTGCTTGGCATTACTTCCGACGGAAATCCTATCCTGTAAAAAGGATATTCCGGTTCAGGCACATATACCCAGTGCTTGTTTATGGGCTTTTTTGACTTGAACCCCACGTTGAGCGAATATACGGAGACCGCCTTTAATTTACTCCCGAGGTTTATAAGTTCCCTGTCCCCTGTAAGCTTTGCCATATCCTTAAGCGGCAGCGTGCAGATGAGCGATTTGTAAGGCTCCTGCTTGTTGCCTGATAGGCAGACTATTTTGTTCTTCAGGTCTATTTTTTTTACTTCCGTGTTAAGCGCGACCTTGTCCTGTATTTTACTGTAAATCCCCTTTACCACGCTCTCTATCCCGCCTTGCTCCGGA
>PMTB01000208.1 GCA_003167475.1 candidate division FCPU426 bacterium | reverse complement strand
CGCGTTGCCGTATTTCAGAACGAGGTGCCATACTTCCTCGTCATTATATACAAAATTGTCCGCAAGGTTGGGCGGGTACTGGAACGCGCTCCCTTTTGCGTTAACCACCTGTTTCCACCTGGCAGACGGCGCTGTTTCCGCCACAGAAACCGTGCCGCTCTCATCAGCCGCGACATAACCGGCCATGGGAATGGTCACGACGGATTTATAGTTATGATAAATATTATAATCCACAAAATGGTCCAGCACGGCTCCCGACACATTTGCGCATTCCGTGGCGGAAAGCGGATATTCAATAGCGCCGCACATAAAATTATCGCTGGACTGCTGCCAGTCCGAACCGGCGTTAGACGCGTTTGTTTCCCAGTTGTAACCGGTCATCCTGTTGCCGCCCAAACGCATGCATGTCAGGTTCTCATCGCCTTCCATCTGCTGGTTTGTGCCGTAAATAAGAGGGCTGATAGCGGCGCGGTTATTATTTGTGTTGATCGTGATATTGGCCGCATGCGATGACGCGGCAAGCAGGAATACGATGAGGACCAGAAAACGTTTTTTCATTTTATCTCCGTATATTTTAGCGTACCTGTTATTTAAATGCAAACGTGTGTCTTTCTATAAATTATAGCGGATAAATACAAAATTGACAAGATGTGATTTGCAGGTTTTTTGTCAGTTTGGACCGGGGGTGGGATAGGTGTCTCTCGTCATAAAAACTCCGAACTTAAAAACTTACTGGAACTTGACTATATGCCCCAGCCAGAACATGAATGCAATGGTTATAATATGCATCACGAACCACATCGGTTTTAAGAATTTGAATTTATCCATTTTTGATCACCTCCACAATAAGTTCCCGAGGAAATACACAAGGGAAAGCAGGATAAAATGCAGGTAAAAGAAACCCATATGCGGGTAACGTATGAACTGCAACAGCGTCGGTTTGAAAGGCTCATTTTCCATATGCATTACTTCCACACAAAAAATAGCCCGGCCCACATATAACTTCGCTATCAGCATGAATATGTCGGGCAATATGGGTGACTTTTCTATGGAGAAGTGCACCATGGTTATTACCCCGATGATGACAGTGAATCCGTTCAGTATATACGCCCAGTTGAATGTTTTTTTGAACAAGAACATTACCGGCAGAATAACAACACTAAACATAGCTGAAATAAACGGCACCCAGGCATACCCGTGTTTGAATATGGAATGCACGCGGTAATGCAGCAATCCTCCGCCTAAACCAATAAAAAATAACGCGAGTACAAGGATGGTTTTTACATAATTCTTCATACAGCCTCCATTAAATCGTGGTTTGTGACGGATGTTTTAGAAGCAAAAAAACTTAATTAAAAATTCAAAATTGAGAATTAAAAATTATCGTCCATGCTCGTCGCGGGCTCCTCGCATATTATAATAACGCCACGAAAGTGGCACCATAATTTTAAATTGTCTTCAGGTCCTCCAACCCCTGCCTCTGCCTTTCATCTTCTTTACCGTGGAAAACGCCGGTAATGCCGCGTCAAACTTGGCGATGGGAAGATTGTCCGGCATGGATATGGGGATGACCGTCCTTATAATATTCTCAATGTTTTTAAGGTCCCCGCGCTGGTCCGGGGTGGCAAGCGATATGGCGTGGCCGCTCATTCCCGCCCTGCCTGTGCGGCCGATGCGGTGGACGTAATTCTCCGGGTCATCAGGCAGATCGTAATTGATAACGACCTCAATTCCTGTGACGTCTATTCCCCTGGCCGCGATATCCGTGGCCACGAGTATCCTGTGCTTGCCTGATTTAAACCCGGCAAGGGCTTCCTTGCGCTGGGCCATTGTGCGGTCCGAGTGTATTTCCGCTGCGCGGTGGTTCGCGTTCCTTAAGGCCTGGGCCACTTTGTGAGCGCCTCTTTTGGTCCTTGTAAACAGCAGTATGGAACCCGTATGTTTCTTCAGAAGTTCAAGCAACATAGTGGCTTTAAGTTCTTTTTTTACGACAAGCACTTCCTGGGAAACCAGGTCCGCGGCCGTCCCCTGCGGGGCGATCTCGGTCCTGACCGGAAGCTTCATGTGATTTGAAGCTATGGACACTATGCTCGAAGGCATGGTTGCCGAAAATAACATGGTCTGCCTGTCCTTTGGTATCATGCGGAGTATCTTGTCTATCTGCGGCATGAAGCCCATGTCGAGCATCCTGTCGGCTTCGTCAAGGATAAGGATGGATACGTCGTCTATCCTGGTGGTGCGCCTCTCGATATGGTCCAGAAGGCGCCCCGGTGTCGCGATCAAAATACGCGCGCCGGATTTTAAGTCGTTAACCTGGTGGAACATGGATTCCCCGCCGATCAAAACAGCGGTTTTCATCCCCACCGCGGGCGAGAGTTTCATAATGGTCTCATTTACCTGTACCGCCAGCTCCCTGGTAGGCACAACAATAAGTCCTTTTCCCTTGGCCGAAAGCGCGAGGCGCTGTACCATGGGTATTCCAAAAGCAAGGGTCTTGCCCGTGCCGGTCTGAGCTATCCCTATAATGTCCTTGCCGTCTATGCCTATGGGTATAGCTTTGAACTGGATGGGCGTAGGGGTTGTAAACTTAAACTTCTCTATCACTTCGATCAGGCCCGGCGCGATCCCCAGGCCATAAAAATTGTTTTCTGTGTTTGTCATATGGGATATATAATAGCATGAAAGGATGGATTTTTCCATAAAAAATTTAAATTGTTCTTTGTTCTGTGTTCTCTGTTCGAAAACGGATGTCCTATCTTCTGCCTGTTATATTTATACCGCTTGTCCCGTCATAAAAATGACGGGACTTGAGCGGGTATAATTGACAGTAAGTTTTTCGTCGCTTGAGCTCCTCAAAGCTAACTGTCAATTAGAAAAGCCCCTGGAAACCAGGGGCTTTTTTAGGGAAATAGCACAAAGAGCGATATCGGCTTGCTTAAGGCCGGTATATTTTATATATCGGAAATCAACTGCAAATCTTTAACTTTAAAGAACCCTTACTTTAATTTAGACAGCACAAACTCGGCAAAGTTGCATAAAAAATTCAATAGTGTCAGATTTGTATTGCCCCCTGGATACGCAGGAAAACCCTATAAATCCGNNTATAATACAAGCGCAAAATTCTGAGGCAAAATCTTGTCAGCGCCGCACACGACGTATCATTAAGGCATTTCCAATGGTCAAAAACCCGCAGCGCGAGCCGCCCCAACAAGTGCCAATACACAAAAAACCGCTTGTCCATCGGCCTTTATTGTTTTATATTATATACATCACTTTCAAAGGAGTTTCATGAAAAACAGGCATTGGATCTTCATTATTATAGGCGTCATTACCCTGCTCCGGCTGGTTTATGTCAATTTTGTGCCTTTGCTCGGGGATGAGGCTTATTATTGGCAGTGGGCCAGGCATTTGGACTGGGGCTATTATGAACAGGGGCCCATGGTGGCACTTGTCATTTGGATCTTCACTTTTTTCACCAAGATCAGCACTGTCTTCACCATACGCCTAGGGGCCGTGCTTTTATCCATGGCGACAATGATATGCGCTTATTTCACATATAAAAGGTTCAGGCCATCGGACACTGACGATAAAGAGAACCTGATAAACATTATACTTATAAACTCCTCGCTTATATACGCCATTGGCGCAGTCCTGATGATGCATGACACTGTCATGGTTTTCTTCTATGCCCTATTCCTTTATAACCTGACCTATGTCATAAAAAACCCTGAAAACATCATGCATTGGACCAATGCCGGCATTTTGTTGGGACTGGGCATAATGTCAAAACTGACCTTTGGCACCGTCTATATAGGCGTTGCCGCGTTCCTTTTGATGACTGGTTCCTTCAGAAAATACCTTAAAGGATTCCTGTTTTTCACCCTGTTTGCGTTCATGTTCACCCTTCCGTACATTTACTGGAATTTTACCCACAATTTCGCCACCGTCAATTATCTTTTCATCAGGAGCGGTTCAAACGGCCATTTTACCCTTAAATATTTCTTTGAGCTCCTTGGCTCCCAGGCCGCGCTTATTTCACCTTTCCTGTTCCTGCTTTTTGTGCCCGTGTTTATCAGGAACCTGAAGAAACCCGCGTTTAACCTTGATTTTGCGTTTGCCACATTATTCTGGGTGTCAATAACGCCTTTCCTGATCTTAAGCTTTAAAAGCAGGGTTGAGGCCAATTGGCCGGCCTTTACTTTCCTGCCGCTTTTTTTTCTTGCGCCAGCCTACATTGTTTCGCTGAAAGCGCGCTTTTCAAAGTCAGCCGCTTTCGGAGCCGTGCTTTTGAGCGCTCTGCTTACCGCCCTTGTATTCATACAGATAGTCCACCCTGTCATCAATCTTTCCGAAAAGAACGATCCCCTGAAAAAAACATACGGATATAAAGAACTTGCGGACAGGGTTTCACAGGAACTTGCCGCGCTGCCACCCGCTGACAGGGTGTTCTTATCTTCCAGGCATTACCAGATGGCCAGCCTGCTTGCCTTTTATATGAAGGGGCAGCCTGAATTCACTGTACTGCTCAACCACGAATCCAACAAAAATTACAGGTTCTGGGCGGACTTCAAAAACCTGCACGGCCAAAACTGCCTGTTTGTCTACACCGACCAGTGGGAGAGCTGGAGGATGGCAAAACTCTTCAAAAACCGCCTGTTCACGAAGGAAATTGATGTTGCATTACCCGGCATAAGCATGAGAAAATATTATATTGATTATTTCGAGGGCCTTCAATCGGAAAAGGATGTAACAGCTGAATGAAAATTCTTGATAAAGCTATCATAAAGGAAGTTTCCATGGTGTCTTTGATAGGTTTTTTCATTTTCACCTTTTTCCTGGTTATGAACTCCCTTTTCGTCATGAGCGACCTTGTCATAGAGTACGGGGTAAGTATTTTCAGGGTTGTCGAACTTCTTTTCATGCTGCTCCCCTCCACAGTGGCGGTCACCGTACCGATGGCTTTCCTGGTCGGCATTTTGCTCACGTACTCCAGGATAGTGCAGGACAATGAATACCACGGCATGCAGGCTTCGGGAATAAGCGTCAATTCTATCGTAAAACCGTCCATATACCTCGCTATCGCGGTCACCATAGTCATGATATTCTTCAACAACTACGTCCTCCCCGCCGCCAACCTCACATACAAAAAAATATATTTTGACATCCTTAAGAAACGCTCGGGGATAATAGTCCAGAAGCACGTCTTTATCAATGATTTTGACGATTATGTTTTTTATATAGGCGATAAAGACTCCAAAAATGACACTTTGAAGAATGTGATCGTATTCGTCAAGGACAACACGAGCCCCAATACCCCCGCCAAAGTCATACTTTCGCGCGAAGGCGAGATCATTAACGACGAAAAAAGCTACCGGCTTGCTTTGAAACTGAAGAACGGCACGATACAGCTTGGGTCCTATGCCGATCCCGACAGGCTCAGCCAGATCTTCTTCAACACAAATTACGTGGACCTGGATATCAAAGGCATGCTAAAAAACAAAAACGAGCCTGACGACATCAAGGGTACCCGTGAAATGACCGGCGAGGAGATCTTGGCCGATATAAAAAAGGGTAAAGACGCCAAGAATGACAGGAACTGGCTCTTTATCGAATTCCACAAAAAGTTTTCCATCCCCTTCGCGGTCATTGCGTTTGCCATAGTCGGTATCCCCCTGGGCCTTATGACAAAAAAAGGCGGCCGTATAGGCGGGATCGCTTATTCGCTCGTGCTGATATTCATATATTATGTGCTGCTGTCCATGGGCCAAAATTACGGATATAAGGGCCAGATGAATTATTTTCTGGCCGTCTGGATGCCGAATATATTCCTGGCGGGTGTGGGCGTCATCCTGCTCATTTATATGGCAATAAAGCCTTATTTCAAAAAAAAGGCGGCCCTGAAATGAAAATACTCTATAAATACATCCTCAAGGAGATACTGAAATCTTTTTTTATGATACTGGCGGCTATTGTGCTTTTCATACTCATTTCAAACCTGCTGGATGAAACCCCGCTTATGCTCAGGCACAAACCGTCGCTTCTGCTCGTCATAAACTACTTTCTTTTCAGGATCCCGTTTTTGGCCTCTGAAGCGCTTCCTTTTTCCATGCTCCTGTCCATCCTCTATGTATTCAGCCAGCTCAACAGGACAAATGAATTAAACGCCATAAAATCGGCGGGCATCAATTTCTATTCGCTGATAAAGCCGGTACTGGGCATGGCGCTTATAATCAGCCTGTGCGCCATCGTACTGAACGAGACAGTTGTGTCCCGCTCGTATGAAAAGGCCAATTATATCCGGGACGTGCTCATAGAAAAAAAGGGTAATTCCTCCACGGAAATACGCCAGGACCTTGCAAAACTCTCCGCCGGAGGCAAAGTGTTCTACATAAAATATTTCGACGGCCTGATAGGCCTGATGCGGGGCGTTTGCATACTGACCATCGACAATAACTTCAATATCACGGAGCGGCTCGACGCCAGGGAAGGCACGTGGGATAAGGATAAATGGCTCTTAAAGGACGCGGTAAACCGCAAATTCAACGGCAGCGTTGAGACCAGTATTGATAAATACCCCTCTTATACCCTTCAGGTAAAGGACGCGCCCGAAGATTTTGTGGTCACCAAGAAAAGCCCTGAAGACACACTCACGGTCAACATCTTCCGGCTCAT